>JAZRFC010000098.1:0-13760 GCA_045661145.1 Clostridia bacterium | reverse complement strand
ACTACCGTTGCACAAATTTTATCAGGACTTATCCTGCCGTCAAGCGGAAAAATAATTGTTGACGGAGCTGAAATTGATGATTATAAGCTTGCAGCCCGTGAGTTAAGAAAAAAAGTAGGGATTGTATTTCAGTATCCTGAACATCAGCTTTTTGAGGAAACTGTTTACAAGGATATAGCTTTCGGTCCGAAAAATGCAGGATTGTCGGAAACTGAGGTTGACGCCCGTGTAAGAAACAGTGCAAAGCTTGCAAATTTAAAAGAAGAATTATTCGAAAAATCTCCTTTTGAGCTTTCGGGCGGACAAAAAAGGCGTGTTGCAATTGCAGGTGTTCTTGCTACCGAGCCTGAAATTTTGATTCTCGATGAACCTGCGGCAGGTCTTGACCCCGTAGGAAGAGAAAAGCTTCTTTCCGAGCTTCACAAAATAAGGAAAGAAAGAAAAACAACAATAGTTTTAATTTCTCACAGTATGGAGGACCTTGCACAGCATACCGACAGAATAATTCTATTAAAAAAAGGTGAAAAGATTAAAGACGGCAATGTATCAGAAATTTTTTCCGATACAGATGTTCTCCAGAAATGCGGACTTGAATTGCCTGAAATTACGAAGATTATTAAGTTACTGAAAGAAAACGGAATGTCACTTCCAGAAGATATATTTACTGTTGATGATGCCGTTTCTGCTATATTAACCGAATTGGGGGTAGTGAGATGATTCGTGATATAACACTTGGGCAGTATTACGACACAGAGTCTCCGATTCACAAAATGGACCCCAGAACCAAAATACTTTTCACTGTATTTTATATGGTAACATTGTTTTTAATAGACGGGATATATGCATATACCGCAATAGTGCTTTTGACAGCACTTATAATCGCCCTTTCAAATATTCCGTTAAAATTTATGTTAAAAGGTCTTAAGCCGATTCTTTTACTTGTTGTAATAACAGCCTTGCTGAACCTTTTTATGACACCCGGGGAAGAAATGTTCAGGTACGGATTTCTTAAAATAACAAAAGAAGGAATATTTATGGCATCAAAAATGGCAATAAGAATTATCCTTCTTATTATAGGCTCATCGGTGCTTACTCTTACAACTACGCCTACTGTTATGACGGGCGGATTGGAGCTTCTCCTTTCTCCTCTGAAAAAAGTTGGAATACCTATTTCCGTATTTGTAATGATGATAAGCATTGCTCTTCGGTTTATCCCCACGCTGATTGACGAAACTGATAAAATAATTAAGGCGCAGACCTCGCGCGGTGCGGATTTTGAAAACAAAAACCCGTTAAAAAGAATCAAGGCTATGATTCCGATACTGATTCCGCTGTTTGTAAGTGCTTTCAGGCGCGCTGATGATTTGGCAGTGGCAATGGAATGCAGATGCTACAATGCAGACTCCAGACGGACAAGTTACCGTCGGTTCAGTTTCGGGAAATACGATTTATATGCCTTGATTGGGGCAATTGTTTTTATCATACTAATTGTAATTATAAAGGTTGTGCTCTGATTGACTTACAAAATGACTCTGGCCTATGACGGTACAAACTATCACGGCTGGCAAAGACAAAAAAACGGAATTACAATTCAGGAAGTTATTGAAGACAGATTAAGTGAAATATTTAGCAGGGAAACGGTTATAACGGGGTGTTCCAGAACTGATGCAGGTGTTCATGCGAAAACCTATGTTTGCAGCTTTTCTGGAGAAACCACAATTCCTGCGGACAAAATGCCGTTTGTTTTAAATACGGTGCTTCCTCCTGATATACGTGTATATAAATGTGAAATTGAGAGGGAAGACTTCAATGCCCGTTTTGAAACTGTTTCAAAAGCATATGAGTATGTAATTGTTAACCGTCCGTTTCAAGACCCTCTTCTAAGAAACTATGCGTGGCATTATCCCGTTAAGCTGGATATAGACAAAATGAAAAAGGCGGCTTCAATAATACAGGGGAAGCACGATTTTGCATCCTTTTGTGCGGCAGGTAGCTCTGCAAAAACGACTGTAAGAAATCTTATGGAGCTTACTGTAAGGACAGACGGAGATACCATAACTGTACGGGCTAAGGCAGACGGATTTCTCTATAATATGGTACGTATCATTGTAGGTACATTGGTATATGTAGGTAACGGGAAGCTGTCTGAAAATGATATAAAATCCCTCATTGACAAAAAAGACAGACGACTGATGGGAATAACAGCTCCACCTGAGGGGCTCTCGCTTGTGGAGGTCAATTATGAATAAAGAAAAAATACTTAAAATACTGAAAAACAGTTTAACGGTAATAGTTATATTAGCGTTGTTTATTATTGTATTTTATCAGAACAGAGACAGGGATATATTTAAATTCGGCCGTGATGAAAGTAGTACGATAATATCTTCAAATCATGATTCTAACGCAGGATATTCTGATGGGATTTTAGGGAAAATTGATGATAAGGTAGCTCTTCTTACTACAACATCATACTCCGTAAATGACCTAAATGGGGAAGTAGAATCTTTAGATGTTGCATTTACAAAACCTGTCATGTATACAGAGGGCAAATATGCCGTGTGTTATGACCTAAATACCTTTGAAGCTGTTGTGTTTAGTGAAAACAATGAAGCATATCGGATAAAAACGGATAATAAGATTATAATGGCAAAGGTAAACAAAAACGGATATCTGTTTGCTACAACCGAAAAAGACGGATACAACTGTGAATGTATGGTTTATAACCGCAGCGGAGAGCCTATCTTTAAATGGGACGTAAGCAAAAGCGAATTTATTGACGGCGATGTTAACCCCAATAATGATGCCATAGTGCTGTCCCTTGCTTCCTCGGGAGAAAATAAGCTGATTGGCGAGATTGTGTACATAAATATTACCAATGCAAATATTATTCAAAAGAACACTTATGATTCATCTGTATTTTTCTCTGTGGAGTTTTACCATAATGGTACATATGCGGCTTTGGGAAACAAAAATCTGAAGTTTTTCAATACAGACGGCACGGAAAAGTGGTCTTATGAATACGAGGATAAGAAGCTTGCTGATGCAGATATATCGAATTATGATGCCATTGCCCTTGCTTTTTCGGACCGTGGAGAATTATTTGACGGTAACTCAACTGAGGTAATTGTACTCAACAGATTGGGGCAGGTATTGGGACAAAAAACCTTTGAAGGAATAATAGATGATATTTCCGCAGGGAAGGACTGTATAGCAGTAGCGGCAGATAAAAAGATTTTTGTCATCACCCCCGAAATGGATGAGAAGAAAGTTATAAAAACCGATTACAGTATAAAGAAAATAGAATTTTTCCAAAATGACAGTAATGTGTTTGTGCTCGGTTCTTCCAATGGTGAAATTTTAAAGTAAGTCAGGAGAAGATGCTATGGCAGATTTAATTTTAATTTGTTTTATTGCACTTTTTGCATTTACCGGAATGAAAAGAGGCTTTATAAAAACGATTGTAGGACTTGCATCAACGCTTATTTCGCTTGTACTGACTTTGTTGGCGTATCCTGTTGTCAGTGATGTACTACATAAACTTGGCGTGGGTGAAGCTATAAAGGGGATTATCCTTGACGTGATTGCAAAGAATGAACAAGTAAACCTTGGATTGGGTATTATGGAAACAACGGCAGAGGCGTCTTCTGTTGCCATTGTGAATGTTATAAGCTTTATTGCAGTTATTATTCTTACTAAATTTGTGCTTACTTTGTTGATAAAATCTCTCAACGTAATAACAAAACTGCCTGTCATTAAGCAGGCTAATTCGCTTTTGGGAATGATTGTGGGATTATTAAGCGGTATATTGGTAAGCTACACATTAATTGGTGTTTTAGCAGCATTAAACGATAACAATGTTATTTTGACCATTAAACAACACCTTGACTCATCACTACTAGCTGTTCTTATGTACCGTGACAATGCCATAACAGAAGTGCTTTCAAAATTTATCGGTTAAACGAAAATGCACCTACACGAATGTAGGTGCATTTCTATTTGTAATAATCATTTTTCAGCGTTAGGTCATTTTGTTTTATTTTCAGGTTAATTATCTCATCCATTGATGCATTATGTGTTCCTTTTTCGGCATATACATTTCCGTCATACCATGAGTAGTCGTCAAAAAAGACATAACCGCTGAATTTATCGTCGAAAATGTCATTTCCTATGTAATCATTTTCGTTATAATTTATACCAAACAAATTAAGAACAGTAGGCAGTATATCAAGCTGTGAATTAACCTTGTTGACTTCAAACGGAGCCATATCGTAACTCCATATAAAAAACGGAGTATGATTTATAAGATTGTTGTGTGTATTTTTATATTTTTCAAGAATACTTTGGTCTTTAAGTGTGTATAAATAGTGGTCAGTAAAAGCAACAATTACTGTGTTTTCATATAGTCCGTTTTCCTTTAAAGCTTCAATCAGAAGCTTTACCATATTGTCGGTTTCTGAGGCAAAGAATCGTGCAACATCTTCTTCGGAAAGGGTTGGATACGAACGGTTGCCATTTTCTTTCCTCCACAGAGCCTTTGCAGTCAAAGAAGATGATGAAAATGGGGTGTGTGGAGTATATGTAATGATATAGTTCATAAACGGGGTGTCTGAGCAAAACATTTTATTATAAAATGACTTGTTGAGAATCAGTTCGCTGTCTAACTTTGATGCTCCGCCGAATTGCTTTTCGTCGTCCATAAGGCTGAAATAGTTGTCATAGCCCCAATTCTTATAATTCAGTCTTCGGCAGTAATATTCTCCGCTGTTCATATGAAATGCATTTACGGTATATCCGTTTTCCTTTAAACGATAAGGAAGTGAATAAGGGAAACTGTTTGAAAATAATTCATATGAGCATTTATTATATGAAACAGGCGACAAATATCCTGTTGTTACAGCAAATTCAGAATTAAGTGTAGAGCCGCAATCACTGTAATATGAGTAGTGATTTGTAAAGTTTATTGAATTTTTCAAAAGTGCATAGGTTTCGGGCATATCCTGCGAATTTAAAAGCCAGCTGTCAATTCCCTCAAGCTGCAGAAAAATCACATTCTTGTTTTCAAAAATTCCCGTAAAGTTATTCTCTTCGTGAGGAATAGCTTCTTTGTGGATTTCTTCAAGGAAAGCCATTTCCTCGGGGATTTGCTGGATTTCAGGGGATTCAAGACTTTTAACAATGTCACGGAAGGTGTACTGATACAATCCGCAAACTTTAATGCATTTGTTATAATCGTTGAAATTTTGGTATATATTTCTCGGATTTCTCCAGGTATCCCAGGCGTGAGTTTTATTTGCCGTACCAAAAAGAAGCGGATTTAAGAGCTGAATCAGCACAAAAACAACAATCAGACACGATATTTTTCTGATGCTAAATTTAGAAAACCCTTTTGGAAATTTTAAATAAATATATACAGTAAGCCCAATGAGAAAGATACTCAGTGCAATTATAACGGGATGTGTGTTTAAAACAGCACTTTTTAAGGAAGCACCGTTTGTAACCGACAGAAATGTTTTGGTATATGTATAATATACCCCTTGAATAAATGTCACTGCAAAAAACAGCAGAAAGCATATTCCGTAGAAAAGCTTTCCTGCATTTTTCCCGATATATTCCGTCAAGGAAACTATAAGTATTATCCACCCTGCAGAAAATATCAGAGAGGGGAGAATTATAGCAGGTCTTATGTAATATACACCAAATGACAGTATACGGATAAAAATGTCCATCAGTATAAACGGTAAGGCAAGAAATAATCTTGCCTTGTTTTTTTCTGATATTTTGTTTTTGGAGAATAACTTAGCTATCTTTTTCAAAACGCATCTGTCTCCTTAAAAGAATTACTTATGTTTCAAATCGTCGGCATCTACAATGTTACGGTTTATATTATGTTCAATTTCGGTGTCAATATCGTTGATTGTAAGTTTGCTTGTGTGGGGAATAGGCTTCCATTCAACCTTCATAAACAATGCTGCATACATAGTCCAGCGACCGATTGCATCAAATACAAACCAGGTAAATGTATAGAGTATTTTCTTTCTGAGTGGCATTTTTATGATTTTCCTGCGTTCTGCAACAAGGACATATACAGCATAAAATGCATTTCCCATATGCACGGTAATTCTGCGGATTATATTACATAAAAGGGTAATTCCCATCATTGTAAACAATGCCGTAAACCCGGGAGCAATATCAATGTTTTTAAAGAGCAACATCGGGGAAAAGGGAAGATTGAGAATTGAATTGTTTATTATTTCAGCGTTGACTCCGTTTGCATACCCGTAGCACGATTGAATGATAACGGCAGAAATAATCCATGCAAAAAGTGTTATCACATTTTTCGGAACTAATTGTGCCAATGTGTCAAATGATGCCCAGCGGCAACGGATACCCTCTACAACCCTTGCCATAGTCCAATCCCGTTTTACGCTTCTATCTCTGTAACAATTTCCCACAAAAATATTCTTGAATAATGACCATCCTGTTTCAAGGAACGCAAGAAGATGTCCCTTTGACCAACGAAGCCTTTGTCTTAATGCAACCTTGATGCTGGTAGGCTGTTCGTCATAGAACATTGCAGCATCGTTATAAGATATCTGATACCCGTGAGCGACTGCATCTGCCGTGAAAGCACGGTCCTCTGTAAGTGATGTGTATTTCCAGCCGTCTTTAACAAGTTCATTGGCAAATAAGAATCCCGTTCCCTGAATATTTGTAGCCAATCTGAGTACAGAACGTGCTCTGTGATTTAAACGGATGGAACGAAGCCAATGAATGGCATATGTAGATGCAATCCAATTTTCGTCGAAGTTTTTGGTGTTTCTGTATGATGTAATTATTTTAAGACCTGAGTCAAAAGCATCATTCATTCTTGAAATGTAATCTTTGTTTAAAAGATTGTCGGAGTCAAAAATGAAATATCCCTCAAAAGAATCTATACCGTAATCCTTTTCAATCTGTTGGAACAGATAACGGAGAGCAAACCCCTTGGTCCTCTCACTTGGATTTTGCCTTTCATAGCAAATTGCACCTTTTTGGCGGGCAATCTGGGCAGTATTATCGGTACAGTTATCTGCAACTACAAATATAGTAAGGTATTCTTCAGGATAATCCTGATAATGAATACTGTCAATAAGGTTTCCTATAACTCCGCTTTCGTTCCTTGCAGGTATAAGAATTGCATATTTATGAAAATTCTTTGCAGGTGCAAATTTTCTTGTAAAAAAAACACCTATCAATGTATAGGCTGCGTGATGTATCAAAAATACCGATATAATAAATACAACTATATCATAGAAGGTATGTCCGCCATCGAATACACTTCCGACAGCTTTTAAAATATTGTCGAAAAAGTCCAAGTCGTTCCCTCCGTAAAGTACTGTTTTTCCAACGGGAATTATAGCATAATTAAAGATTTTTGTCAACAAGTACGGCAAAGTGTTAATTATGTTGCCTTAAAAGCGACTATAATTTTATTGACAATGAAAACCAACTGATTTAAAATATAAGTAGTTAATATTATCCAAATAAGGAGCAAAAATGACTGATTATCAATGGTATTTTGACAACACAACTCAATACGTTTCGGTTATGAATACCAAGGGCAGTTATGTATACACTCTTCCTCATATACATAATCACTATGAAATATATTACAATATTTCAGGTGCAAAGGGGTATATGGTTAACGGAGTGTTCTATAAATGCTGTGAGCGCGACCTTATTATAATTCCCCGTCTTCTTGCGCATAAAGTTATACTTGAAAGCAGTGACGCAGATTATATAAGAAGCATCATAAATGTTGACGAAAAGCTTTTGTCAGTGCTTGAAATGATTTATCCCGAAAAAGAAGCTCTTAAATGGCTGGTAGAAGAAAATACAAATGCACCAAAGAAAACCACCTTGTCAACCAAGCAACACGAAGCATTTATAGAGCTGATTGCTTAATACAAAACGCAGAACAGTCACGAGGAAACATTGGGAAGTCTTGCTAAAATACTTGCCTTTTTGCGTGGTTGTTTTACTGATGCGGTTTATGCAGAATTTCTGGAAACCGATGAGATTTCCCCTACGGACAGGATTCTTATGATAATAGAGAAAGGCTTTAGTTCACTGACGGTTTCTCAGGTAGCAGAACTTTCTCACTACAACAGCGACCATTTAAACCGTGTATTTAAATCTGAAACGGGTTTCACTGTTAAACATTATCTGCTTATCAGAAAACTTGCAGAGTCACAAAAATATCTTTGTATGGGAAAAAGTGTTGAGGAAGCTTGTAAATTGTCAGGCTTTAATAACTATTCAAATTATTTGCGTACTTTTAAAAAATATCTGGGAGACACTCCTGGGAAATTAAGAAAACCAACTTATTATACAGGGTGTGATGACTCCCGTTACAAGGTAGTGTCCATGAAAAATATGTAAGTAATTAAATACGACATTGAGGTTTTTAGACCTGATAAATGGTATATATTTGAATAATACAAAGGTTAAATGTGTTAATTTGTACTATTCTGTATAATAAAAAATTAGAAAAGAGGAAGAAAAATGAAAAAAAGAATTTTGGCAATGTTACTCGTAATCACAGCAGTATTATCTGTAAGTGTTTCTGCAGATAATTATGTCGCACCAAAAAAAATAGACCCGATGGATAACGAGCTGTTTGAAATTGTCGGTGAAGTATCGGAAGAAGAGTATCTTCAGGTGGAATATTCAATTTATACTGATAGCGGTGCATTGAATACTGAATCCCCATACTACCATCAGTATCAGGGGTTGAGAGATACTGAAAAATTCCCCTATAACGACGGTATAAAGAGAGATTATTATACATATACAGAAACATATCAGTCAATGGATGCAGACGGTACAATTACCGATGAAACCCGTGAATACAGTGTTTCAGGCTTGTATGATATGAACGGAAACTGTATATATACAAATCCTGACCTTGAAATATCTGCAATGTCAGGCTCCTATGTATATAATCTGGGATATATAGTCCATACCCTGGTGAATTGGACTGACGGCGGAAATATGCTTGTTAATAAAATATTCCAGAATACCGTTACAAACGAGGAATACGAGTTTTATGTAAACGAATGTACAGAACTTTTAAACGACGGCAGTTTCTATTTTAAATACAATGAAAAGTATTATAAAGCTAAATTAAAGAAACCTGCAATAGTTACTGTTTTCCTTGACGGTAAAAAGATTTATTTTGACCAGATTCCCGTTATAGAAAACGGAAGAACTCTCGTTCCTGTAAGAGCAATATTTGAAGCAATCGGTGCAACAATTGCATGGGACGGCGAAACACAGACAGTTACAGCAACAAAAGATGATATTAAAATTTCTCTTACCGTAAACGAAAAAACCGCCACTAAAAACGGGGAGGAAATCACCCTTGAAGTACCTGCAAAGATTATTAGTGGAAGAACTCTCGTTCCCGTAAGATTCGTTGCAGACTGCTTTGGCGTGAATGTAGATTGGGATTCAGTTATGAAAAAGGTGCTTTTAAATAATTAAGGAGAAAAAATGGCAATTTCTGAAAAAGAAATTGCCATTTTTTTATAGGTGTGTTAGAATAGATTTAACAGAGTTAAATCTATTCAGCTAAATTCGCCTACGGCGAGCTAAATTGAACAAGTGCAGCTAAATTGCCTGTGGCAGCTAAATGTGCTTCGCACGCTAATGGCGAATTTAATTTAGCTACTCCGAAGGAGTTATTTAGCTATGGAGCGAAGCGGAATAATTTAGCTTTGAACGAAGTTCAAAATTTAGCTAAAAAGAATTATAGGAAGTGACTATATGGCAGAAAGTATAATGCTTGATAAGGCAAAAGATTTTGCAGTTGAAATTATAAATATGTGTAAGAACATCAAAGAAACCAAAAGGGAAAGTGTATTGACCAATCAACTTATGCGCTCCGGAACATCAATTGGTGCGAATATACACGAATCAAAATATGCTCACGGAACTGCTGATTTTATTTCAAAGATGCAAATTGCATTAAAGGAATGTTATGAATCGGAATATTGGTTAGAACTTCTTAATCGAACAGGATATATTGAGTATGAGCAATATAAGTCAATAATAAATAATTGTGGACAAATTCGCAGAATGTTGATTTCGTCAATTAACACAGTCAAAGAAAAAGATAAAGGAGAATTAAAATGATTTCTGGATATGTGCTAAGATAAAATTAGTGGCATCTAAATCGTTCACGAATTCTATACTGAATTTAATCATAAAATATTATAAATACGAGGTAGAACAAATGATAAAAACATTATCCCCCAAGGCATTGGGAATAATAAAGAAAATGCAGCAAAATGAGCTTACAGAAAGCGTAATATACGCTGAAATTGCAAAATTTGCCAAAGGTGAAGAAAATAAAAGGACTCTTCTTCGCCTTGCAGCGGAGGAAAAAGCTCATTACGAAATATGGAGAAAATATACAGGTATCGAAATGAAGCCCGAGAAAGGCAAGATATTTAAATACAAGCTTATTGCCAGAATACTTGGATTTACCTTTGCCGTAAAGCTTATGGAAAACGGGGAAGAAGGCTCGCAGAAAGAGTACGCAATACTTTCCCAGGAGGTTGAGGAAAGCGTTGCTATACGTCAGCAGGAGGAAGAACACGAAGCGGCTCTTCTACAGATGCTTGATGAAGAAAGATTGCAGTATGTGGGAAGTATGGTGCTTGGAATGAACGATGCCTTGGTAGAGCTTACAGGTTCATTGGCCGGCTTCACCTTTGCAATGCAAAATACCCGACTCATAGCACTTTCTGGACTTATAATGGGAATATCCGCCACTTTTTCTATGGCATCAAGCGAATTTCTTGCAGCTAAGAGTGAGGGCAGGAATGATGCCTTTAAGTCCTGCTCCTATACGGGTATTGCATATCTTATAACAGTTGCACTTTTAATTTTACCTTATCTTCTTTTAGGTAACACTCAGTATATGACGGCTCTTTTCGTAATGATTGCGGTAGTTGTTCTCATAATTGCAGGTTTTACATATTATATTTCAGTTGCAAAAGGCGAAAAATTCAAACCCAGATTTGTTGAAATGACATTAATCAGCGTTGGTGTTGCAGTTGTATCCTTCTTTGTAGGTATTCTTGCAAAGAAATTCCTGGGTGTTGATTTATAATTAAGGGGAAGCTCAGAATGGATACCAATTAAAGAAATGCAGGGGGGAATAACTATGCAGGCAATAATAAATGAGATTTTAGACAAATGCTATAAATATACGGAGCTTGGAAAGGTTGCAAACTATATCCCTGAGCTTGCAAAAGCCGACGTGAGCAAATTTGGTATCTGCATAATGACAGAAGAAAATAATGCTGTCTATTCTGCAGGTGATTATGAAAAGCGTTTTACAATGCAAAGTGTCATAAAACCCATCATTCTGCTGTTGGCATTAATGGATAACGGGGAAGAGAAAGTCCATTCTCTAGTTGGCACAGAATCTACGGGAAAGCCTTTTGATGCGTTTAATTACAGTGACCAGGCCCTTAAAAATGAGCATATCAATCCTATGATAAATACAGGTGCAATTGCATTATGCTCACTGATAAAAGGAGATAATTACGAGGAAAAATTTGAAAGACTTCTTAATCTTGCCCGCAGGATGGCAGACAATCCGTCGCTTGAAATAGACGAAGATGTCTACCTTTCGGAAAAACTGACGGGAAACAAAAACCGTGCTCTTGCATATATGCTTAAGGCATACGGTATGCTTGAAGATAAAGTCGAGGATGTTTTAGACTGTTATTTCAAGGCTTGCTCAATAAAAGCCAGCAGCAGGGATTTGGCAAATATTGCTTTTGTTCTCTCGAACAGAGGAATAAACCCTGAAACGGGTGAGAAAATTTGCAGCGATAAATATGCCAAATATATAAATGCAGTTATGATGACCTGCGGTATGTATGACGGTTCGGGTGAATTTGCCGTAAATGTGGGCGTTCCTGCAAAAAGCGGTGTCGGAGGCGGAATAATGGCAGTTGTTCCAGACAAAATGGGGATAGGGCTTTATTCTCCGGCACTTGACAGTAAAGGAAACAGTATAGCAGGAATAAAAGCGTTGGAAATGCTCAGCGAAAAACTTGACCTCAGTATATTTTAAAGAAACGGAAAACAAAGGAATCTTATGAAAAACAGTAAAATCATATTTGCTACGTTGGCAGCACTCGGTGCTCAGATTATATTTGGATTCAGCTTTATGTTTACGGGAATTGCTCTTGAAACAGCATCTCCGATGACTGTTATTGCAGACCGTTACATAGTTGCATTTTTGGGATTAACCCTTGTAATGCTTTTCACCAAAACAAAAATCAAAATCGGAAAAAACATATGGAAGCTGGTCCTTATGTCACTATTTCAACCGCTGATGTATTTCATATTTGAAACGTATGGTGTACAACTGACGAACAGTTCCTTTTCGGGAGTTATGATTTCCATGATTCCGATAGTTTCTATGATAGCAGGAATTTTTGTACTTAATGAAAGACCGTCTTTTATGCAATATGTATTTGCAACACTTTCCGTAACAGGAGTAGTAATAGCCGTTCTTTCGGGGAAAAAAGAGGGAATTGTAAGCAGTTTAGGGGTGATTTTGCTTATTGGTGCAGTGTTGTCCTCAGCTTTCTATAACATATCAAGCAGAAAGATTTCAAAGGAGTTTTCAGTGTTTGAACGTACATACGCAATGACGTTAATCGGTGTTGTATCGTTTGTGATAATTGGACTTTTTGAAAATATACAAAACCCTGCAAGTATTATATCAGGTTTTCTTGAGCCGTCATATTTGTATTCAATATTGTATCTCGGTATAGTTTCCTCTGTGGTGGCATTTTTATTTCTCAACTTTGCAAACACATATCTTACGGTAGCAAAAACAACTGTGTTTTCAAACATTACTACTGTTGTTTCTGTGATTGCAGGTGTGGTCTTTCTTGACGAAAAAATATCTGTTTCTGTAATTATTGCTGTTATAATGATAATAACGGGAGTAGTAGGCGTACAATCACGTAATTATTTATCTTGACAATTTTTCCGTTTTGAGGTAAAATATTTAGGTACATTATATTTTATAGGAGGTATTTTAAAATGAAAAAGTTTTTGGCACTCGTTCTCACAGCAGTGTTGTGTGTTGCGTTTGTTGGTTGTACTGTTGTAAAGGAAACCGATAACGCTGCTCATTATGTAATTGCAACAGATAAGGGATTCAGCCCCTTTGAATTCCAGGATAAGGAAGGAAATATAGTTGGTATTGATATGGATATCCTTGCAGCAATTGCAGAAGACCAGGGGTTTACATATGAACTTCAGTATATCGGCTGGGATTCAGCAATCGCAGCTTGTCAGGCAGGTCAGGCTAACGGTATGATTGCAGGTGCTTCCATCACAGAGGAGCGTAAGGCAAACGGCTGGACTTTCTCCGACGGTTACTATGATGCGACTCAGGGTATGGCAGTTGCAAGTGACTCCGATATTACAGGCTTTGCTGATATGAAGGGCAAGAAGGTTGCTGTTAAAAACGGTACTATGAGCAATCAGTACGCAGACAGCATTAAGGATGAATACGGCTTTGAAGTTGTGACATTCACTACTTCTCCCGATATGTACCAGGCTGTTATGGGAGGTCAGGTTGATGCTTGCCTTGATGATACACCTATCCTCAAGTACAACATCAAAATCGGTGAACTTGATATGAAGTTTGTTGATGGCACAGAAAATGAGCCTGCTCAGTA
>JAZRFC010000097.1:0-1552 GCA_045661145.1 Clostridia bacterium | reverse complement strand
GCGTTTTTCAAGAGCATTTTCAAGCTCATCTAATATTTCGTCTGTTATTCCGCTTTTTCCTATCTGGAAAATAGCGTTCTCACTGTTTGCCAATCCTCTCAGATAGGCACGCTGTTTTGATGTAATCATATATATTCTCCTACTTTATATTTGAATAGTTTTTACGAATTTTGCATTTTGTCGCAGTCCCCTACTCCGTATAATCGAACTCCAGCTCATACATCCTTACCGGGTCGCCCTCTCCGCACCCCATTTTTTCAAGAGCATCAATAACACCCTTACGTCTTAGTGCGATCTGGAAGTACTGCATACTTTCTGCATCTTCAAAATTGCAATGTCTGAGAAGCTTTTCAATATACGGACCTTCAACGACAAAAATTTCCCCGTCTTTTGTAATTTCAAACGGCTCGGCTGTAAAATCCTCTTCAACAAAATCAGCCTCGTATATTTCTACCGGTTCCAATGTGTCGAGCGTAGCTGAAACATAGTTTATAAGCTCTTTTGTACCCTTATGCGCCGCCGCACTTATTTCAAAGAGCTTAAGCCCTTTTTTCTCGATATAACTGCGAAATTCTAAAAGCAGCTGTTCATCTTGAATAATGTCGGTTTTATTTGCGACAACAATCTGCGGGCGCTCTGCAAGCGCCTTGCTGTAAAGGGAAAGCTCCTTATTTATTTTTTCGAAGTCTTCTATGGGGTTTCTTCCCTCTATTCCCGAAACATCTACAATATGCACAATAAGACGCGTTCTTTCAATATGTCTTAAAAACTCGTGACCAAGACCTATCCCCTCGTGCGCACCCTCAATCAGCCCGGGAATATCTGCCATCACAAAGCTTTTTCCCTCGCCCATCTTGATTACGCCAAGATTAGGCTCAAGCGTTGTAAAGTGGTAGTTTGCAATTTTGGGACGAGCTGCACTTACCGCTGAAAGAAGTGTTGATTTTCCCACATTAGGAAAGCCTGCAAGGCCAACATCTGCAATAAGCTTAAGTTCAAGCAAAAGTTCCCTTTCCTGCCCCTTGAGACCGTCTTTTGCAAACTTCGGTGTCTGACGCGTAGCCGTAGCAAAATGAACATTGCCCCAGCCACCATTTCCGCCGTATGCTGCAATAAATTCTTCTCCGTCACAGGACATATCTTTCATTACCCTGCCGCTTTTTTCATCCTTTATTACTGTTCCTACCGGAACATATATATATAAATCTTCACCCTTTTTTCCAAAGCTGTTTCTAGCTTTGCCATCTTCTCCGTTTTTTGCGCTGAAGGTCTTTTTGTGGGCAAAATCAATAAGTGTCGAAATTGTTTTATCTGCTTTGAATATTATATTTCCGCCTTTTCCGCCGTCGCCGCCGTCGGGTCCGCCGTCAGGCACATATTTTTCTCTGTGAAAGGATACCAGACCGTTTCCGCCATTACCTGCTTTTACCTTGATTCTGGCTGTATCTGCAAACATAAAACTCTACCTCCTTATTAGGATGTGATAAAGCAGCACCGACCACAAAACGCACCCTTTCTATCGTCACTGCCTTATCTTACTTGTATCAAATTT
>JAZRFC010000096.1:0-1921 GCA_045661145.1 Clostridia bacterium | reverse complement strand
AAGCAGTTTTGAATATCAGATTTTTATATTTAGACAAAGAATAAAAAGCCCGTAATACTGACGTATTTCGGGCTTTTTTGATGTAGTATAAATTAAAAATATGGCTTCAAAACCAAAACTGCCTTACCTGGCTGTGGCGTTCAATTCCTCGGGTTTTTGTTATCTAAATATTTTAGTTTTACTAAGTGCCTTATACAGCATTACTCCCAATATCCCGCAGGAGATAAACTCCCCGAGGAAAATTGTTAAGAACAAAA
Organism: Clostridia bacterium; assembly: GCA_045661145.1. Classification (GTDB taxonomy): domain Bacteria; phylum Bacillota; class Clostridia; order UMGS1883; family UMGS1883; genus UMGS1883. The sequence continues at coordinate 1,664 of JAZRFC010000096.1, read as the reverse complement.
ATGAATATCCCTCGCCCACTCCGTAGGCAATTTTCAGTACAAAGGGAATTATAAAGGTATTTGAAAGAATCGGGAATATCGGTGCTATATAACACTTTTTCCCTAAATAGCGTGTTCCCAATGCACCCAGAAGCGTTGCAAGAGAGCCGAATACTATGTCCCACAAGGATGCACCCGTTAATAAATTTGCCGCAAGGCATCCTGCAAAAAGCCCCGGTACTGCCGCACCCGTCATGGCAGGAAGAATGGTAAGTGCTTCCGAAAGTCTTACCTGTACGACACCGCTTGCAATACCCATCACGGCACTCACATAGGTAAGTGCTACATAGAGTGCCGCAATGAGGGCACTTTGTGTCAAAAATCGTGTTTTTTTCTGCATTATTCATTTCTCCTTAGTTTTGATTTGCAAGATTACATCTTGCGACGAGGATGGTTTCGAACTCGTCTTGGCTTATTGTATCTTCTTTTAAGTTTTTTGTCAAGGTTAATTCTTCTTACCCGACATATCTTCCGTCAGCGTTATGCTTACATTTTTTTGCTGACCGTTTCTCAGGAAAGTAACAGTTACTCTGTCACCTGCTTTGTGTTTATCTCTGATTTTATTCATTTCGGTAGAGGTTGTTACAGGGGTGCCGTCAAATTTTATTATAATATCCCCTCTTGTAAGTCCTGCCTTATATGCTCCGCTTCCGTCGGTAACACTCATAATATAAAGTCCGCTTTCCGCAGGGAGATTATTGTAATACGCAATTTCCTTTGTTATTTCCACTACGCTTACGCCAATCATCGGTCTGCCCTTTACATAACCGTATGTTGTAAGGTCCTGTACTATGGGAACCGCCTCATTCATCGGAATGGCAAAGCCTAATCCCTCTGCCGCATCATCCACCAGCTTGACACTGTTTATACCTATTACTTCACCATATTTATTAATAAGCGCGCCTCCGCTGTTTCCGGGGCTTATTGCCGCATCTGTCTGGATAAGGTTCATTTCCCTCTGTCCCACGGTCATTGTACGGTTGACACCGCTTATTACACCGGCGGTAACTGTACCGAACAGCTCATTTGCAAGAGGATTTCCTATAGCTACTGCAAGCTCGCCCACTTCAATTGAGTCGGAGTCACCTATAACAGCGGCTTTAAGCTCCTCGGTTGCATTTATTTTTATAACGGCAATATCTGTTTTTTCATCACCGCCGATAACCGTTGCCGTGTATTGGTTTCCGCTTGTAAGCTTGACGGTAATTGTTGAAGCACCCTCTATTACGTGGTAGTTTGTAACTATATACCCGTCGTTCTTTATAATAATTCCGCTGCCGATTGACTCTGCCGTCTGCTGACCGAAATATGTTCTTGTCACAACCTTGCAGGAAATACCCACAACCGACGGACCTACTCTCTTTGCGATTTCTTCAACGGCAAGAGCTTCTTTCTTCCCGTCCTCTGTTGTGAGGGCTGTAATTCCCTGATTTTCAAAGCTGACACTTTGAACATTCTGCAATTTTTCCATTGCAGGCGGGTTGATATTACCCGTAATTCCTAGAGTAAGCATACTTGCAATTATACCGCCTGCCAATGCGCCTGCAAGCACGCTGAAAAAGGTTTTTTTCATATTTTTCACCCTTTCTTACACACTCTTTTCGAGTATGAATGTAAATTTTGTA
>JAZRFC010000095.1:0-27055 GCA_045661145.1 Clostridia bacterium | reverse complement strand
ATTTTTTATGAACAGGTGTGATGCTATATTGATGCTGTAGCAGACGGAACGCTCCGAAACGGATGCAACCATATGCGAAATTGATGCTCGTTTTAGGCAAAAAAAGTTCAAGCTTAAAGTGCGAGAAAACAAAAAGAAACGGCTTAAACGCGGAGTTTAAGCCGTTTCTTCTATTGGCAGGGGTAGAAGGACTCGAACCCTCAAGAACGGTTTTGGAGACACTCCAAACTTTAAAAGACCGTTCATAAATTCCGCATTGTTGAGCCACTTGTGGCACTCACTCTTTTGGACCTCGTGCCTTTTGATGCTTTATTGATGCTATTGAAAACTCTCTGCATATCCAATCAACAAAAGGCACTATAAGAGGTTGTTTGTTTGAAATTTTAATAATTTTATCCCCTTAACTTGCATTTTTCTGAAAATGTGGTATAATATAATCAAAAGGAGGCTGATTATAGTGGCTAAAATTTTTATGAGAGAAGAATACCTTAACAAGATAAGGGGTTTTTATGATAGCGATATTATAAAAGTCGTAACTGGAATCAGACGATGTGGTAAGTCTTACTTTTTGCTTTCTGTTATGGAGGATTTGAAATCCAATGGTGTTAGCGAAAAAAATATAGTTAATATCAACCTTGATAAAAGAGGTTTCAAAAGTATTAAAACTGCCGACAAATTAGAAGAGGTTATAGACAGCTATATTACTGATACTGAGAAAAAATATATTTTCATTGACGAAATTCAAAATGTGAAAAATTTTGAGGAAGTTATAAATGGATATAGAGAAGATGGACATTCTGTTTTTATTACCGGTTCAAATTCCTATCTTTTAAGCGGAGAGCTTGTTACAAAGCTTACAGGAAGATATATCGAAATAGAAATGTATACCCTGACATTCTATGAATATTTGAAAATGAAGGAATTTTTGGGTAAAGAAATTTCTCAAAATATCGCCCACGAATTTACAACATATATTCGTGATGGAGGATTTCCTAAATCTTTGGAATTTGATAATGTTGTTGATAGAAATTTGTATGGACAAAGCGTTATTACTCAAATTTTCGAAAAAGATATATCTAAGAACAAGAGAATTCGAAACCGAGCCGCATTTGAAAAAATACAAACCTTTATTATAAACAATTTTGGCTCTACAATAAGTGTATCCAACATTGTAGAATATTTAGCTAAAGAGAATATAGCGGTAAAAGAAAATACGGTACACAAATATATCGAAATGCTTGAAAGTGCAAAGATAATATATAAATGCCCAAGATTTGATATGAAATCGAAAAAATCATTGAAAACAGAGCAAAAATATTATCTTGCCGATTTAAGTATATACTATTCTATGAATGTAGACGGCAGAATTAACTACGGACCTGTACTTGAAAACTTATTATTCTGTTATTTAAAATCTAAAGGATATAAATTAAGTGTAGGTAAAATTGGAAATCTGGAATATGATTTTATAGTAAGACAGAATGTAGATGACTATTTTTATATTCAAGTTGCTATGACTATTGCAGAACAGTCTACCGAAGAACGAGAATACAGGCCGTTTGCAAAAATCAGAGATAATTTCCCTAAATATTTATTCACAACAGATACCTTATTGCAAAAACGGGATGGAATTCTGCATGTAAATATGATTGATTTTATTAAAGAGAATAAGACTTTATAATAAGGTAGTTACACCTCCCCGAAAGTTTAACATCCAATTACGCCAACGCCACAGGGAGTGTAACACCTTAAAATCGATATTAGGTCAAAGGCAATAGAAATTAAAGAGATTTAAGACAAAAAGTTTCGAGGTAAGGTCTTAACACTACTGTAATTTTTCAGCTCGAAAAAACTCTATATATGCGAAATTGATGCTCATTTCAGGCGAAATTATATGAATTACAAGACCATGCGCCATGAAAAATTTTCAAAGAAAATCATAATTGATGCTCAAAAAAATGAAGATTGCTGCTCTCAATTTTTGACAATAAAAAATGGCTCAAACCCAGTGTTTGAGCCAAGACAACAAAGGGTATCCCGCAAAATCAACGATTTTGTGGGAAGAAGGAGGAACAGTGAAGTGGTGATTGATTTTTTTGCACAAAAAAATCGGAACAAGCGAAACTTGTTCCGACGCTGGCAGGGGTAGAAGGACTCGAACCCTCAAGAACGGTTTTGGAGACCGGCATGTTACCATTACATCATACCCCTAAAGAGCAATATATTCAATTGTAGGCGCGGGGCTTTGGAGACCGTTATTCTACCAGATGAACTACACCCCTATATTCGCGACTCTTATATTATATTCAAACGAAATGTAATTGTCAAGGAAAAAATGAATTTTTTCAATATATCAACTGTCGGTTGATAATTTTTGTATTAAATGCTATTTACAGAACAAACTAATTTTGATATAATTTTCCCATAATATCAAAGGATGGTAGAAAAATGAGCAAGTTCAATTTTGCAGAAAAAATAACTCTTCTCAGAAAATCCCTCGGGCTTAATCAAAGTGAATTTGGAAAACGACTCGGTGTAACCAACAGAGCTGTTTCCAAATGGGAAAATGAGCTTTCAATGCCGAGTATAGAATCTATTTATAAAATTTGTAAACTGTATAATGTCAATTTAGACTATTTCTTTGACAGTGACGAAGATAAAACCCATATAGAGCGAAACACAATGACCTCTATACGTGAATTGTATAAGCTTGGGAGAGGTCCCTCCAGTTCACATACAATGGGACCTGAAAAAGCGTGCTTGCTTTTCAAGGAAAAATACCCCCGTGCAAATAATTATAAGGTTATCCTTTACGGCTCTTTGGCACAAACGGGAAAGGGACATCGTACCGATTACGCAATTGAGCAGGCTTTTTATCCTAAAAAGGTTGAAGTGGAATTTGACTGCATTACAAAAGATTTACCCCATCCCAATACATTGAGGTTATATGCATATAAGAAAGACCAGATAATCGGTGAATGCCGTGTGTTCAGTATTGGCGGCGGCCAGATAGTAATTGAGGGTGAAGCCCTCAAAGAAAACGAGAATATATACCCTCTTCACAGTTTTACAGAAATTGCAAACTACTGCAAAGAAAATAATAAAGAGTTATGGCAGTATGTTGACGAGTGCGAGGATTCCTGTATAAGTGAATTTATAAAAGAAGTATGGGCAGCAATGAAATTTTCTATAAACAAAGGCCTTTCAGACAGTGGCGAGCTTCCCGGTATTTTGAAAGTTCAGAAGAAAGCGAAATACCTTTACCGACAACGTCACATTGACGAAAGTGAACAGACAAAGGAAAACCGCCTTGTATGTTCATATGCATTTGCGGTAAGTGAACAAAATGCCTGCGGTGAGAAAATTGTTACTGCACCTACCTGTGGTGCAAGCGGTGTGCTTCCTGCTGTTTTATATTACATTCAGGAAAAGAGGAATTTGCCGGACGAAGAAATTTATAAAGCCCTTAAAACAGCTTCTCTTATCGGCAACATCGTAAAAACAAACGCATCTATAAGTGGGGCTGAATGTGGATGTCAGGCAGAGGTTGGTACAGCTTGTGCTATGGCTTCTGCGGCTTTGGCACAGCTTTACCATATGAGTCTTGAGCAGATTGAATACGCGGCAGAAATTGCAATAGAACATCATCTTGGACTGACCTGCGACCCTATTTACGGACTTGTTCAAATTCCTTGTATTGAGAGAAATGCAGTTGCCGCAATGCGTGCAATAAATGCAGTAAACCTTGCAAATTTCCTTACCGATTCGAGGAAAATTTCCTTTGACCTTGTTGTCCAGACAATGTACGAAACAGGAAAGGATTTGTCACATCATTACAGAGAAACAAGCGAGGGCGGACTCGCTAAGCTTTACAAATAAAAGAATGCTTCCAAATTGTAATTTGGAAGCATTCTTTTATTCTTTGGGAATTTTGATATTAATACCATTTACCGCTACACTGTCATCAGCAGGGATGAGAAGATACTTTCTTCCGTCAATAACCCGTGTTTCCACAACATATGTATATTCGGGGTCAACGGTGATTTTAACTTGAGGGGTAACAACCTCAAACTTTTTACTGTCAATAATGTTTGTAGGAATGAGTGCTGCATCTTTACCGAAACCCTCATCACATTTTTCCTGAAAAGCAGTAATCTTTTCTTCGGGTACACCGCTGTATTTGAGCATATTTCCCACATCATTTGCAGTGAAATCTATGGGTGCAGGGTCTTTGCTTTCCTTGTGCTGTGTAATTCGCTCACGAATCTGTTCATGCATCGACTGTACCACGTCAAAGCTGCACTCATTTTCAAGTGTCTGTGTTAATGCGTTTGTGAAAGTTTCCTTTTGTTCAGGTACGGACATGGGCGGTTCTGTTTTGAACAATACGTCAATAAGAGTATCCTGAACATTTGCTGTGTTTCTCAAGTAAAAAAGGGCATTATAGATGTTCGTGCTTCTGTCATCAAACGCAGGGAACATAAATCCTGCTTCAGGATTGGCTATTATTTGCGGAGTAATAACGGTGTGGAATTCTTTTTCGTCAGCTATATAACCAAGCTCTGCTTTGCTTTCTTTAACAGGACATACCGCACATATGAAATATGAAAAAACATCACTTGAATCAAGCCCATGGCTATTTTCATCGCTTGTTTTGAACGGGACATCGTATGTGTCTGAAACAAGAAGTATTACATAATTTCCTTCCATTGAAACATTGGCAATTATTGAAGATAAGAGCTTTTCACGGGCATCCTCATCGGAAAGGGACGTGTCACGAAGCTTCATCAATAATTTGTGTTCGTCACTTGATGTAACCTGCTGTGTTAAAAAAGTTATATCAGTCAGATTTTTACCGATACCACCTGAAAGAGTTTTCCTTATAATTGAAAGAAATTTATCCTTTTCACCCTGTGGCATAAGTGCCATGGAGCTTTCTATACGGGATATAATTTCTTTTTGCTGGTTGACAAAACAACCGTATATTTTACCTATGCAACATCTTTCACCGGTGAGATGTCTTCTGATTTCATTAATCTCTTTTTGTAACATAATATACCTCGCATTTTGAAATTGAATTTATTCTATCATTTTTCTACATTTTTTGCAAGGAAAATGTGTTTCTTTTTCTGTGAAAACGGTTGACCTTAAACAATATTTAATATATAATATTTATATAGTGGAACACAACATTACGAAAGGCAGTTGAGTTAAATGAAAAAAATGTTCATAACTGTATTTGCTTTAACGGCATTACTGCTGATTTCTATATCTGTATTTGCCGCACAGACGCAATTATATGCATTGGACGGAAGGACTTTATTGGTAGAAGAAAGCCAGATTCCGATTTATACTGCAGAGGGTATGGGTTGGTTTTTGGAAAAACCCGTTACAATGTACGCTCCTGACGGCAGAACTCTTGTTGTTCCTGCTGACCGTGTTGAAGCACAGAAAGCAGTCGGCTGGTTTGTGAAAGAGGACCAGAATACACCCGTGCTTCCTCCTGAGCAGGCACCCCAACAAACGCCTCAGGAACCTGGTGTGCCGACCGTAACACCCGAAACAATCGTGGTTGTGCGTTATACTGATGGCACAATTGTTAAAGTTCCGCTTGGCGATGTTGCAACATATAAAAAGCTTGGTTGGGAACATATCCATGTTGAGTTTAATCAGCTTGGTAATGTTATAATATACAATTCTGAAGGGGATTCACGCGAGGTTACTTTTGAGGATGCTGAAAAGTTCACTAAATCAGGCTGGCTCTTTACAAAACCCGGTACACAGCCTGCACCGCTTCCCGAATTGCCGGATGAAAAAGTTACTTTGTTTCATCACAGCGGAGTAACCAAGGAGGTAAATTCAAGCGAAGTTTCATCCTATAAGTCAAGAGGTTACGGCTCCACTGTGGACGAAGCGATTTATAACTATGCAGCATCAGGCGATGGTGGAGAAAATGTCGGAGCAATTGCACTTTTGCAGAATAAAAAATATGAATTGGCATTCAGAGAAGTAAAAGATGCTCTTGATAAAATCGAGGCAAACAATTCCGAGTATGTGCAAAAGCTGTACACCCTCCGTTCAAATATTATTGACACATGGGGTGCGGCGGCAAATTCACCTTTAGGCTTTATCAACTATTGGTTTGACACAAGAGATGGAAAGAAATATATAATTTTTGAGTATAGAAACCTTGGAAACAAGAGAATTACTTACCTTGGTGTAAATTTTGATATTTGCGACAAAGACGGTAAAGTTATTGAAACTAATGCAGGTTCATATTTTGTAAACAATCTACAGATGTTACCTTGTGATAAAGCTCGTGTAGGATGGGTTGTTAAATCCGGTGAAGATGCTTTGAGTATCACTAACTTAAAAGTAAAAGAAGTCCATTTTGCGGATAACACCGAATGGAAAGCGGCAGAATAATTAATATTTACAGGGGATTGTAAAAGCAATCCTAGCCGAACAGTAATAATCCGAACCGTGTTTTTTGCTTCCTCTTTTTTGCCACTACGTTGTTAAAAGCCTCGCATATACGACAGTACATGCTTCGTTTTTGCCTTGTACTGACAAAAAACAGTTTGCAAAAAATTCTACGAACCTCAAACTGATGAAATTTAGGCAGGTTTTGATGCGGAGGACGCAGACAGGCTGTCGCCTTTCAAGGACGACAAATTAAAAAACGCCTAAATTTCACCGTTTGAGGCAGATTCGGACTACTACTGTTCGGCTATGTTTTTGAGGTGTGCTATGAGTATTGAAGAATTACGCGAACTGATTAATTATCACAGTAATTTGTATTATACATTGGACGAGCCTGAAATCAGTGACTTTGAATATGACCGCCTGATGTCACAACTTAAAGAAATGGAGAACGCCGATCCCTCTCTTATAACTCCTGATTCTCCCACACAGCGTATCGGCGGGAAGATTCTGTCGGGGTTTGAGGAAGTTGTCCATACAGTGCAGATGCAGAGCCTTAATGATGTGTTTGACAAGGAAAGTGTTCTTGACTTCGGAGAAAAGACAGAGAATGCACTTGGCGAAAAGGTCGAATACATTACCGAATTAAAGATTGACGGCCTCAGCGTTTCACTTGAATACCGTGACGGATACTTTTTCCGCGGCTCTACAAGAGGTGACGGTACTGTGGGAGAGGATGTTACGGAGAATCTTAAAACTATCAGAAATATTCCTCTGAAGCTTAATGAAACCATCCCTTACCTTGAGGTAAGAGGAGAGGTTTTTATGCCTCATTCCAGCTTTGAAGCGGTGAATAAATTTCAGGAGGAAACAGGTCAGAAGCCTTTCAAAAACCCCCGTAATGCAGCGGCAGGCTCCTTAAGACAGCTTGATAGCTCCGTAGTTGCTCAAAGAAAGCTCGATATATTTGTCTTTAATATTCAGCAGATAGAGGGCAAAGAAATTACAACCCATAAAGAGGGATTGGAGTATCTTTCCAAATTAGGCTTTAAAACCATCCCCGAAACTCCCATATGTCAAAGCATAGAGGAAGCCTTTGCAGAGATTGAACGTATCGGAGAAATGCGTGACAACCTCGGCTTTGATATAGACGGCGCTGTTGTAAAGGTTAATTCTCTTTCTCAGAGAGAGGCTCTCGGCTCTACTGCAAAATGTCCCAAGTGGGCAGTTGCATATAAATATCCGCCCGAAATAAAAGAAACAAAGCTTACCGATATTCTCATTCAGGTTGGAAGAACGGGTGTCCTCACTCCAAACGCCATTCTTGACAGTGTTCGCCTTGCAGGCACTACCGTTTCAAGAGCTACACTCCATAACATTGACTATATCCGTGAAAAGGATATCCGTATAGGTGACACCGTGCTTGTTCAGAAAGCAGGCGATATTATCCCCGAGGTGGTAAGTGTTGTAAAAGAAAAACGCAACGGAAGTGAAGCTGTTTTTGAAATGCCCACAGTTTGTCCCGTTTGCGGTGCAGCCGTTTACCGTGAAGACGGGGAAGCGGCAACAAGATGTACAGGAGCGGAATGTCCTGCACAAATTGCCCGTAATATTATTCATTTTGCATCCCGTGATGCTATGGATATAGAGGGAATGGGACCTGCAGTTGTTGAGAAATTTATTGAAAATGATATTATTTCTTCCGTTGCAGATATTTATAAAATCAAGGCAGAAGATATTGAAACACTCGACAAAATGGGAAAGAAAAGTGCAGAAAACCTTATTTCCGCCATTGAAAAGTCCAAGAGTAACGAGCTTTCAAAACTTATTTTTGCCCTCGGCATCCGCCACGTCGGTGCAAGGAATGCATCTATTCTCGCCACATCTTTCGGCACACTTGATGCCTTAATGTCCGCAAGCGAGGAAGAATTGGCAAAAATTGATGATATAGGCGGTGTCATTGCAAAAAGCATAGTAAACTTCTTTAGGCAGGAGCAAAATCTTTCTATTATTAAAGAATTGCGTGAGTGCGGACTTAATTTCAAATGCAACGAGAAAAAAGGTGAGGGAATATTTACAGGTAAAACCTTTGTTCTTACCGGCACGCTTCCTACTATGAACCGAAACGAAGCCTCAAAACTCATCACAGATAACGGTGGAAAGGTATCTTCTTCCGTAAGCAAAAAGACCGACTACGTATTAGCAGGTGAAGAAGCAGGAAGCAAGCTTGACAAAGCAAACGCCTTAGGTATCACCGTAATTTCAGAAGATGATTTAAAGAATATGCTTGGCACGAGTCTACGGAGTGATAGTTCAATATAACTTAAAAATATTAACCAAATATTAAATTTTATAAAAATGTCAAAATTTACTTGCCATTATATCATATATATAGTATAATGTAATCACAGAGACACCAAATTAACTTTAGGAGGGCTTAGTATGATTAATGTTATTATTGGCGAAAAAGGTACCGGCAAAACTGCAAGACTTATTGATGCAGTACATAGCGCTGAAAAGGCTGCAACAGGCAGTGTGGTTTTCATCAACAAGGGTAAGAGACACGTTCTCGACCTTTCCCACAATGTACGACTTGTTGATACAGAAGAATATGGCGTAGCTTCTTACGACGCATTCTATGGTTTTGTTTGTGGTATTCTTTCCCAGAATTATGATATAGCTCACATCTTTATTGACAGCATTACAAAGATTGTAAATGACGATATGGCAGCCCTTGAAGGCTTCCTTGATAAGATTAATGTAGTTGCTGAACAGAACAATGCTGAAATCCAGATTATTCTCAGTATGAATCCTGCGGATGCTTCCGACGGAATCAAAAAATATGTAAAATAAGTCTTCTAAACCTCTCTTTTTCGGAATATATTTCGAAAAAGAGAGGTTTTTTTATGCTTAAAAATATTATATATCTGCTTGTAATTATTCTTTTAGTTCCAATATCCGCATGTGCAATATCTGCAAAAAGTGCAATCCTTATTGACTCTAATAGCGGTAGGGTACTTTATGAACATAATTCATACGAAAAAATGCCTATGGCAAGTACCACTAAGATTATGACAGGACTGCTTGCGTGCGAAAGCGGAAAGCTCGACGAAACTGTAAAGGTAAGTGCCTTTGCATCAGGAACAGAAGGTTCGTCTTTATGGCTTAAAATAGGTGAGAAGCAGATACTTGAAAACCTTACATATGGACTTATGCTTAAAAGCGGTAATGATGCCGCAGTTACAATTGCTGAACATTTAGCGGGAAGTGTTGATGCCTTTGCGCTCTTAATGAATAAACGAGCGAGAGAAATAGGTGCAGTAAACACCAATTTTGAAAACCCTCACGGACTTGATAGTGACGGACATTACACAACGGCATACGACCTTGCATTAATAGCAAGGGAAGCTATGAAAAATGATACCTTCCGGAAAATTGTTTCTACCAAAACATACTCAATACCTATGCAGGGAGAAAAGTGGGACAGAGCACTTAAAAACCATAATAAACTGCTTTGGCAGTATGAAGGATGCATTGGTATCAAAACCGGTGCTTGATGTATAATAGGACCTACTAACGAAACCCCAGTGTTTTAGCGGGTTTGCGGAGTTGTGCCTCATAAAATCTTTGATAAAAAATCAAGATTTACAACTCTTTGCGAAAGGCGGTAGGTATTTTAGATAAATTTCAGAGAAAAAACTAAAGACGTTTTTTTACAGATCATATTGAGTTATGGTCTGTTTTTTTAGAATAAGATAAAAGAAATTGGTAAAACTTTAGAAAAATATTATCAAATCTCTGATGTGTTATAGTAAGAAATGTTTTCTTTTTTGTTGACGTTATGCTTTAAATACGATATAATTAAACTAAGGGAGATGATTTTATGCCTACAATTTGTATGTTTAGAGGAATAAAGATTTATATAAACTGTAGAGATCATATGCCTCCGCATTTTCATGCAACTTATGGTGGAAAAGAAATTATTGTTTCTATAAATGAATTAGAGGTCATTGATGGCGAAATGCCCAATAAACAATTAAAAATGTTGCTTGGATGGGCTGCATTTCATCAAGAGGAATTGATAGAGAACTGGAAACTTGCGTCCGAAAAACAGGAACTTTATGCGATAGAGCCTCTTAAGTAATTAATTTGATGTGCAATATACAATGAAAGGGTGAATTATATGGAAAAAAGTGTAGAATATTATTTAGCCAAGGGATTAGATATTAAAATGGCTGAATATTTTGCCTCCGGTAGAAAAAAGATAACAGATGTAGTTCCAAACGATAATTTCACTCTTACCCTCAGTTTTAATAATGGTGAGAAAAGAATATTCGATGTAGCTCCTTTATTGAAAGAAGGTACCGTGTTTGAAACTTTCATAAATTTGGACGATTTCAAACGAGTTTATATTGACGATACTAACTGTGTCGCATGGGATATAAATCCGGAGGTCGATAGCGAAGTTGTTTGGAACAATAAAGTTGATTTATGTCCTGATTGTTGCTATGTAGATAGTATTCCTGTTGATAGTATTTAAGAGTGTACCATAATATATGCAAGTGTTAGAAGAATAGAAAGCTATTACATAAAGAGTCCGGTTTGACTTTTATGTAATAGCTTTTATTATAAAAAGTTTATGTATAATCATACCCATCTTTTATATGCAATATAGTTATATAGAAGAGGTGGAGTATGTGTTAAAAAGAATAATTATATTTGCTTTTATATTTCTTAATTACCTTACTGTAAGCTGTCAGGCAATATCTGCAAAAAGTGCCGTTCTAATTGACGGCGCAAGTGGTAGAGTCCTATATGAAAACAACGCTTATGAAAAACTTCCAATGGCAAGTACAACCAAGATTATGACAGGTTTGCTTGCCTGCGAAAGCGGAAAGCTCGATAAGACTGTAAAGGTAAGTGCCTTTGCATCCGGCACAGAGGGATCGTCGCTATGGCTGAAAATAGGGGAGAAGCAAACTCTTGAAAACCTTACATACGGTTTAATGCTTAAGAGCGGAAATGATGCCGCAGTTGCCATTGCTGAACATTTAGCGAGAAGTGTTGATGCCTTTGCACTCCTAATGAATAAAAGAGCAAGAGAAATCGGTGCAAAAAATACAAATTTTGTAAATCCCCATGCCCTTGACGCAGAAGGGCACTACACAACGGCTTTTGATTTGGCACTTATCGCAAGAGAAGCAATGAAAAACGATAAATTCCGCGAGATAGTTTCAACAAAAACATACTCTATCCCTATGGAGGGAGAAAATTGGGACAGAGCACTTAAAAACCATAATAAACTACTTTGGCAGTACGAAGGATGCACCGGTATCAAAACCGGTGCTTGATGTATAATAGGACCTACTAACGAAACCCCCGTGTTTTTGCGGGTTTGCGGAGTTGTGCCTCATAAAATCTTTGATAAAAAATCAAGATTTACAACTCTTTGCGAAAGGCGGTAGGTATTTTAGATAAATTTCAAAGAAAAAACTTAAGACGTTTTTTTACAGATCATATTGAGTTATGGTCTGTTTTTTATGTGAAAATTTATGAGAGGAGATAACAATTTTGAAGGAAAATATTAATTTCGATTTTTATTATGGCAAGCAGGCAGAACAGTTTAATTTTTACCGGATACCAAAACTTCTTTTTACAGACAAACGGTTCTCTGATGTTTCAATAGAGGCAAAGGTTCTTTATGGTCTTATGCTTGATAGAATGTCACTGTCCTTAAAAAACGGATGGGTTGATGAAGAGAACAGAGTCTACATATATTTTAAGCTTGAGGATGCAATGGAATTTATGGGCATAGGTAAAGACAAGGGTGTAAAACTATTTGCAGAGCTTGATTATGAAAAAGGCTGTGGTTTAATCCGCAGAGAAAAGCAGGGTTTTGGTAAACCTGCAATGATATATGTTATGAATTTTAATACGGAAATAACTGATGAAAAAAATGAAGAAAATGAACCCGTGCAACATACTTCTGAAAAACCGAACTCTGCAGAGGTCGGAAAAACCGAAGTCTTGACTTCGGAAAATCAGAAGTCTGGACTTCTGGAAAACAGAACTATGGACTTCGGAAAAACCGAAGCTAATAATACTAAGAATAATAATACTGAGTTTAGTAATATCTATCCTATCTATCCTGATATGCTAACTCCTGAAGAAGATGGACAAGCTTCGTTAAGTGTCGTAGATGAGCTTGATAAGAGAAAATCATATCGCCAAATGATTTGCGAAAATATTGATTTTGATTTACTTGTCAGCATTTATTCCAAGGAATCAGTATGTGGCGTAGTCGATATTATGCTTGAAGCTGTATGTCATACAGGAGATTTTCTGCAGATTAACGGCAACTCTGTTCCTCAGACGGTTGTGAAATCTCAGCTGTCAGAAATAATTTCATTGCTGTTTGATGCAAGAACAGAGAGCGATTATGACGACTTTTATGTTGTGTCGAAAACCGAAGCAGAGCTGCAGGTTGAAAACGCTGAGATTTTTGTTAAAACTGTTGGCGAATATTTAAAAATATTATAATTATTCCGGGCGTGCTGTTGCACGCCTTTTTTGTATAGAAAATTGCCTGAATTGAAAAAAATTTGTTATACAGATGGAGAAATACAAGTATTTCACACCAAAAAAAGTAACAAATCTTGTGTTTGGGTTCTTGAAAAAGTTGATGCAGGCGGCATATAAATTAAGGCAGATGCAGAATTTTCATACCTTGATGTTTCGTCTCAAGTAATGGTTAATGAATTCATTGACAGTGAAATCTGTACCATTTCGGAAAAGCAAGCCAAGCAAATACGAACCAGCTATGAAGAAGGTGCTTTATCTGATGAGAGATGCTAAGGAAAATCCTTTGCGAAGAGCTTGAGAGCGAGAAATTTTACCTTGAAGCAAAACGCTTAAGGTCATATTTCCCGAAAAGTTATTCCTTAAAAGAATGTAAGAAAGCTGTATGGAGAATACTTGAAAACTGGTTCAAAAGAAAGAAGGACGATATTGATGGTACTAACAGATAGAATACTGAATCCACAAACATATCTTGAATTAATGTCGGGGAAATATTACCCCTTAAATGCTGACAATCAGCTTGAAGAGGTTGAGAAAATTTTAGACAGAGAGTTCGGTGAAGGAAGATTTTGGAGCTATTCTCTCACAGATATTCCAAGCGAGGAACACGAGGTCAAATTAGTTCCTGTAGAAATCGTTAATATAACAGAGGATTGTAAACAGGATAAGTTTTGCAGACTTTTCCAGGTTCCTGATGATTGGGATGAAAGTCAAATATAATACGCTTTGTTGATTTAAAAAAACAAACCTTTACTTTGCTATAATCGTATTATGTGGAATGAAATTCACGAATATATACGGCAGATGCGTACCGGATATACAATCCCGAGTGAGAGTAAATACCGAACTCTTCGTCAGATTATGCGGCTATATGGAGAACACGGTTATTCAACTGAAGCCATCAGCAAAATATCCAAAGAGGTTGGACTTTCTGAAGAAAATGTAAAAGCAATACTTTTAAGAAGAAATTTGTAGAAAATGGCACCAAAGCTTTGCCTTACTCCTGATGCGATAGAAAATTAATATAAAAAAGCAATAAAGAAAATGAAAGAATATTTGGAAGATAAACTGTTGTAAAATTAGAAGCCCAGATATACAAGCTATATTTTTTTGCTTGTATATCTGGGCTTAATTCCTAACTGAAAATCAACACATTTGTCAAAACTTAGCTTGTGTAATAGCCTTTAAATAGAGTTAGAGCTTGAAAAAGATGTTTTTGATGATAGGAAAGGTTGGACAATGTGTAAGAAAAGTTAAAAACGCATTGTCCTTTTCGAAAAAGATTGATGCACTCAAATATGTTTAAAAACACGGACTTCAGAAAATATCGACAATAAGAAAATTTAGAAAATAAAAGAACGCTATTCACATCACAACTGATATAATCCCTTTAACATATTTTGTTACTTGCTTTTTTTATAATATGTAGGTGTTCTTCCAGTTTCTTTTTTTATAAAGTTGCTGAAATAATAAACATTGTCGAAACCGCATTTATCTGCAATTTCACCAATAGTATAATAATTTGAGTCAAGAAGCTCAAGTGCATAGTTAAGTTTGAGGGTATTTATATACCTCAGGGGTGTAGTAGAATGTGTTTGGTAAAAAAACTTTCTGAAATAGGTATCACTCATTGAACATAGTTGAGCCAACGAGGAAACAGAGAGATTTTTATTTAGAAAGTTTTCATGAATATACTCTGTAGCCGTTGCGATTTTGTCGGCATTTTGAGATATAACGGTAGATGAAAGTTCTTTTTGAACAGTTGAAAGAATTTTGTATAAATCAGCTTTGCAATCATATTGATAGCCAACTTGTTTTCTAGACCAGACACTATAAATATCTTCAAATTTTCTTTTCAGATAGTATGGCGATTTTGGTTTAAATGTAATTATTTTATTGGGCAAAACACTGCTTGATGAGAGATGAATTACAATGATTTCCTCGAATCCTGATTCGATAGAGTATTCGCAAAATGCAGGGACAAACATAAATTCGTTATTGCCTATATGAATGTATTCATTTTTATAAAAAATATTAGCGCTACCAGTTTTCCTGAAAGAGATTAGTGGATACGGACGGGGAGTGGGAATTTCCTTTTTTTGTTGCCAACTTAATTCCAACACAGAAAGAATCTCAAAAGAGATGTTATTAGCTTCTGAAAACATTATTATCACCTAGTGAAATTATACTTTGTTATAGTTTTAATGTCAATATAATTGTTATGAAAATTATAAAAACTGTTATGAAAATTTGATTGTATAAGTGTTAATCATATGTTATATTGAAATTAAAATTATATACTTGGAGGAGAATATATAAATGGCAATTAAACATACTGCGGTTAGTTATTATGGATTCAACTATGTTGAACACGCAAGAGAAGATTTCAAAGAAATGATCGAGCACGGATGTGATACGGTAATTCTTGCAATTACTGAATTTGATATGGACTTCTGGTTCCCTAATATCAATGAAATCGTAAAGGTTGCACACGAAATGGGACTTCGTGTTCTTGCGGACACTTGGGGTATTGGTAAATACTTTGGCGGTGAACAGGTAAGCTTGTTTTTGCAGAATAATATCCATCACAGGCAGGTAAGTGCATACACCGGTGAGGTTTTGAACGCTGCTTGCTTTAACACAAATTCTTTCCGTGACTATTTTAAAAGACTTTGTATGAAGCTTGCACGTGAAACAGAGGTTGACGGCTTTTTCTGGGACGAGCCGCATTACGCTTATCCCAAGTCCTATGCATCAATCACGGGCGGTGCAGGTGATGACTGGGCGTGCAGATGTCCTGAGTGTATGAAAAAGTTTGAGGAATACTACGGCTATGAAATGCCTAAATTTATGAATGATGATGTAAAGCAGTTCAGATGGAAAGAAGCTCTTTACACTCTTGAAGATACATCAAAGGCACTTAAAGAGTATAATCCGAACCTTGAAATAACCTGCTGTGTTCACGCAACAATGAATACATACTATGTAACCGAACTTCGTGGTTATGATAATTGGGAAATGGTTGCCGCTTGTCCTTATTTTGATGTATTCTCGACGACAATTATCAACTGGGACCTTCCCGAAAGCTTCTTCCGTGATATTACAGAGCGTACTGTTGCAATGGCAAAGAAATACGGCAAGCAGTCAGAGCGTTGGCTGATGGGCTACAACAAGCGCCCTGCTGACTTTGGGCAGATTGATAAGGTTGTTGACATGTACGAGGAACTTGGTGTTGACCGTCTTGCAACGTGGACATACCGTGGCGGTTACGGCACTGTAGTTGCAGCAAAAGACCCCATTGAGCTTTGGGACAATATCGGCAGAAACTATAAAAGAGTGCTTAAGAAATGATTACCGAAAGATATTTTGACAGTATAATTTCTGTTCTTACAAATATAAAGAATACACAAAAACAAAAAATGGATGAAGCTGCAAAAATGATAGCGGAAACAATTAAGAATGATGGGATAATTTACATATTTGGTTGCGGTCATTCTCATCTTATTGCACTTGATTGTTTTTACCGTGCAGGCGGTCTTGCAAATGTTAGTGCTATGCTTGATACCGACCTTATGCTTCACAACGGTGCAGCAAAAAGCAGCAAAATGGAGAAAATGCAAGGCATTGCAGAAAGTGTTTTTGAAAGATACTGCATAACAGATAAGGATGTGCTGATAACAGTTTCAACATCGGGAAAAAATGCCGTTCCTGTAGAAATGGCACAGACTGCAACAAAAAATGGTGTTAAAAATATTTCCGTTGTTTCTTCTTCCTATTTTGCTGATAAAAAAGAAGGTCCGCTTCTGTACGAATGCAGTGATATTTATATTGATAACTGCGTTACGCATGGTGATGCTGTTATTGAAATTGAGGGGGCACAGACTAAAATGGGCAGTATTTCAACTGTAGCAAGCTCCTTTATTCTGCAGTCAATTTTAATGGAAGCAGCATCATTTGCAGGAAAAGACGGTGCAGATTTACCTGTGTATATGAGCGGCAATATTGATGGCGGTGCTGATTTTAATAAAGCACTTATCAAAAAGTATATGGGAAGAGTAAAGCACCTGTAGGAGGTCAGTTTATGCCTAAGATTTCAGTTATAGGAATATGCGGAAATTCTGTCTTTATGTATGCAGATCATTTTCACGAAAACGGGGAAACACTTGTTGCAGATTCTGTTTTTGAAGAAATTGGCGGAAAGGGTATAAATCAAGCAGTTGCCGCAAAAAGAATGGGCGCGGAGGTTTCGTTCCTGTGTGCAATCAGTGATGACGCAAACGGTGAAAAATCCATAGCGGTTGCAAAGGAAAACGGCATCAATGCACATTTTAAAATTAAAAAGGGCAGGGCTACGCCGTTTGCTTTTATTCTAACTGATAAAAACGGGGAAAACCGTGTGACGGAGTATAAAAGTGCAGAGCTTGAGGTAGAAGATGTAATCTCATTTGAAGAAGAAATTGCAAAAAGCGATATGCTGCTTCTTCAGCAGGAGGTACCATCTTCCGTTAATGAAAAAGCGATAGAGCTTGCCGATAAATACGGAGTAAAGGTGATTTTAAACCCTGCCCCGATAAGAGAAATTCCTGATAAGATGGCAGAAAAGGTGTTTATGGTAACACCCAATGAACAGGAAATGCAGGCGATAGATATGAAACGCTTTAAAAACTGCATTACAACTCTTGGCAAAAAAGGGTGTTTAATAAACGGTGTAGACAGTATTTCCGGAATAGAGGTAAAAGCTATTGATACAACGGGTGCGGGGGATACATTTAACGGCGCTCTTGCAGTCTGTATTGCAGAGGGAATGAGCCTTGCTGATGCCGCAAAATATGCAGTGACAGCATCAGGAATAAGTGTCGGCAGAAAATACGTATTAAATGCAATACCATATAGAGAAGAAATAGAAAGGATGCTTAAGAATGAATGATTTTGGTTATTTTGAAAACCTGATGGAAAACTTCAAGAAGGTAAATGACACACAAAGCGAAAACATTAAAAAAGCAGCAGAACTGATGTGTGATGCAATCGCAAATGACCGCCTTATAAATGTTTATGGCGGCGGCGGTCACACAACGCTTTGTATGGGAGAGATGTTTTTCAGAGCAGGCGGACTTTCCTGCATAAATCCCATTATGGAAACAGGTCTTTCAGTATTTAATCAGGCGCTTAAATACCTTGAACTTGAAAGAACTGTAAATTATGGCAGTGCAATAATGAAATATTATGATTTAAAGAAAGATGATGTACTCATAATATTCCATAACATAGGAATAAACCCTGCTACAATTGATGCGGCAATGGAGGCAAAGAAAAATGGTGTTAAGATTATTGCCGTTTCAAGCAGTGCATGGCAAAATGAAATGCCGGAGGACCACTTTATCCGCCACCCAAATAAGACTAATCTTTTTGATTATGCCGATGTTTGCATTGAGGACTTTAATCCTGTAGGAGATGCAGTAGTAAATGTTCCCGGACTTGATACACCTATTGCACCGGTATCAAATATTATCGATTTTTACATTGCACATCTTCTTGAAATTGAATGTGTAAAGCAGTGTATTGACAGAGGCATTACCCCTCCCGTATGGTCAAGTGCGAACACACCCGGCGGAGACGAAAAGAATGCCGCTTATCTTGAAAAATATAAACCCAGAATTAAGATGCTTTAATTAAAAATCACGGTAGATTTTGATATGCACCCCAAAAGTTAGACACTTTTGGAGGTGCATATTTTTATGAGCAAGACAGGAAGAAAAACAAAAAGTATAGTACAGAATTCAAAATTAGTGTTATAATGGATATGCGTGAACATCATCTGTGCTATAGAGAAGTTGTGAGAAAGTATTGGGACATAACTAAAGGACAAGAACGCAACTATATAGATGCTATACAACGGTGGGAACGCATATTCTTAGAAGAAGGAGCCGAAGGTCTAATGAAAGAAAAATGGGTCCGGTGCAACACCGAACTCATTCACAAGCAAGTTGATATTTAATTTTGTCTAAACTTTGGGGTTCACTTCATTTCTACCGTGATTTTCTTAACTTTTATATCTTGTCTGATAATCTTTTGGAGATTCACCGTAGCGTTTGTGAAATTGTTTGCTAAAATATTTTGTGTCTGTAAATCCTGACTGAAAGGCAACTTCGCTTATAGATGAATCGCTTGTCTGAAGTAGTTTAGAAGCTGTTTCCAGTCTCAAAAGTCTAATATATTTGTTGGGAGAAACGAGATATACTTTTTTAAAATTTTTTCGGAATGCTGCTTCGGACATATGCACCATTTCAGCTAGTTCTGTAATAGCAATAACATCTTTCTTGTAATTCTGGTGAATGTAGTCGCATGCAGGCTTAATACGTAAGAAAATTGAGTTTGTGCCTGAGGTTTCCTCGCTCCTTAGTGAGAGAAGATAAATAAGCTCATAGAAAAGGGCTGTGCATTTGTATTTGTAGCCCTGCTTCTTTGCACTCCATATGTCATTAATTTTTAAAAACAGATTTTTGATTTCGTTAATATCTTCGAAACGGTAAACTTCCATGCTGGTAGGGGGAGAATTGTATGTTATGAAGTGTATGGAGATAATGGTTTCGTTTTCCGTTACCTGTTTATAATGAGAAACATAGGGAAGATAAAGGACGTCATTACTGGATACAGCGTAGGTTTTGTCACCAAAAATAAAATCAGCGTTGCCCATAAGTCGTATGCTGAGTGACGAGTATTGTCTCTGATAACTTTCGTGAATGTTTTTATCTCTTGAAAGTTTGTAAACACCTATCAATTCAAATGTTAAGTTGCCTTCGGAAAAAAACATTTTATACACCTCTTTACAAAAAAATAACTTTATTACCATATTTTATCATTTAACTGAAAATATGTCAAGTTTCGTTTTATACACCTTTTGATTGCGATATGCTGGTTTACATTCTTGGTGTACTGTGGTAAAATTTTAGCATAGAAAGTGGGGCATTATTTATGAAAACAAATTTATTAAACAATCTTATTCCTTATCCCAGAAAAATTGAAGGTGGAGAAGGTGATTTCAGCTTAAATGCAAACTTAAAAACAACGGTTTGTGGAAAAGCAAAAAAAAACTACAACTATTGGCTTGGAAAGTTAGGTTTAGCATATGCTGAAACTAAGGATTTTAACACAGATTTTTATGCTATAACAATTGGAGATGGAAATAACGAGTTTATTCCTCCTGCTTTTCCCGACAAAGAAGCGTACAGAATTGTGGTTAGTGCAGATTCAATAACTGTTACAGCAAACAGCGAAGAGGGACTTTCCTTTGCGCTTAAAACATTGGTGAAAATTCAAATGCTTGAAAACAAGATTCCTTGCGTTGTTATAGAGGATGCACCTATGGTAGATATGCGTGCAATCCATATGTGTATTTTTGATCCCGAAGATGGAAGCAAGAAAGATGATACATCTTTTTCATCTGTAAAAGAGAGAATTGAACTCATCTCTCTTATGGGATATAATCACGTATTTATCGAGTTCTGGGGGATGTTCCCTTATGAGAGACATCCCTACGCTTGCTGGTCGCATTCTACATATACCAAGGATACGGTAGAGGAGCTTATTAGCTTTTGTATTAATGATCTCCACATTACTCCTTGTCCGTGTCAAAATTTGACAAGTCATGCAGGATGGAGTAGAATTTCAACACGCAGACATGTTGTTCTTGATCAGAAACCGGAGCTTGCAGATATGTATATTCCCGGAGGTTGGTGTTTTGCAACGGAGAATCCGAAAACAAAACAGTTCTTGAAAGACGTAATTGATGAACTGGTAGAAGCATTCCACAATCCCCCGATGTTTCATATGAGTTGTGACAAAACCTTTGGATTCGGTTCAACTGAGGAGGACAGAACAAAATCCGCTGATGTCCTTTTTGCGCAGCATATAGCAAATCTTAATTCATACATAACCTCAAAAGGGATTCGCCCTGTGATGTGGTCAGATATGCTTTACACATCAATGGATTCATTGACTTTCAAGTGTGCTCCGTTTGTAGCAGACGTTCTTCCCAAAAACATTCTTATGAATATATGGACACATAACGATCCCGGTGAATACTGGAACGATATTGACTACTTTGAAGATAAGGGATACGAAACAGTTTATTCACCCTTTGCAAATTATGACAGCATAAGAAATATGATTAAGCTTTGCATACAGAAGAATAGCAAAGGTATTGTCCAGACTACTTGGTATTTACCGGAAGGTTCAAAACCGTACTTCACATATTCAATTGCAAAACAGTGGAATTTCAATGCTGAAATTGATGAAAATATGATAAATGAATTTCTCGGAACTTTTTCTAAGAGGTGATTTTGTTGAAAACAGTTGTGTGGGGAGGCAGCAAACCCTTCTTGTCCTTCCTTGGACTTTCTACAGGTGCAGAAAATATTGTAAAAAAAGAAACTCTTCAGGAAGCATTGGAATACACTTTGGAAAACTCTGTCAAAGCATTATTCTTACTCCCTGATTATGATAATTCTGAAAGTGTACTTGAAGAGTTTGCGGATAGCTGCGTCAATAAGATAATTGATGTAATTGCTTCCGGGAAAACGAAGATATACATAGAAAATTATCCATCATTTGATGCAAGAGATTATTATATTTTTGGTGCACAGTCTAGAGCATATCCTGCAGCACTTGGAAGAAATTCTATAAAGCTTATCGGTGATTTCAAAGATGAATTGGGTTTTGAGCTTCTGCAAAAAAGAAACGGGGTTTTCTGGCAGAATGCAAAGCATTATGAGCAGGAAATTGATATATTAGCTGAAATAAGAAATTGCCTCGGTGTTCATGATGTGGTTGCGGAAGACCAGCAGTGTATGGGAATTGCTCTTTCAAGAACGAAGACTAATGTATATACTGCAATGATTGATTTTACAAATTTTGACGGGAATTACACTCTTCCTTTTGAAAATTGGAAGAAATTCTATTCTAAAATTTTTGGCGAAATCCTAGAAGTTGACGAGAAAAAAACAGAAAATGCTTTCGTGAGTGTTTATTCAGGTATCGGCACAGCGAAGTCGTGTGGCTGCACCAGAAATGATGATGAACTTAAGCAAGATTTGGAAGAATCAGTAAAGAATGCAGTAAACTGGCACCTTAATTCAGGAATTATGCCGGAGAGTGATGGCAAAAAAGGCGTGTACGAGATGGTGCGTTCTTTTGACCTTAAATTTGCAAAAAACATAAGGGGAGACGCAAGCCTTTTTACATCAGCACTATTCTTTATGGCAGGAAAATATTTTAAAAACGATGCTTGGAAAAATGTAGCTGAAAATATTCTCAACGAAACTCTTGTTAACCGTGAACTTCAGATTACAGAAGGTAAAAACAAGGGGCTTCTGAAATGGTTTTCCGGCGTAAAAGATTTTGGAACACATATAATCTATGCAACCGACACTGCACGCGGCGGAAACTGTCTGTTTTCAATATATAACGCGACCGGCAGTCAGGAGATTAAAGAAAGACTTTTAATGATGGGTGAAGCCTTTCTCAAATGGTTTTCAGGAGATGCTCTTATCCCCGTTGGGTGGTTTAACTATGATGAATGGGATTTAGAAACAATATCCCAGTGCAAGAAAACAACTGCTCCGGAATTTTATGAGCCTATAATGATTCTTATGAAAAATTTATATAGTATTTCTAGAGATGATCGTTATAGAGAACAAATAATAAAAACGGCGGATAAAATGGCGGAAATTTACCCTGATTTCGGGATAGGTCCCTCTCATTCGAAAAATTTTACATTAAGTCGTGTTTTAGGTATTTTTGCCATTGCACAATCATTTGAAAGCGGTAAATGGACAAATATTATTGATGAACTACTTAACTATTTTAAAGAATTGCAGCATTCTTGCGGTGGCTTTGCAGACGGGAAGGCATACTTCGATGAAAAGAGTCTGAAAACAGATATGGAATTTGCAATAGGTTTCGGACCTGAACACGGAAACATCTGTGACCTGATGTATTGCCAGAATACCATGCTTTACACATTGAACATTCTCCAAAAGTGTAAAACGGAAGGATTTGATAAATCCCTTGCAAAAAAAATGCTGGATAAAGCGGTGGATTTCCTTATTAATGTACAGATAGTGTCTGAAGATAAAACCTTATCAGGGGGCTGGATGCGTGCTTACGATATGGATCTTGGTGAGTATTACGGATGCGATAAGGATTTTGCCTGGGGTGCGTACAGTATACTGACAGGTTGGGTAACAGGAGCCATCCCCATAGCATTTCTTGATTTATTGGGAATGGAATCTATGTATTGATGAAAAAAGGTGGTTTGATATGCTTATGAAAAACAAATCAAAAAATGTAAAAGACTTTAGAAACAGTGGTAAGGTGTTTTCAGACCTTCGGGAAAATTATCAGCTTTATCTTATGATACTGATTCCTTTTATTTACATATTCGTGTTTAAATACATTCCTATGTATGGGGCACAGATAGCATTCAGAAATTACAGAGCGAGCGACGGCATTTTGGGAAGTGAGTGGGTAGGTTTAAAACACTTCATCCGATTCTTCACAACCCCTCAATGCTGGCAAATCATTAAGAATACATTACTGCTTGCCCTGTACGGTCAGATTGTTGGTATGCCAATTCCGATTTTTCTTGCAATCGGAATTAACTACTGCAGAAGCGGTAAGCTGAAAAAGTCAGTGCAGATGATATCCTATCTTCCGCACTTCCTTTCAACAGTTATTATCGTAAGCTTGATTTCAATGATGTTCAGTTATCAGTCAGGACTTGTAAGTAACCTTTCTGAACTACTTACGGGAAATCGTGTTGACATACTGAATAAACCTGCAAACTTCAAACATCTTTACGTATGGTCTGATGTTTGGCAGAATGCAGGCTGGAGTTCAATTCTCTATGTGTCGGCATTGGCGGGTGTAGACCCCGCACTTCACGAAGCGGCGATGATAGACGGCGCAAGCAAGTGGAAGAGAGTATATCACATTGATTTGCCGTGTATTCTCCCCACGGTAGCGATTATGCTCATTATGAGTATGGGGAGGCTTCTGACAGTCGGATTCGATAAAACATTTATGATGCAGAATCCCACGAACTTAGATGTGTCCGAAGTACTCAGCACCTTTGAGTATAAGAGGGGTATAGCAGCAAGCATTCCCGATTATTCATATCCTGCAGCAATCGGTCTTGCAACCTCCGTAGTTACATTTATTCTCGTAATGGTATCCAACAAGCTTTCAAATAAGCTTTCAGGATACGGCTTGTGGTAAGGAGGGGGTTAATATGACAAAGAACAAGTTAAGAAATTCATCAAGCGATAATGCTTTCGACGTATTGAACACAATCTTCCTCGTGGCGTTTTCACTTGTAATCCTATATCCTTTGATAGTGGTATTAAGTTCATCCTTCAGTAATCCCACAGCGCTTATGGCAGGAAAGGTTCTTCTTTTCCCTGTAAAGCCTACCCTTGACGGTTACAGGGCGGTAATATATCACCCCGACATATGGGTGGGTATAAAGAATTCAGTTCTTTATACAGTGATAGGAACAATAGTAAACCTTGTGGTAACAGTCCTTGCGGCATATCCGCTTTCGAGAAAGGACTTCACCTCGAGAGGGTGGATATCCCTTTTCTTCGCATTTACTATGTGGTTCCACGGCGGACTTATTCCTATGTTCCTGCTCATAAAGAATATGGGACTTTACAACAACCCTGCAGTTATGATACTTCCCCTTGCGATGAACGTTTGGAATATGATAATTGTCAGAACTTATTTCCAGAGTAATATTTCGGACGACCTTTTGGAAGTGGCAAAGCTTGACGGCTGCAGCGACATACGGTTTTTGACACAGATTGCGCTTCCGCTTTCAAAACCGGTAATAGCCGTAGTAGCACTCTACTATGCAGTAGCAAATTGGAACATATATTCACACGCATACATCTACTTAAACAATCAGGAGTATCAGCCCATACAGGTTGTTCTTCGTGACATCCTGCTTCTTAATACAACACAGGAAATATCCGTAGATGTAACGAAGATGGCAAAGAGCGAGCAATTAAGCGAGCTTTTGAAATATTCCCTTGTTGTAACAGCAAGTTTACCGATGGTTATAATTTATCCCTTTGTACAGAAGCATTTTGTAAAGGGAATTATGGTAGGTAGTGTAAAAGGTTAATAATAAAAAAGAAAGGAAGAAAGAAATGAAAAAAGGTTTCAAACGCGCACTTGTACTTGTATTGACATTTATAATGGTGCTCACAGTAGCAGGCTGCGCAAACAAAACAAAGAAGACTGCATTAAATGCAAATGTATCGGGACCAAACGAGTTTCCGATAGTAAAAGAAAAGACAGAGCTTACCGTCTTTGTACCGAAGCCCTCAATGATTGCAGATCTCGATACCAACGAATTTACAAAGTGGTACGAGGAAAAGACCGGCGTACATATCAATTGGGATATAGCCTCCGGTGACACAAGACAGGCAATCAACCTCAGAATTGCAAGCGGCGATTTACCTGATGTATTCTGGAAGTGCGGATTCTCGCCGGCAGAGGTATTTGCATACGGTGAGCAGGGTCTGTTTCTTGACTTGACAGATTATATTGACAACTATATGTATTATTTCAAGGATATTCTCTCCAAGCGTGAGGATATCAAAACCAAAATCACAACAAATGGTGCTATTTACGGACTTCCTACAATTCTTGAGTCTGTTACACAGCCTTGTCTTAATAAGATGTGGATATATCAGCCATGGCTTGATAAGTTAGGTCTTGAACTTCCTACAACAACAGATGAATTTTATGAAATGCTGAAAGCATTCAAGGAAAAAGACCCCAACGGCAATGGCAAGGCAGACGAAATTCCCCTTGGCGGACGTGGTATCCGTAGTGACACGGGTATTGAAGACTACATTATAAATGCCTTCACATATACTGACACCAGAACAAACAGAATCTACGTGGAAGATGGCAAGGTTAAATGCTCAGCAACAACAGAAGGTTATCGCGAAGGTCTTCGCTTCATAAAGAAACTTTATGATGAAGGTCTCCTTCTCCGTGACGTATTCACAATTGACAGAACTCGTCTTACAGCTCTCGGTGAAAACGAGGGTGTGCCGATTCTCGGTGCCTGCGTAGGTCAGTGGCCCGGTATGTTCACGCTTTCAAGTGGTGAATCCGGAAGAATTACAGAGTATACCTCCATTTCTCCGTTGGAAGGACCGACAGGCATCCGCCAAACCGCGAGAACTGATATAACAAATAGCATGGGAACAGCTTTTATTGTAACAGAGGATTGTGCAAACCCTGAAGTTGCAGTTAAGTGGGTTGACTGGATGTATTCTAACGAAGGTAGAATCAAGGCACAGGGTGTACAGGGCTACCGTGAAGCTAAGGAAGGCGAAATCGGTCTTAATGGTAAACAGGCGAAATATACATACGACCCCGTTCCCGAAGAAGAACAGAATACAAATTTTGGTACAGTACAGAACGAAACATGGGGTGCAAACTTCATAATTCAGTATTTTGACCGTGAAATGCAGGGTAGTCAGAAACTTCTTGACACAGATCTTAACAAGATGCTGTATCATGAATCAATCAACAAGTATTTTGATTACATAGTCGATAAATCATACCCGTCGATTCCGATTGATTCTGAAATGGCTGCCGAATATCAGGATTTAGAAACTACAATCGGAGAAGCAATTGACAAGAACTTTGTTGCATTTGTAACCGGTGAAAAGGACATTGAAAAAGATTGGGATAAATATGTTAAAGAGCTTGATAAGTACGGACTTTCCAAACTGCTTAAACTGGCTCAGGATCGTTATGATAAGTATTATAATAAATAATTTATTTAATAAAAGGTGTTAAAAATGAGGGGAATTTTAACTAAAGCGATTTCCCTTTTGAATGATGAGCCTTCAAGAATAGTTGCCGAGAATCGTTATGAAGCTTATATGCAACATAAAAAAGTAGGTGTTGATGTAAATGTGCCGTCACTTGTCATGAGTGCTGAAGATGCACCTTTGATTGCAGATTACAGAAC
>JAZRFC010000094.1:0-5917 GCA_045661145.1 Clostridia bacterium | reverse complement strand
CACCAACCTTTGTATTTGCTTCGTTACCCACTGTCTCAGGCATTGTGAGAACAAGAGCACATACCTGTGCAGTTTCTTCGCCGGGAAGAATAGGAGCATTTTCTCGAATTATTGGGTTCGCAGAAGACAGAGTATTCAAGTTAACATTTTCCAGAGCTTGATCACGGTTTCCGAACATGGAAGGCATAAGAGTGTTCGCATAATTGAATCCAGAGCTGTATTCATCCTGAACATATGACCCGATCTGAAGATAATCGGAAAGCATAAACTCTTCGCCATAAACATTTGTTGAACCTTCCTCATTAGCGATATTAAAGGAAAGCATATACTTAAGTGCAAGAGAACCAGCATTAGATACTCTCAAATATACAACCTCAGTATAACCAGGCTCATAAAGTGCACCATCTTGGAAAATCTTAGTGTTTTCATCAACAGTGGCCCATTCATCAGACCAATTGGTTTTGTATTCAAGAACAACATCTAATGTACCGGATTGAATAACGTTATTTGCACTTGTAACGCTATCCGTGAACCAAGCGAATGTGCTACCAATGAACATAGAAATGCACATAAGAAGCGAAAGAGCGCTCATAAGCAGTGCACGCTTGGTATTTTTAGTTTTAGTCATTGCTCTAACCTCCTTTTTTAAGGAATAAATTTAATTTCTTAATAGTGCCTTTTTGCCTTGGATTCAGTCCTCGGCAAGCAAAAGGTACAAGCTAACAATGTAAGCAAAGGCACATACCCTTTGCTTGCCGCCCAACTCCCTTCGGGGAGTTGGGTAGGTTAGCAACGAATTAGTTAAGACCGGTAATAGTATGACCGGTGCTGCCATCCTTCACGCGTGTCCAGCCATTGTAGTTTTCGGACAGGGTGTTATCACCAGTGAAGTTAATGGTATATGTGTTGGTTCCAGTAGGATCGATTTCTACTGCTGCAACCCAATCACCGCTCCAGGTTTTGCCTTGAGAAGTGGCTGCAAAGTCACAATCCTTGATGGTAATCACAGTACTTGCGCTACCGTGAGCCAGGATTGCTCTGCTATCACCGACAAAGGTGCACTTGTCGAAGGTAACCTTGGTTGCGCCCCAAGTCCAGATATAACCTGCAATATCGAAAGTACAGTTATTAAAGGTCTGTTCTTTAAAGGTGGTGTAGCCACCGCCGACAAAGTTACAATCATTGAAGGTTGCTGTCATACGGGCATAACCCTTGTAGTTACCGGTGTTTGCAGTGGTATCAATCGTGATACCGTTAAATGTAACAGTGGAACCATCAAAGCCATAGTCACAGCCGTCTTCGCCTTCGTTGTACAGCTTCAGAACCGCATTTTTGGATCCGCTGATGGTCAATGTCTTGCCACCACAGTTTGCAACGTTGTATTCACCGTCTCTAAGAAGAATATTCGTTGCGCCATCCGCAACTGCTGTCTTAAGCTCTTCTGCTGTGCTAACGATTGTGTCATACTTTGCATCTACATCGTACTGATCATCAAAGCTGTCTTTCTCAGCGTCTTTCTGAGTAGCAACAACGGCGATGGAAATGCCGCCAGCTTCTAAGCCCTGATATTCATTTCCGGCTTCTTCCTTCATGTGACCAGTAAGAACAATTGCACCGGATTTTGCTTCAGGAGAAAGTTCTCCTTTTAAATCAGCGAGCGCTTTTGTTTCTCCATCAACAGCTACAGTCCATTCAATTGCCTCAAGAAGTTTTGCATCACCGGAAATACCATTGATAGCAATTTCATATTTGAGAGCAAGGTTACCTTTGTT
This sequence comes from Clostridia bacterium, assembly GCA_045661145.1. Classification (GTDB taxonomy): domain Bacteria; phylum Bacillota; class Clostridia; order UMGS1883; family UMGS1883; genus UMGS1883. The sequence continues at coordinate 4,145 of JAZRFC010000094.1, read as the reverse complement.
TTCAACATAAACAGGTTCGGTTTTATATGTACAACCCGGCTCCCAAAGGATTGCACTTTGAGCACGTCCGTCAGCGGCAACAAATTCAATTACTTCGCCCGCCATAGAGATGCCTGCGTCGTCAACCAAATCAACATCTAAAGTACCAGCCTGAATGACATTTCCAGCACTTGTAACGCTGTCGGTGAACCACGCAAAAGTTGTTCCGAGAAGCATTGCAAAGCAAAGCAGGAGTGAAATACCGCTTGCGAGCAATGCTCCCTTAGTAGTTTTACTATTCGTCATTTTTATTACCTCCTTAATTCAAAATTTTAGTTAGACGAATATATATAAACAGCCCTTTGCTGTCTATACCTTATTTATTCGGACTGCTGTCCGTCTTTTGATGCAAGCTGTTCTTTGAGTGCTTGCAACTCTTTCATCATTTCAGCCGTCTGTCTGCGTTCTTCTTCAATTTTTTCTCTTTCTGCCGCTAATTCTGCCATCTGATCTTTTTTGTATTTCCTAAATAATTTCACTGTGTTTAATCCCTGCATAAAAATCAAAAGCATAAACGGGAGAAAAATACAAATAAAATACCCCGGCGTTGTTTTTAAGAATGTGAAGAATGTTCCAAGCTTTGGAATATCAAATTTATAAAGTCCTTGAAACTGTGTATATTTTACAGGTGAATCATCATCAATACCTGTTGTTGTACCATATGTAATAAAACAAGGCTGACCATCTTCGTTTGTAGTGAGAGAACGCACCTTATGAGTAAAGGTCTCGCCAAATGAGTCAGGATCTTCTGAACGATAGGAAATAATATCGCCTACCTTAATAGTGTTTGGTGAAACTTCTTTAACAAAAACTAAATCGCCTGATGCAAAGTCTGTTGCCTTCATTGAATCCGAACGACAGATAAAAGCCTTGTAACCGAATAAATCTCTGTCGTTTCTGTCAAAGGTTGTCACAGATATAACTGTAAACACCATCATACATACTGCGGCTGCTACAAGAAACCACGTGAATACATTTTTCAATACATTTAAAACTTTCATTTCATTTCTCCTCATTCAAACTCCGGATTTTCGGGGTTATTATTTTTTGTCTGAACTGCAATAGCAGACATTTTAAATTGCAGCGATTTACCTTTGTATTCATTTCCCTCGTTTTCAGGAAAATGGAAACGTGCAATCAAGTCCTGCTTTTCATGCCCGCTTAAAGAACCAATCAATTCCTTGTCGTTTTCAAACTCGTATATCTTTCCTGTTACTAATTCAAGTCGGTTTTTGTCTAATATTGTCACTACGATTGCCTTGCTTAATTCACCTGAAACGCCTGTAAAATTAAGCTTATAATGGATTGGTTCATTGCCACTGTTTTTAATAAAGAAACTTTTTTCAACAGTCATACCCGGCTCAAACAAATGATCATTTTCGTCTATAATGGCTTTTCCATCATTAAGATTTATTTTTATTTCACCCGTTCTGAAAAAATTGTTTTCGATTTTTATCACCGTATATGAAATAGCAAAGCTCGTTATACAGAGCCCCAAACAAAGAAGAAGCAAGGTTGCAACATTGATTTGAAGCTTTTTATTTATAATCATATTTCGCATCACCCTTTCTTTCTGTGAGCAATGATATAGAACATAACCACCACAACACCAATCACTAATGCTGATATAAGTAAATAATTTGGCTTTTCATTGGATTTTTTCTCGTTAGTTGGATATTCTACAATATTTTCTGCAACTGTGATATCCTTAATTTCCTTATAATTTGAAAATCTCGGCAAGGTTTCTATTGGGGCTGCGTCTTTTTCATAGGAAACTTCCGTAACATTTTTTTCTTTTACAACCACATTTATTTTATAAATTGAATTATCATAGGTTGTTTCTTTATCTTTCCCCTCGTTTTGTGAGAGATAATATATGTAAGTTCCTCTTTCCTTTAAGGCGATATTTGAAAAGGAAATATATCCATCGTCATTATGTACTGTTTCGATTACTTTGCCTTGTTCATCTTTTAAGACAAAGGAATAATTATCACCTCGCACATACTGCCCGTCAAGAAGCACCTCTGCATTGAATTTTACATTTGCAATAGCAGGAATACTTTTTTCTTCCTTTGGATAAGAATTGTTATCCTCTATAATCATTAAAACTTTTAAACCCGCCGAAAGGGTCGATTTAATTTTAAAATCCTTCTTACTATTACCTTCAATATAACCACGATATGCACATTTTACATCGCTGTTTTTCAGGGAATCGGGATATTCGTTATTATTTATTTCGGTCATATCCTTTGCCGACAGCCTAACCTCGTTTGAATTTTCTTTTTCTGTGTACAAATAGATGTTATAGCCAATATTACCTTTAACATCATTTTTTAACCTGATAGTCGTTTTTCCATTTGTTAAATCAAGATTTATCGAGCCGTCACGTAAAAACTCTGCGTTACTCCATGTTAAATTATTTCTTGTATATACTGCCACAACATATGATGATTTGAAATAAGTTATGGAAATAACGCAGAGTACTATTGAAAACACCAAAAAGGCGATTATGATGTATTTTAAATTTCTGACCAACCTAAAGCCGCCTTTCTGCTGTGTTTTCCTTAATCAACCCATTTTGCAAAGTCATTCACAAATCGAATATAATGGGTGTTTGCTGCTTCAAAGATTTCATAGTAAGCCCAGTATGTCTTATCACGGACATCTATAAAATCAATCAGCTTGTGTAAATTGTTATCTATGTATTCCTTGTCGGGGATACGCTCAAGCATTCTGTTTACTATTGTTACCGCCTCGGCACGAGTTATGGTTTTATCAGCCCTAAGTGTTCCGTCAGGATAGCCTGATACATATCCATTAGCGTAAGCCTTTTTAATTGTATCGTACGCCCAATGGCTACTTTCAAAATCGGTAAAAGCTATATCCTTAGGTGCAATAGTGCTTCCGCTTCGTTTTTCAAAAAACCTTACGCAAATTGCTGCAAATTCAGCCCTTGTTATATTATCACTAGGTCTAAAATTACCTTCATAGCCAAAGATGATATTTTCATCTTCGCATCGTGATATATATTTAGCAAACCACTGTGTATCGGCAACGTCATTAAAGCTTGTATCTGTTGAAATTAAGTTATCTTCGTCATAATCTGCAAAAATTCTTGCAAAGATTGTTGCCGTTTCAGCTCTTGTGATTGGAGCTTCCGGTTCGAAATTGTTATTAGGTCTGCCAATTACATATGCACGCCTTAACATTTTTGGTGACCCGCTACCCGAGCCGCCGCCCGAGCCGCCGCTGCCTGATCCGCCGCCACCGCCTGTACTTTCAGGCATATAATACCATTCAAAATCTGCCTTTAAGTCTTTTTTCTGGTATTTGTTCCCCACAGAAGTATCCAAATATACAGTCAGGCAATACGTCACACTCTGTTGACTGGCAGGCAACGTGTAGGTAACCGGTTCGGGTGTAGCTTTCATCAGTCCATCATACAATGGCTCATCAATGCCATCTATTGTAACCTTTAATTTTAAAACCTCCGCCAGAATTTCAAACCCCTGTTGAACCTTGGCCTTGAACATAATATCAATATTTTCTTTGTGTGATATATTTAATACATACTTCTGCGAAACGGCATCACCAGGAAACATATTTTCAGCCGTAAAAACCTTATTTGCACTTTCATCAGGACCGTTTAAAGCAATTGTTTCTCCCGCAGCATACGCCGTTGTTATACTTAAAACAAAACTAAGTATGAGAATGTAACATATAATAAAAGAAGAACTTTTTATGTGTTTTTGCGGATACATTCGTTTTCCTCCATTTCGTTTTTTTTTGATAAATCAAGTAACATATCGGTCGGTGCTTTTTCTATTTGTTTGCATGCCGTCTTTTCTTCATACGTCTACTTAATTGTCGCTTGTATTTTCGTCTGAGAATAGGTCCGACTATCGGAATTTTACCAATATAAAACATTTTAAGTTTACTTTTCCAATATAGATATTCGCCTCTTCTGAAAGAGCGTTTCATTTCCATTATTATGTATTCTCTTTCTTCAAAAAACGGTCTGATATTTTTTAAATAAACATTTACAAGAATAAGAGATACCAGAAAGGTTCCTATAATCACTGCAAGTAATATTCCTGTTTTATCAT
>JAZRFC010000093.1:0-1653 GCA_045661145.1 Clostridia bacterium | reverse complement strand
TTCACCGGAAAGGATTTTTTCTCCCGATTTCTGAAGGTCTGCAATTTTATCTTCAAGAATTGAAAGACCACGGTCAATTGTCTGAGCGAAGCTTTCTTCCTCTCTCTTTATTACTCTCTTGATGTAATCCTGCTTTTCTTCAAGCATAGGATATGCACCCTTAGACTCTCTTACAACTGTATCTACGATATCTGAAAGGAATGTTCCCTTGATACCGAGGAGTCTTCCGTGACGAGCCGCACGACGGAGAAGTCTGCGGAGAACGTAGCCTCTTCCCTCGTTGGAAGGCAATACACCGTCGCAGGTCATAAAGGTTGTACTTCTGATGTGGTCAGTAATAACACGGAGAGAAATGTCTGTCTTTTCATTGTCGCCGTAGTTAACCTTTGCAACCTTACTGATTTCAAGCATAATATTGCGGATAGTATCAACCTCAAAAAGGTTATTTACGTCCTGCATAATAACAGCCATTCTTTCAAGTCCCATACCTGTATCGATATTGGGATTTGCAAGACGGTTGTAAACTCCGTTTTCATCCTTGTCAAACTGTGTAAATACAAGGTTCCAGAATTCTACGAATCTGTCACACTCACATCCTACCTTACAATCAGGGCTACCACAACCGTACTTTTCGCCACGGTCGAAATAAAGCTCGCTACAGGGTCCGCAGGGTCCCTGACCGATTTCCCAGAAGTTGTCCTCTTTACCCATTCTGGAAATGTGAGAGGGGTCTACGCCAACTTCCTTGGTCCAGATGTCGATAGCTTCATCGTCATCCTCATAAACAGTGATATATACTCTGTCCTCGGGAAGTCCAAGGTCTTTGGTAACAAATTCCCAAGCCCACGCAGTTGCTTCGTGCTTGAAATAGTCACCGAAAGAGAAGTTACCGAGCATTTCGAAGAACGTACCGTGACGTGCAGTTATACCTACACGCTCAATATCGGGGGTACGGATACACTTCTGGCAAGTGGTAACACGTTTACGGGGGGGGATCTCCTTTCCTGTGAAATAAGGCTTGAGGGGAGCCATACCCGCATTTATGAGAAGAAGACTGTTGTCATTCTGAGGTACAAGGGGGAATGACGGCAGCCTTAAATGTCCTTTACCTTCAAAGAATTTCAAGTATCTTTCGCGTATTTCATTAAGTCCAAGTTTTTCCATTGTAAACACTCCTTTACAAAGTATCATTATATCTTTTTTAAGGGCTGTTGTCAACCTTGTTAGAGTAGTTTTTGGTTCCTTTTCCTTAAATATAAAAAAAGGGGTGGATTTTTCCCTTTAAATATGATAGAATGTATAAAATAATGTTTTCTCGGAGGCTAAGATATGACAATTATTAAAGCACTTATTCTCGGGCTTATTCAGGGTGTCAGCGAATTTCTGCCTATTTCCTCGTCAGGACATCTGTCCATTGCAGGAAGGCTTATGGGCTTTGACCCCGAAGCAGACAGTCTGCTGTCCTTTAATATATTACTTCACGTGGCAACCCTTGCCGCAGTATTTATCGTTTACAGAAACGACATATGGGAAATGATAAAGGCATTTTTCGGTATGATTAAAGATATTTTCACAGGAAAAGGACTTCGCCTCAAAGAATTTTTATACCGCAGACTTATAGTAATGCTTGTTATGGCTACAATCCCTGCAGTA
>JAZRFC010000092.1:0-22525 GCA_045661145.1 Clostridia bacterium | reverse complement strand
TTTTCTGTGATTTCAAGAGATGTGAATGTTACATCATCATTGATACCAACTGTGAATCTCTTCTTGTCGTTGTTCTTGTAAACAGCGATAATCTGAGCAGGAGTTGTATCCTTGGAACCAAGACCATAACGGCCGCCAAAGATTTCTACATCCTTGAACTTGCTGTCGCGAAGAGCTGCAACAACGTCAAGGTAGAGAGGCTCACCGATGCTGCCGCATTCCTTTGTTCTGTCAAGAACACTTATTTTCTTAACGGAAGCAGGAATAGCATCGATAAGGTGCTTAGCAGAGAAAGGTCTGTAAAGTCTAACCTTGATAAGACCAACCTTCTGACCGTTCTTTACAAGATAATCAACTGTTTCCTGAATAGTGTCACAAGCACTACCCATAGCAACGATTACGTGCTCAGCATCAGCTGCACCGTAGTAGTTGAAGAGCTTGTAATCAGAACCGATTTCTGCGTTAACCTTGTCCATATATTCCTGGCAAAGGTCGGGAACTGCATCGTAGAACTTGTTGTTTGCTTCCTTTGCCTGGAAGAAAACGTCGGGGTTCTGAGCTGTACCGCGCTGTGCAGGATGCTCGGGGTTAAGAGAACGACGACGGAATGCATCTATTGCATCCATATCAACGAGTTTCTTGAGCTGTTCGTCATCCCAGCACTCAACCTTCTGATATTCGTGAGAAGTTCTGAATCCGTCAAAGAAATGAAGGAAAGGAACTCTTGACTTAATTGTTGTGAGATGTGCTACTGCACCGAGGTCCATAGCCTCCTGGGGGTTTGCAGAGCAAAGCATTGCATAACCTGTCTGACGGCATGCATATACGTCCTGATGATCACCGAAAATTGAAAGAGCGTGTGAAGCGAGTGCACGTGCAGATACGTTAATAACTGACGGAAGAAGCTCACCTGCAATCTTGTACATATTGGGGATCATAAGAAGAAGACCCTGAGAAGCAGTATAAGTAGTTGTAAGGGCACCTGCTGTAAGTGAACCGTGAACGGCACCTGCTGCACCACCCTCAGACTGCATTTCTGCAATCTTTACTGTTCTGCCGAACATATTCTTCTTGCCTTTTGCTGACCATTCGTCCGTAACCTCAGCCATGTTTGAGGAAGGAGTAATGGGGTAGATAGCAGCAACGTCGGTAAACGCATATGAGACATATGCTGCGGCGGTGTTACCATCCATGGTTTTCTTGTTTCTTGCCATAGTATTTTTACCTCCTTATGTATATAAACAAAAATTAATCGCACAGATAGATTATGGAAAAACAGACTCCCCCATAATCATCCTAAAATATTATACAGCTTTCGGTCTTTTTAGTCAAGTTTTTCGGCACATTTTTTCACCAATAAGCATAATATATTTGATTTTCATGCATTTTTATTGGAAATGTCCCTGAGAATTCCCTCTATTTCCCTGCCTGTGTCCTCCATATCCTTGATAAATGCGGAAGCACTTATTCTGACCGCACCGCTTCCAAGAATTATCATCTGCTCAAGTCCGTCGCTTGTTGCAACCTGAACGTGGTGTTTTTTCCCAAGTTCATGAGCAGTCTTTTCTATATATGCATCTGCTGTCTGTGCCTCTCTGGTATAGACCACGCTGATGTTATGGATTTTCTCCACTTCTCCGCGGTTTCCTTTAACCTTGTAGGCATCAAACACAAGTATTATCTCCTGAGAATGAAGTGCACGATAAGAGCATACACGGTCAATTAACATATTGCGTGCATCCTCAAGATTATCCTTGGCAACCTCTTTAAGCTCGTCCCACGCAAATATTATGTTATACCCGTCAATGAGAAGATACCCAGGTCCCTGCTTCTGCGGCACACTGCGGTGTTTTTTGGGCGGTGCCGCATCCTTGGGAGTGCGCATTGCGTTGTGGTTTTTACGCACAATTTTTCCATAAGTGCGTTCAAATATTGCCATAAGCTCATCATCGCTGTACGAGGACGGAGTTTTCCTTGCAAAGTGATGGGGCGCAATGTCTTGTGTTTTTTCATTGAAGATACTTTCAAGGTGCATATACTCCGTCACCTGATGCCACGGAACATTAAAGCCTGCACCATGTTCACAGAACACGCTGTCGGCTGTATTTTCAAGGTCAGCATCACAGTTATAGCCGATTTCGGCAATAACCTCCTCGGGATTTATGCAAGTGCCATAACCTTTAAATGAGCAGGACAGTTTTCCCAATCCATGAGTATAAGATGTTACACTGCGCTGATATGAACGGATTTTACTTACGGGAGCACTGCCTTTTATAACGGACATATCTCCTATCAAGTCGGGTGCCGACATTTCCGCACCCATCTGTTGAAGGTCGGTCATTGCCCTGCCCGTAGAGTCGGTGGGAACTTCTAAAACAAATTCATAATACGGCTCCAAAAGTATACTCTCGGCACACCTTAATCCGTGGCGTACTGCACGGTAGGTTGCCTGCCTGAAGTCACCGCCCTCGGTATGCTTGAGATGTGCCTTTCCCGATTTCAGTGTTATTTTCATATCGGTAATTGCACTTCCCGTAAGGACACCGATGTGTCTTCTTTCATTAAGGTGAGTAAGCACAAGCCTTTGCCAATTTTTCCCTAAGTAATCCTCACTGCAGTCCGTGTCAAAAACCAGACCTGCCCCTCTTTTCAAAGGTTCAAGAAGAAGATGCACCTCCGCATAGTGGCGTAATGGCTCGTAATGTCCTACACCCTCGACGGGGTCTGTTATGGTTTCTTTGTATATGATACTTCCCTGAGCGAACTCTACATTGAGTTTAAAGCGTGCTAAGAGAATTTTCTGCAACACTTCAAGCTGTACCTCGCCCATAAGCTGAATGTTTATTTCACCAAGAGCACTGTTCCAACCTACACGAAGCTGAGTTTCCTCTTCCTCAAGCTTCCGTATGTGTGCAAGAGCTACACGGGGGTCTATCCCGTCCTCCAGCACCACACGGTAATTAAACACAGGCTCCAAGGTAAGTGCAGGAGAATTATCCTCAAATCCTATCCCCTGACCGCCCGAGAGAGTTGTAACACCCAAAATGGCACAGACATCACCGGGATATACTTCCTGCACGTTCTTGTATTTCGCACCTGAATACACACGGATTTCGCTGACTTTTTCCTCCGTTTCTCCCAACTGTATTTTATCGCGGATACGAAGTACGCCTCCTGTTATTTTCATATGCGTAAGTCGGTTTCCTTTCTCATCCTCGGAAATTTTAAAAACCCTTGCCCCAAGCTGAGGATTTTCCCCGTTATAGGAGGTGTATTTATCGATACCATTCAAAAACTCCTCCACGCCCTGAATCTTTAGTGCAGAGCCAAAGTAGCAGGGGAACATTTTTCTGTTTTCTATAGCTTCTGAAATTTCTTCGTCGGTAATTGTTCCGTTTTCAAGGAAGGAATTACAAAGCTCCTCACTGCACAGCGCCGCTTCCTCAAAAAACGCTTCCTCATCCTCATTATTGAACACGACAAAACCGCTGCCAAGATTTTTGTTAAGGTCAGCCAGAATGGTCTCTTTGTCGGTGCCTTCCATATCCATTTTATTGACAAAAACAAACGTGGGTATGGCGTGCTCGGAAAGAAGCTTCCACAAGGTCTGGGTATGGCTCTGCACACCCTCGCTTCCGCTTACAACCAATACTGCCGCATCAAGTGCCCACAAAGTCCTCTCCGTTTCCGCCGAAAAGTCCACATGACCCGGGGTATCCAAAAGGGTTATTTTTGTATTTTCGAGATTTATCACCGCTTGCTTGGAAAATATGGTGATTCCGCGGTCTTTTTCTATTTCATTTGTATCAAGGAAGGCATCACGGTGGTCAACCCTGCCGAGGGTACGGATTTCCCCTGCCGTATAGAGCATAGCCTCGGAAAGGGTGGTTTTTCCGCTGTCAACGTGTGCCAGAATTCCCAATGCAATTCGTTTCATAAGGTAGTTTCCTTTTCTAAAAAGTTTCTATTACATTATATCTGTAACGGTCAGCAAAGTCAAGAAAGGGAGATGCATTCAATGCATCTCCCCATTAATTATTTTTCTTGATTGAGCCATTTCTTTTCTCTGGTTTTTGAAATCGCAAAGAAGAAAATTCCCAGTGCAACTGCCGTAACTATCCATGAAATAGGATAGGATGCATAGAGAATATGCAGGTCTTCCGCGTTGTGATAGGGTGCACCGATTATTGTCATAACAAGACGGATACCGCAGACACCTACAAGGCAGGTGAACATTGAACGAAAAGCAACACCCATACCGCGAAGTGCTCCTGCTCCAACTTCCATTAGTCCGCAAAGGAAATATAAGGAACAGATATAACTCATTCTGTCTGCACCGTATTTTATTACCTGCGGTTTATCGGTGAAGAATTTCAGGAAGAATTCAGAAAATCTTAAAAACACTACTGATAGTATAACACCAAACACTGCCGAAGTACCTAGTGCTGTCCAATAACCTTTCCTCATTCGTTTGAAATTATGCGCACCGTAGTTCTGACCTACAAAGGTCAGCGTAGCATGAAAAAATGAATTCATTGCGATATACACTATACCTTCCACGCTGGAAGCTGCCGAGTTACCTGCCATTACCTCCGAGCCGCATGAATTGATGGACGACTGTATGATAATATTTGAAATTGAAAACAGTGCACCCTGTATTCCCGCAGGGATCCCAAGGACAATTATTTCCTTGAGTTCTTCGGAATATATTTTAATTTTTCTAAGTATAAGCTTGTAACAGTCATCTGTTTTAACAAGACAACGAACTACAAGAATTGCCGATATTACCTGCGAAATGACGGTTGCACCAGCAACACCTGCTACGCCCATCTTGAATACGATTACAAACAGAAGATTCAAAAGAACATTTACAATTCCCGACAGCATAAGGTAGTATGTCGGTCGTTTTGAATCCCCCACGGCACGAAGTATCGCACTGCCGAAGTTGTACATCAGTACGGCAGGAACGCCCATAAAATATATTTTCATATAAAGAGCAGACAGGTTTATAACATCATCGGGAGAACTCATCCATATGAGAATTTGTTTTGAAAGGAAAAAACCTGCTATTGCAAGAAATACTCCGCCTGCCAGACACACAGCAACTGCAGTATGTACAGCCTTGAACACACCAGACTTATTTCCTGCACCGAACTTTCTTGCTACAATAACATTTGTTGCCGATGAAAGTCCTACAAATATACCTATAAGAAGATTTATTGCCGAGCCTGTCGAACCTACCGCCGCAAGTGATTTCGGTCCTGCAAACCTACCTACTACAATCATATCTGCCGCATTGTAAAGGGATTGCAAAACACCCGAAATCATAATCGGAATTGCAAAGGCAATAATAAGCTTTAAAATATTACCCTTAGTCATATCAACGGTATGCTTTTTCATAATCAGGACCTCTTCCCCTTGTACTATTACAAGCTGATTATACTCTCTTAAAAAGTAATGTCAAGCCGAAACAGAGATAATTTTGAACAAATTTTACAATTATTGAAATTTATTGTACGGGTATGACGAAAACTTTTTTTCTTTGGTACACAGTTAGACAAAAACCCTCACATTCAAAATGCTAAAATACCTTTGAACGAGTATGAAAGGATGATTTACCAATGAGTGTATCCAATCCCAGACCTTTGCGGGAGAGAATGGGCAAAACCCGCAGTTTTTTCAAAGGACAACCTATTAAAAAAGTAAAAAATTATGTATTTACTGCAACGGCTCTGAAATGCATATGCGCATTTTTACTGTCGAGGACAAGCTTTATCGGGGGTGCAACACCTCTGGGATTTGCTTTTTTTGCGGCAAATTTTGGTTTCGGAGGAACTTACGCCTGTGCAATTTCAACCGTTTTGGGGCTTCTTTTCTCAGGCAAGGGCATTTTGACAGTGGGCAAGTACATAATCTCCGTCATATTGTTTTCACTTGTACATGAACGCTTTCTGCAAAAAAAGAATCATAATTCGGGAATTAAAGGTGTAAGTGCCTGCCTGAGTATTTTATTATCGGGACTCTTCCTGCTGTTTGCAGATGTAACCTTTGACGGTTATCCCCTGCTTTACGACAGTATGGTTCTTATTGTAGAAAGTGCTACGGTTTGGTTTTGTGTAAGGGCATTTGCCGTTGCTCTTAATCTTGTATCATCATTACGTTTCAGAAGAACCCTGACCGCAGAGGAAACGGTATCTTTTGCATTGCTTTCAGGCGGAATTCTGTGCGGAATCGGAAATTTCGGTGTACCCGGATTCTTTTCTGTAACGGGCATTGCCTGTGTTCTGTGCGTACTTCTTTTTGCAGTTCGTTTCGGAAGCCTGCAAGCCTGCAGTGCAGGAATCATAATGGGAATTGTAAGTTGTCTCAGCCGCGGAAGAATTGACGGGGGTGCCGCTTCCTATGCTCTTTGCGGATTGTGTTCCGGATATTTTGCAAAAAACGGCAAGTGGGCGGCGTGTATTTCCTTTGTTATGACAAATGCCATTGTAACCATTCTGTCAAACGGCTCTACTGAGGTTTTTATAAGCTTATCAGATACAGTTATAGCGGCATTTATACTTTATTGTATGCCACAGAAAGTATTTAATGCATTAAATCAGTTTTCCCTTGCTTCTCCCCCTGCCTTTGACCTTGTAGCAGGAAAACTCAGGGGGGCTCAATTCACTGTGGAGAACTGTCAGAAAAGCTTCCGACGTATTTTTGAGCTTCGGAATAATGATGAGTACAACACGCTCATTTTATACAGAAGAACAGCGAGAAACACCTGCGGAAGCTGCGGACTGAGGAAATACTGTTGGGGCAGAGATGCAAAAGCTACTAAGGAAGCTATGGATACACTGTGTGAAAATCTCCAGGGCGGAAAGCCTGCTACACCCGACTGTGCTCCACCCCATTGTCTCCGAAGCGACCAATTTGTAGCTGAGTTTTCCAAAATGTTTGAAATATATAAAAATGACTGTATGTGGACTGAAAAACTAAGCGAGTTCCGTACAACGGCATACAGTATATTCGACGGTATATCGGGAATATTGGAACTTGGGGCAAAGGAGCTTTCCGAAAGCATTGATTGTGACAGCGTTGCCGCAGATAATCTTAAAATGCTTCTTCGGAAAGAGGGCATATCTGCCCGTGATATTTTTGTCAGCGGAAAAGAAGACGAAATGCAGGTGACATTAAAGCTTGAAAGCTGCGGAGGTTTTGGCAGGTGCGAAAAATCAGTATGCAGTATTCTTGAAGATGCACTTGGAAAACCTTTTGTAAGAACGGGAGTACGGCGTTGCGGAGAATGTTCATTTACATATGTTGTTAAACCTGCCTTTTCGATTACCACGGCAGTAGCATCTGCAGTCAAAGCAAAAAGAAAAATCAGCGGAGACCACGCTATGTATGCTCTGTTGGACAGGCATACATATGCAATGATTTTGTGCGACGGTATGGGAAGCGGAGAGATTGCACGGGAGGAAAGCCGTACTGCATCAAATCTTCTGCTGAGGCTGTTATGCCTTAAGATGGAGCCTGAAACTGCAATAAATATTATAAACTCAATGCTTCTGTGGACATTTTCAGGAAGCATTGCCGCTATTGATTTATGTATAATAAACCTTGACGACGGCTCGTCAAAAATTTATAAATGTGGTGGTTCGGGAAGCTATACCAAGATAAAAGACAGTGTAGAAAAGATTTCTGCCCCCTCCCTGCCTGCAGGGGCATTTGCAACGGGAGATACGGAAATATTCTCCGTCAATTCCGAAAAAGGCAGTATGGTGGTAATGGTTTCCGACGGTGTGACCGCATCTGAAAACGGCAAGCTGTCGTGGATAACAGAAATGATTGACGAATATGACGGCACGGAGCCTGAGGCATTGGCACAGATGATTCTGGGAAAGGCGAAAGAAATGTCAAATTCCGAGCCAGGAGATGACCTGACTGTATTGGCGGCGTATATAGGTTAAGTTTCGCAAAAGAAAGTTTAGTGCAAGTGTATAACATCACGCAAGTATGTCAATAATTTCCATAGATAGGAGATGAATATTATGAATAATAACACACGGAAAATCGTTGTTTTAAACAATCTTAATTCCCCCAGAATAGAACAGGCTATTTTCATACTGCGTGACGAAGTGGTAACAAATGAAAACGATGCAGTAATTGAAGCACAAAAAATTGTAGATATGTATGTAAAATCTCTTGAAGCTCCGCCTATTCAAAGTCAAAAGAGAAAAAGCCGAGCAGGATTTTTTATCGGTGTAACTCTGTACACATTTATGACGGCAATATTAACTGCCTACCTTATGGCAATAAGATAAAAAAGGCTATGTAAAACGGATGACAAGTGTCATCCGTTTGCTATAGACTGAAGTTCTTTCCATAGTTCATCCTCATCTTCAGGTGTCAGTTTTTTTGACGGTTCCTCATTTATGAAAATATCAGTTTTGCAAGCAAGATGCTTTATGACACAGTTAAGGAACAAATCAAAATCTATTTCCAACATAATATTCAACCCCTATTTTAGTTTTGTATCATTTTTACAACCGACTGTAACATAGTTTAATAGTAAAATCAAGATAATAAGTGTAAAAAATGAGACAAAATACTGTGCGGTGATCTTATGAAACAAAGAACTGATGCTAACGGAAAGAATATTATAGGAGAAAGGCTTAAGCAATTGCGTAACGCAGCAGGCTTATCTCAACGGGATTTGGCAAGGGAACTTCAACTTCTCGGAATAGATATGGATAAGAACGTGATAACTCGTATAGAAACAAACAAAAGATATGTAACAGATTTTGAAATTCAAGCTCTTAAACAATTGTTTAATGTAAGTTACGACTATCTCATTGACGGCAAAGAGTAAATATAAAAATCAAAAGGATGGCAGACGCCATCCTTTTATTATACCCTGTTATTCATTTTTTCAAGTGCTTCTTTCTTGAATTCTGCGAATCTTCCTTCATCAATGGCTGTCCTGATTTTTGCCATAAGGTCGTTGTAGAAATGAAGATTGTGAAGAACGCAAAGCCTCATACCGAGCATTTCCTTTGCCTTTATCAGGTGACGGATATAACTTCTTGTATAGTTTTTGCAGGCAGGACACTGACATCCCTCCTGAAGCGGTCTGTCATCCTTTTCAAATTTCTTGTTGTTAAGATTAAGAACACCGATGTCTGTAAAAAGATTTGCGTGGCGGGCATTTCGGCTGGTTATTACACAGTCAAAAAAGTCAACACCTCTCTGCACGGCTTCCAATATATTCTGCGGTGTACCAACACCCATAAGATAACGGGGCTTATCCTTCGGCATATAGGGCTCTACCGCATCAATTATGCGGTACATTTCCTCCGCACTCTCTCCCACTGCAAGTCCGCCGATTGCATAACCGTCAAGGTCAAGAGTCGCAATTTTTTTCATATGTTCGATTCGTAAATCCTCATAAGTTCCACCCTGATTTATACCGAAAAGCATCTGATGTTTGTTTATAGTTTCGGGGAGTGCATTAAGACGGGTAAGCTCTGCCTTGCACCTTTCAAGCCAGCGGTAGGTACGGTCGCAGGAATTTTTTACATATTCATAGGGGGCAGGGTTTTCAACACATTCGTCAAATGCCATTGCAATAGTAGAGGCAAGGTTTGACTGAATCTGCATACTTTCCTCAGGACCCATAAATATACGCTTTCCGTCTACGTGTGATTGGAAGTTTACACCCTCCTCCGTGATTTTACGGAGTGATGCAAGGGAAAACACCTGAAATCCACCGCTGTCAGTGAGTATCGGTCTGTCCCAATTCATAAATTTGTGAAGTCCTCCCATATCACGGATGAGCTCGTCACCGGGGCGCACATGAAGGTGGTAGGTGTTTGAAAGCTCCACCTGACAGCCGACATCCTTTAGGTCAAGGGATGAAACCCCGCCCTTGATTGCCGCCGATGTTCCCACATTCATAAATACGGGAGTCTGTATTGTTCCGTGTACGGTCTGGAATGTACCGCGTCTCGCACGGTTTTCCTGATTTAGTAATGTAAACATAATTTCTCCTTAGTTTTCTCACACATCCATTATCACCGGTAATATCATTGGTTTTCTGTGAGTTCCCTCATAAATATAATTCCCTAATGCATTTTTTACGTTGTTTTTAATGGTATTCCAATCACGGTGATTGGAAATCAAGGTGTCCTGAAGAGCAATTGTGACAATTCTCTTCATTTCCTCCATAAGCCCCTCGTTATCACGCATATAGATAAACCCTCTTGTAATAACCTCCGGCTCTGCCGACATTTTGTGAGTTTTACCATTGATTGCCATAACAACCATTATTATACCATCTTCTGCAAGATGCTTTCTGTCGCGGAGTACAATATTTCCTACATCACCTACACCGTAGCCGTCAACTAAAAGGTCGCCTGCCTGAACATTTCCCGTAATCTTGGCGGTATCTCCTGTAAATTCAAGCACACTGCCATTTTCAAGCTTAAAAATATTCTTTCTCGGTATTCCCATTTCCTCCGCAAGCATTGCGTGACGGCGGAGATGACGGCTTTCACCGTGTACGGGGACAAAATACTTGGGTTTTACAAGTCCCATTATTATTTTAAGCTCTTCCCTGCATGCGTGTCCCGATACGTGCACCTCTGTAAGTGCAGAATGTACAACCTCGGCACCCTTACGGTAAAGCTCGTTTATTACATTGGATACGGTTTTTTCGTTTCCCGGAATGGGAGATGCAGAAATAATTACAAGGTCACCCTTGCCTATCTCCACTTTTTTATGGTCTGAAAATGCCATACGGGTAAGTGCACTCATAGGCTCGCCCTGACTTCCCGTTGTGATGATTACAAGCTGATGGTCCTGATATTTCTTTACGTCCTCAATAGGAATCATTGTTCCCTCGGGGATTTTGAGGTAGCCGAGAGTTGATGCAACATCAATTATATTGACCATACTTCTGCCTGAAACAGCCACCTTTCTGCGGTTACGGACAGCGGCATTTATTACCTGCTGTACACGGTCAACATTGGAGGCAAAGGTTGCAACGAATATTCTTGAACGGGTTCCTTTGAAAAGAGTTTCAAAGGTTTCCCCCACTGTTCTTTCGCTCATTGTATAACCGGGGCGCTCTACATTTGTAGAGTCACTCATAAGGGCAAGTACACCGCTTTTCCCAAGCTCGCCAAAACGGGCAAGGTCAATCATACTACCCTCGATTGGAGTACAGTCAATTTTGAAGTCACCCGTATGAACAACTGTGCCCACAGGGGTTTTTATTGCCATACCCACAGCATCGCTGATACTGTGGTTGACACGAATAAATTCAACACTGATATTTTTGCCGATTTTAACTGTATCTCCTGCCTTTACACGGTTAAGCTTAGCTACACTTAAAATACCGTGCTCCTTGAGTTTCTGTTCGATAAGACCGCAGGCAAGACGTGTTCCGTAAACGGGAACATTCACACTGCGCAAAAGATACGCAATGCTTCCTATGTGGTCCTCGTGCCCGTGAGTAATAACTACACCCTTTACCTTATCCTTGTTATTGACAAGATAGGTCATATCAGGGATTACGCAGTCTACACCGAACATTCCGTCCTCCGGAAATGCCATACCGCAATCGACAACTAAAATTTCACCGCCTATTTCAAAGGCAGTAATATTCTTGCCGATTTCATTCAATCCGCCAAGAGGAATCATCTTTAATTTTAATTTTTTTGCCATTATTTTCTCCTTTTCATATCTACGGTTTACAAAGAGATATGTCCTGAACATCTCCTATGTACATTGCTTCATATCCCTTACCGCTGTATTCAGTACTACTGAGGTATTACTATACAAGTATACACCTCTTCAATGATTAATTATACCATAAAGAGGTAAAAAGTCAACAAAATTAATAGCCGATAATTGCTACTATTTGTCAAATTTTTTCTTTACTAATTATCTGTTGTATGCTATAATAAATTGATTTGTTGTGGATATATTTGTGAATTTTATATTTATGCACAGGTTCACCACGCAATTTTGGACTTTTTAAGCATTTTATAAAAAATTTTAGAATTTTTATACAAAAAGCTTGCATATTTATGCATAATGAGTTAGAATATACAAAACGTGATATTGTATTGGAGCGATTTTGTTATGAAAAAGGTATTTATTGACGGCAGTGCCGGCACTACGGGACTGAGGATAGTTGAAAGGCTTTCCAAGAGAAATGATATAGAACTTATAAAGCTTCCTGAGGAGCTTCGCAAGGATAACGATGCAAGAAAGAAAGCACTTAATTCTTGTGACATTGCTTTCCTGTGTCTTCCCGATGCGGCGGCAATAGAAGCAGTAAATATGATTGAAAATGAAAACGTAGTTGTTCTTGACACCTCCACGGCACACAGAACAAACGATAACTGGGCATACGGTTTTCCCGAGCTTTCAAAGGAGCATTTTGAAAAGGTTGCCTCTGCAAAAAGAATTGCAGTGCCAGGCTGTCACGCAAGCGGATTCATTGCTCTTGTATACCCCCTCATTGAAAAAGGGATTATTGACAAGGATGCTCTTCTCACCTGCCACAGTATTACAGGTTACAGCGGCGGCGGAAAGAAAATGATTGCTGAATATGAGGATGAGGAAAGGGATTCACTTTTCGATGCTCCCCGTCAGTATGCTCTTGGTCAGACTCACAAGCATCTTCCCGAAATGTGCAAGGTAACAGGGCTTACAAATGCTCCTGTCTTCTGCCCCATTGTATCGGATTTTTACAGCGGTATGGCAGTAACCGTACCGATTTTCAAGAGTCAGCTTAACGACGGTTTTACCGTAGAAGATATTAAAAAGGCATACAAAGAAAAATATACAGGCGAAATTGTTACTTATCTTGAAAGCATTGATGAAAGCGGACTTATAAGCGCGAATGCACTTTCCTTTAAGGATTCAATGCAGATAACCGCTTCCGGCAATGATGAAAGAATACTCCTCATTGCGAGATATGACAACCTCGGCAAGGGTGCCTCCGGTGCAGCACTCGAGTGTATGAATATAGCAATGGGAGAAAATCCATCTGCAATGCTCGATATATGAAAGGATGATACAGATGTTTAATATAATTGAGGGCGGCGTTTGTGCGCCGAAAGGGTTTTCTGCAAACGGTATCCATTGCGGAATCCGTAAAAATCGTACAAAGCGTGACATTGCTCTTATCGTAAGTGATGTTCCCGCTGCTGCGGCTGCTACATATACAACAAATCTTGTTAAGGGTGCCCCCCTTACAGTTACAAAAAATAACATTGCAAACGGTTATGCACAGGCAGTTATCTGCAACAGCGGTAATGCCAACACCTGCAATGCAAACGGCATTGAGGTTGCAGAGGCTATGTGCAAGCTTGTTGCTGAGTATACAAATGTTAAGGCGGAGGATGTTATTGTAGCATCTACCGGCGTTATCGGTCAGCCCCTCGACCTCGAGCCGATTGAAAACGGAATGAAAGAGCTTGCAGGCGGTCTTGGAAAAGGCAGTGAGCATGCTGACTACACTTCCGAAGCAATTCTCACCACAGACCTTGTAAAAAAAGAAATTGCAGTAAGCTTTACCCTCGGCGGTAAGGAATGCAGGATTGCAGGTATTGCCAAGGGCAGCGGAATGATTCATCCCAATATGGCAACAATGCTTGTATTTATTACAACCGATGCCGCAATTTCTCCGAAGATGCTCCAGAAAGCACTTTCAACAGATATAAAGAACACATTCAATATGGTAAGTGTCGACGGTGACACATCCACAAATGACATGGTTAGTGTTATGGCAAACGGACTTGCGGGAAACACTATGATCGAGTTCGAGGGCGAGGATTTTGAGATTTTCGCAAAAGCTCTTAACACAGTAACCATCCACCTTTGCAAGATGATTGCAGGCGACGGTGAGGGTGCAACAAAGCTGCTTGAATGCATCGTCCACGGTGCCAAAGATGAAAAATGTGCAAAAGCAGTTGCTAAATCCGTTATATGCTCTTCCCTGCTCAAGGCGGCTATGTTCGGTGCTGATGCAAATTGGGGCAGAGTACTCTGTGCAATCGGTTACAGCGGAGCAGATGTGGATGTTAACAAGATTGATGTATCTTTCAGCTCCAGAGAGGGAACAATCTCAGTTTGCAAAAACGGTGCAGGTGTAGATTTTTCTGAAGAAATTGCAAAGAAAATATTGCTTGAAAAGGAAATTAATATTATAATAGAACTTAACGACGGTGATGCATCCGCTACTGCATGGGGATGCGACCTCACCTACGACTATGTAAAGATAAACGGCGATTACCGTACATGATACTGTCACAATGGAAAGTTTCACAACACACTTGGAGGAAATTACTATGACAAACGCACAAAGAGCTGAGGTGTTAACTCAGGCACTTCCTTACATACAGAAATATACAGATAAAATTATCGTTGTTAAATACGGCGGTAATGCAATGATTAATGACGAGCTTAAGGATGCCGTTATGGGTGATATTGTACTTCTCTCCCTTATCGGTATTAAAGTAGTTCTCGTTCACGGCGGCGGTCCCGAAATCACACAGATGCTCAAGGCTGTCGGTAAGGAATCTCAGTTTGTAAACGGACTTCGTGTTACAGATAAAGAAACAGTTGACATTGTACAGATGGTACTTGCAGGTAAGGTTAACAAGAATCTTGTAAATCTTCTCCATCACAAGGGCGGTAAGGCTGTCGGTCTTTGCGGTATTGACGGTCATATGATTGAGGCAGAAGTTCTCAATCCCGAGCTTGGTTTCGTTGGTGAAATTACAAAGGTTAATGTTGAGCCTATTACAGATGTTCTGGAAAAAGGTTATATTCCCGTAATTTCCACAGTTGGCTGTGACAAAGAGGGCAATGTTTACAATATCAACGCCGATACAGCCGCTTCCAAGATTGCAGGAATTTTAGGTGCAGAAAGTCTTATTTCCATGACAGATATTGAGGGTATTCTTCGCGATAAGGATGACCCCTCTACTCTTATTTCCAAAATCGTTGCCCAGGAGGCACCCAAGCTTGTCCAGGAAGGTGTTATCTCCGGCGGTATGATTCCCAAGGTTGAATGCTGTATTGATGCAATCAACAGCGGTGTAAGAAAGGTATTTATAATTGACGGAAGAATTCCCCACTCCATACTTATCGAAACCTTAACCAATGAAGGTATCGGTACTATGTTCGTTCGGGGCTGATTAAAGTAGTTAGTTACGGTGCATAGGAGAGCTATGCACCGTAATTTGGAATATAAAAGGAGTCTAACCATGAACACATTTGAAAAAGACAGTAAGTTCGTCGCACCTACCTACGGCCGTTTTCCTGTGGAAATTGTCGGCGGTAAGGGAGCAATTCTCAAGGGTAGCGATGGTAAAGAATATATTGATTTGGGCAGCGGTATTGCCGTAAATACATTCGGTGCATGTGACAGCGAGTGGGTAGATGCAGTAAAAACGCAGCTTGATAAATTTTCCCACACATCAAATCTGTATTACACCTCCCCCTGTGCAGACCTTGCCGAGATGCTTTGCGAAAGAACGGGAATGAAAAATGTATTTTTCTCCAACTCCGGTGCAGAAGCAAACGAATGTGCAATAAAGGTGGCACGCAGATACGGGGCACTCAATAAAGGTGCTGATTACTACACAATAGTAACACTTGAAAAGAGCTTTCACGGAAGAACGCATACAACCCTTGCCGCAACGGGACAGGAAAATTTTCACAAGGAATTTCTTCCCCTTACAGAGGGCTTTGTACACGCAACGCCCAATGACATCACTTCGCTTAATGAAGCTGTCAGGAACAACAAGTGTTGCGGTATAATGATTGAAATTGTTCAGGGTGAGGGCGGAGTAAACGCTCTTGACAAAGAATTTATCCAAGAAGTTAACAGACTCTGCAAGGAAAACGACCTCGTGTTGATTATTGACGAAGTGCAGACAGGAAACGGCAGAACAGGTAAGCTTTATGCATATATGCACTACGGTATCGAGCCTGACGTTGTTTCAACCGCAAAAGGTCTTGCCGGCGGTCTTCCCTTAGGAGCAACAATGCTTGGCGAAAAGGTAAAGAATATTTTTGAGCCGGGACTTAACGGGTCTACTTTCGGTGGCAACCCTGTATGCTGCAGCGGTGCTGTAAATGTACTTTCAAGACTTACTGATGAATTTTTGGATGAGGTTACAAAGAAGGCAGCGCTTATACGCGATACACTTTCCGGTGCAGAGGGTATTGAAAGCATCTCGGGACTTGGACTGATGATGGGAATTAAAACAGTTAAAGAGTCTAAGGAAGTTGTGAATTACTGTATAGATAAGGGCGTGTTGGTGCTTACCGCAAAAGATAAGGTAAGACTTCTTCCCCCGCTTAACATAGAAACCAATGAGCTTATGAAAGCTCTTGACATAATTAAGGAGGCATGTAAATTATGAAACACTTATTAAAACTCGGTGACCTTTCCAAGGAAGAAATTGTAGAAATTCTCGACCTTGCGGATAAGCTGAAATACGAAAAGAAAAATGGTATCGAGCATCACCTTTTAAAGGGTAAGACACTCGGTATGATTTTCCAAAAATCTTCCACAAGAACAAGAGTATCTTTCGAGGTTGGTATATTTGACCTCGGCGGTACGGCACTTTTCTTAAGCCCCCGCGACCTGCAGATAGGCAGAGGCGAGGTTATCCAGGACACTGCAAGAGTTCTTTCAAGATTTCTTGACGGTATTATGATTCGTACTTTCGAGCAGAAAGAGGTTGAGGATTTAGCAGCTTTCGGAGATATTCCGATTATAAACGGTCTTACAGACTACTGTCATCCCTGCCAGGTGCTTGCTGACCTTATGACAATCCGTGAAAAGAAGGGTAAGCTTGAGGGACTCAAGATGTGCTTCGTAGGTGACGGAAATAACATGGCAAACTCCCTTATCGTAGGCGGTATCAAGATGGGTATGGAAGTTTCCATTGCTTGCCCCAAGGGTTATGAACCCGATGCTGATATTATGAAGTGGGCATATGAAACAGGAAAATTTACCTGCACTCCCGATATTAAAGAGGCCGCTTCGGGTGCGGATGTTCTCTATACAGATGTATGGGCATCTATGGGACAGGGGGAGGAATCTCAGGAAAGGGCAAAAATCTTCAAGGATTATCAGATTAACACTGAGCTTATGAAGGTTGCAAATGAGGGTGCTATGGTGCTTCACTGTCTTCCTGCACATCGCGGAGAGGAAATCACCGCTGAAATAATTGAACAGCACGCAGACGAAATCTTTGAAGAGGCTGAAAACAGACTCCACGCACAAAAGGCTGTTATGGTTAAGCTTATGGCGTAAGCCAATTACTATACTAAAATTCAGAAAGGCATGGTTATATGAAAGCATATTTGATTCTGGAAAACGGAAAAGTTTTCTGCGGTGAAAGCTTCGGCGCAGTAACAGATGAAACCGGCGAAATTGTTTTTTCCACATCTATGGGAAGCTATATTGAAGCTCTTACAGACCCTTGCTACTACGGACAGATTCTTGTTCAGACCTTCCCCCTTATCGGTAACTACGGTATGATTTATTCCGATATGGAAAGCGAAAAGGTTTATGCGAAAGGTTATATCGTTCGTGAGATTTGTGATATGCCCTCAAACTTCCGCTCAGAGGGAACTTTAGACAATTTCCTCAAGGAGCAGGGAATTATGGGGATATGCGGAATCGACACGAGAGAAATCACCAAAATTATCCGTGAAGAGGGTACTATGACTGCCCGCATTACCACAAAGGAGCCTGACGGTGCAAAGCTTACAACCCTTGATACAAAGGATGCAGTTTCAGTTGTCAGCACCAAGGAAAAGTACACGGTAGGCGACGGCGACGCAAAAATTGCTCTCCTTGACTTTGGTACTACTAAGTCAGCAGTTAAGACACTTGCCGACAAGGGTATGGCAGTTACTGTTCTTCCCTATAACACAAAAGCGGACGAGCTTCTCTCCTATGATGCGATTTACCTTTCCGACGGTCCCGGAAATCCCGAGGATATGACAGATGCGGTAAGTGTTATAAAGGAAGTTTTCGGTAAAAAGCCCATTTTTGCAACGGGACTTGGTCATCAGCTCCTCGCTATGGCAAATGGTGCAAATGTAGAAAAGCTCACCTACGGACACAGAGGTGCCAATCAGCCGGTTAAACAGATTGCAACCGGAAGAGTTTATATAACAAGCCAGAATCACAGCTATGCAGTTGCAACTGATACACTCCCCAAGGATGCAACCGTTACTTACGAAAACCTTAACGACAAAAGCTGTGAGGGTATTGAATATAATGGAAAGAATGCCGTTTCAATTCAGTTCCGCCCCATTCCCGGTGACGGACCAAATGAAACAAACTTTCTGTATAACAAATTTTTTGAAATGATTGGAGGAAACAAGAATGCCTAAGAATAAAGACATCAAAAAGGTACTCGTTATCGGTTCGGGCCCTATCGTTATCGGTCAGGCTGCCGAATTTGACTATGCAGGCGCCCAGGCTTGCCGTGTCCTCCGTGATGAGGGCGTTAATATTGTTCTTGTAAACTCCAACCCTGCTACAATTATGACAGACAAGGCTCTTGCAGACGAAATCTATCTTGAGCCTCTTACAGCAGATACAATCAAGAGAATCATCGAAAAGGAAAGACCCGACAGTCTTTTGGCTTCCCTTGGCGGACAGACAGGTCTTACCATTGCAATGCAGCTTGACAAGGAAGGCTACCTTGACAAGATGGGCGTTAAGCTTATCGGTACAAATGCAGAAGCAATCGACCGTGCCGAGGACCGCGAGCTTTTCAAGGAAACAATGCTCAAAATCGGCCAGGGTTGTATTCCCTCCGACATTGCTACAACAGTTGATGAATGTCTTAGCATTGCAGAGAAAATCGGCTACCCTGTAATTGTTCGTCCTGCCTTCACTCTTGGTGGTGCAGGCGGCGGTGTTGCATACGATGCCGACACACTTGCTAAAATTGCAAACAACGGTCTTACACTCTCCCCCATCACTCAGGTTCTTATTGAAAAGTACATCTACGGTTGGAAAGAGGTAGAGTTTGAGGTTATGCGCGACCATGCAGGCAATGCAATCACCATCTGCAGCATGGAAAATGTTGACCCCGTTGGTATTCATACAGGTGACAGTATAGTTGTTGCCCCTGCAGCAACACTTTCAGATAAAGAATATTCAATGCTTCGCAAGGCAGCTCTTGATATTATTACAGAGCTTAAGATTGAGGGTGGCTGTAACTGTCAGTTCGCTCTTAATCCTGACAGCTTTGAATATGCGGTAATCGAGGTTAACCCCAGAGTATCGCGTTCCTCCGCCCTTGCAAGTAAGGCGACAGGTTATCCCATTGCAAAGGTTACTACAAAGATTGCCCTCGGTTACACCCTTGATGAAATCAAGAACGATGTTACCGGCGTAACATATGCTTGCTTTGAGCCTGCAGTTGACTATATGGTAGTTAAGTTCCCCAAGTGGCCCTTTGACAAGTTTGTGTATGCTGACAGAAAGCTCGGCACACAGATGAAGGCTACCGGCGAGGTTATGTCTATCGGCAACTCCTTTGAGTCAGCTCTTATGAAGGCTGTAAGAGGTGCAGAGCTTAAGACAGAAACACTTCAGCACAAGGAAGTTCAGGCTATCGAGGATATTGAGAAGAAGCTTTATGACCTTGATGACCTTCGTATATTTACCGTTTATGAAGCGTTGGTAAGAGGAATTACTATTGACAGAATCAATGAAATTACACGCATTGACAAATGGTTCCTTTCAAAGATTAAAAATATTGTGGACTTCGAAAAGAGCATCCGCGGAAACCTTACTCCCGAGCTTTACGAAAAGGGTAAAAAGCTTGGATTTACGGATAAGGCTCTTGAGGAAATCAGCGGTTGCAAGTGTCCCACCCACAAAAACTGTGTTTACAAGATGGTTGACACCTGCGGCGGTGAGTTTAAGGCAAAGACTCCCTATTTCTACTCAACATACGACGAAAACTGCGAAGCAAGAGCAGTTACTACCAATAATAAAAAGGTTATCGTTCTCGGCTCCGGTCCTATAAGAATCGGTCAGGGTATCGAATTCGACTACTCCTCCGTTCACTGTGTATGGGCACTTAAAGAGATGGGTTATGAAGTTATTATTATTAACAACAACCCTGAAACGGTTTCCACAGACTTTGACACAGCGGACAGGCTTTATTTCGAGCCTCTCACTCCCGAGGATGTAATGAATGTTATCGAAGTTGAAAAACCCGAGGGTGTTGTTGTTGCATTTGGCGGACAGACAGCTATCAAGCTTGTTAAGTTCCTTGACGAAAGCGGAATTAAAATCTTAGGTACATCTGCAAAGAGTATCGATATGGCGGAGGACCGTGAACAGTTCGATGCTCTCCTTGAAAAGTTTGATATCAGAAGACCCAAGGGACTTACTGTTATGACCCGTGAGGAAGCTCTCCAGGCTGCCGAAAAGCTTGGTTATCCCGTACTTCTCCGTCCCTCATATGTAATCGGCGGTCAGAATATGACAATCGCTTACAAGGAAGAGGATGTTGAAAGATATATGGACATCATCCTTTCACAGAAGATTGATAACCCCGTTCTCGTTGACAAATATATGATGGGTAAGGAGCTTGAAGTCGATGTAATCAGCGACGGTAAGGACGTTCTTATCCCCGGTATTATGGAACACGTTGAGCGTGCAGGTGTACACAGCGGTGACTCCATTGCGGTATATCCTCCATTTAATATAACAGATAAGATGCTTGACAAGATTGTGGATTGCTCAATCAAGCTTGCTCTTTCTCTTAAGACTCAGGGACTTATAAACATTCAGTATCTTGTTTATGAAAACGAGTTATATGTAATCGAAGTTAACCCCAGAGCATCAAGAACAGTTCCCTATATCAGTAAGGTTACAGGTATTCCCATGGTTGACCTCGCAACTCAGGTAATGCAGGGGACTCCCCTCCTTGACCTTGGTTTTGGAAGCGGACTTTACAAGATGCCTCCATACTATGCAGTTAAGGTTCCCGTATTCTCCTTTGAGAAGCTTTCCGGTATCAACTCCATCCTTGGACCCGAAATGAAGTCCACAGGTGAGGTTTTAGGTATTGGTAAGACTCTTAATGAAGCACTTTACAAGGGACTTGTTTCTGCAGGCTTCAACCTTGAAAGCCGTGGCGGAGTGTATATCAGCGTTGATTCCAAGGATAAGTATGACCTTATCGAGCTTGCAAAGAAGCTTCACGATGCAGGACTTGAAATCTATGCCGATGAAACAAATGCAATTATTATTGATTCTCTCGGTATTCCCGTTGAAACAGTTGAGGGTGAAAAGATTTACTCACTCCTTGAAAGCGAAAAGATTGGTTATATCATCCATACCAATTCCGGCCGTCCCAAGGAAATCGAGAAGTTCATCAGACTTCACCGCCGTGCGCTTCAGTTAAGCATTGCGTGTCTTACATCTCTTGATACTGCAAATGCGTTGGCAGACATTCTTCTTAGCCGTTTCAATCAGTACAATACAGAGCTTACAGACATTGCGAAGCTTCGTACAGAGAAAATCAATATTCCTTTCATTAAAATGGAAGGTACAGGCGATGACTATATATTTATCAACAATTTTGACGGAAGCATCAAATTCCCCGAAGCACTTGCAATTGTATTCTCCGATCGTCATAAAGGTATCGGTGCAGACGGACTCGTTCTTATTGAAAAGTCCGAAGTTGCAGATGCTAAGATGCGTATATTTAATACAGATGGCAGTGAAGGCAGAATGGCAGGTAACTCCATCCGTTGCGTAGGTAAGTACCTTTGGGATAACGGCTATGTATCGCACCGCCATATCACAGTTGAAACTGCAAGCGGTGTAAGAAAGCTGACTCTCCATCTCTTCGATAAGAAAGTTACAAGCGTAACTGTACAGATGGGTAATGCAGAATTTAACCCTGTCGCTATCCCCGTGGATATGCCCGGTGACAAGATTGTAGACGAAACCGTTACAATCAGCGGAAAGAAGTATGACATCACTTGCCTTTCAATCGGTAATCCCCATTGTGTGGTTATTTGTGACAATGTATATAATATTGATATTCCCACAATCGGTCCCCGTTTTGAAAACGCACCTATCTTCCCCGAAAGAATCAACACCGAGTTTGTAAAGATTATTGACAAGCGTACAATCAGAATGCGCGTATGGGAACGCGGTAACGGTGAAACACCCGCTTGCGGTACAGGTGCTTGTGCAGCAGCTATTGCAGCAGTTGAAAACGGATATTGCGAAAAGGACACAGACATTTCCGTAAGAGTTGAGGGTGGCGAGCTTATCGTGCGCTACACCGACGAAGGGGTATTCCTTACAGGCGATGCTGAAAAAGTATTTGAAGGTATCTACGAATATTAATTCGGCAATTTATACTATCAAAAATGAATATTCGTGCATAAATTCACATTTTATGCACGAATATTCAAAAATTTATGAATTTTTATGCAAAAAGGCTTGCATAAT
>JAZRFC010000091.1:0-6453 GCA_045661145.1 Clostridia bacterium | reverse complement strand
GTATGACGAATCATATATGAAATCTCAGAAAGAACAAGACCGCTTTCACACATAAATCCTTCAAAATGGCTTTTACCGAGGTCAGATGTCAAAGCATCATTTACCTCGGTCTGATATTTCTTTACGGTCGCATAGAGTTTTTTCAACTGCTCTATACGAAACTTAACCGGAATTGTTGCACCACTTTTATAATATTTTCTTTGTTTTTCAAGTATAGAGGCTATTTGTTCGCTTGTCATAATTATTTACTCCAATCTGCAACTTTATAATAAAAGTTTTCCAATTCTTTTCTCGTCATAAGCTTTGGCACAGGATAAAGCGGATTTGCTTCTTTTTCAGCGTGCTTTGCCATAATACTAATATCTTCTTTCCTGATATCTTTCAGCTTATCAGGAATTCCCATATCTTTATTAAGTTTCTTTATAGCTTCAATAAACTTTTTCGCACCTATTTCATAAGAATCCTTTCTATCACAGATTCCTGCAACCGAGCCAAGTTTATGAAGTTTTTTATATACACTTTTTCCATAAGTTTCAAGCACATAAGGCATAATCACCGCATTAGCAAGTCCATGAGGCGTGCCGTACTGTCCACCAAGAGAATGTGCAACCGCATGAATATATCCAACATACGACTTTGAAAAAGCAACTCCTGCTTTATATGCTGCATGGAGCATATTTTCTCTTGCTTGATGATTTTTGCCGTCTGCATATGCAATTTCAATGTTTTCAAATATGAGCGTTGTCGCACCAAGTGCGAGTTTTCTTGTTTCCTTGCTTGTAGAGCGACCAATATATGCTTCTACTGCATGGGTTAACGCATCCATTCCGGTTGTAGAAGTTAAATGAGGAGGCAAAGAATATGTAAGAGAAGCATCAAGTACAGCATAGTGCGGAATAAGCGGAAAACTCATAAGTGCATATTTATGTTGCTTTTCGCTATCGGTAATAATAGACGCAAGTGTAACTTCACTACCTGTCCCTGCCGTTGTAGGAATTGCAATAAGTGTCGGGAGTTTTCGTAGAACTCGTAATATTCCCTTCATCTGTCCTACTGTTTTCTTAGGATATGCAACTTTTGCACCTAAAGCTTTGGCACAATCCATTGAAGAACCACCACCAATAGCAATAAGACAGTTGCAATTATTTCTTTTATAGAGTTCCAATGCTTCTTCAACATTCTTTACTGTTGGGTTTGGCTGTGTTTTATCAAAGATGATATATTTAATATTATTCTTTTTAAGCACATCTTCAACGGGGGCTACAAGACCGTTACTCATAATTCCTTTATCCGTCACAATAAGAACCGATTTTATATTCTCTTTTTTAAGCACATTGTTAAGTTTTAAACAAGATTCAATTATTTTAGGTTCTCTGTATGGTAAAACTGGTAGTGCTGCTCGAAATCCGATTTGAAATATACGACAGCCTATTTTTTTAATAAGAAACATAAGACTCTCTCTTTTCTATACTAAATAATATTATTTTAAAA
This sequence comes from Clostridia bacterium, assembly GCA_045661145.1. Taxonomy (GTDB): domain Bacteria; phylum Bacillota; class Clostridia; order UMGS1883; family UMGS1883; genus UMGS1883. The sequence goes on along the minus strand of JAZRFC010000091.1, from coordinate 4,962 downwards.
GGCTTAACATCAGCAAGCGCCGATTTTTCTGAACTTGTTATATCTATCTTCAAGAAGTTGTTCTGTTGAAAGAACTTGTTTCTTTTTCAATTCTTCTACAAGATAATTTTTTAAATCAGAACAAATTTCTTCGGCTGATTTATCTTTTTCGTCAATTACTTTTTCCACTATATCAAAAGAGTATAAATCGTCTGCAGTAAGTTTTAATGCATCAGCCGCATCAGAAGCTTTGGAAGAGTCCTTCCACAAAATACTTGCACATCCTTCAGGCGATATAACAGAATATACAGAGTTTTCAAGCATCACAGTTGTGTCGCAAACACCAAGTGCCAATGCACCGCCTGAACCACCTTCGCCAACTACAACAGAAATAATAGGAGTTTTAATCCCCATCATTTCAAAAAGATTTTCTGCTATCGCTTCACCTTGACCTCTTTCTTCAGCATCAATTCCGCAATATGCACCTGAACTTCCTATGAAGCAGATTATAGGTCTGTTAAACTTTTCTGCCTCTTTCATAAGCCTTAAAGCTTTTCTGTAGCCTTCAGGAGTAGGGCAACCAAAATGTCTTTGAATTCTTTCTTCGATAGTTGCGCCACGTTCCATTGCAATAGCAGTTACTGGAGTGCCGTTAAGCATACCAACACCACCAACTATGGCTCCGTCATCACCAAATCTGCGGTCGCCATGAAGTTCAACAAAATCATCTATCATTCTTGAAAGGTAATATCCACCCATATTTCGGTCGTTGGCTCTTGCCGCCAAAACTCTTGTATAAGCATTAACTTTTGTTTCCATCAATTATCACATCCAATCTTATAAGGCTACCGCTGAATGAATTTTAAGGAGCTTTCCTAGTGTATATTTAAGTCGTTTTCTGTCCTCAATCATATCTATAAAACCATGCTCTAACATAAATTCAGCTCTTTGGAATCCTTCAGGTAGTTTTTTTCCTGTTGTTTGTTCGATAACTCTTGCTCCGGCAAAGCCAATTAAAGCTTTGGGTTCAGCAATAATAATATCTCCCTGCATAGCAAAACTTGCAGTAACACCGCCGGTTGTAGGATCGGTAATAACTGTAATATATAAATTACCGCCATCCGAGTGCTTTTTTGCAGCTCCGCTGACTTTTGCCATCTGCATAAGGCTGAAAATTCCTTCCTGCATTCTTGCACCGCCGGAAGTAGTAAAACCGACAACAGGAAGATGTTCCTTTGTTGCTTTTTCAAAAAGTCTTGTTATTTTCTCACCAACAACAGTTCCCATGCTACCCATCATAAATTTGGAGTCCATAACGAATATTGCACAAGGAAATCCGTTTATGGTAGCTGTTCCGCAGACAACACCTTCGTTAAGACCGCTGTCTTTAACGGCTTTTTTGATTTTTTCATCATATTCAGGGAAATCTATGGGATTTTGGCTTTTCAAATTACCATCACATTCAACAAAGCTATCCTTGTCTGTAATAATAGCAATTCGTTCCATTGCGCCCATTCTTAAATATGCTCCGCACTGGGGACAAATCATAGAATTATTAAAGAACACAGAATGTTTATTAGTATTTTTACATTTAGGACAAGCTATATCTTCATCCTTATTTAGAAAATTAAATATCTTTTTTAATTCCATTACTTTTCCTCCGATTTATTTGCTATTGCAAATGAAAATTCAGCACTTACACAGAGCTTTCCATCAACATATCCGCATCCTTTTGCAAAATAGAAAGGAGAACGGTCTTTGGTTATTTCACACTCCGTTTCAAATATATCACCCGGTTTAACGGGATTTCTGAACTTTACCTTGTCAAGTCCCGTAAAATACGGGAGTTTACTTTCATCAATAACACCATCTAAGCACACACATACAGATTGTGCAAGAATCTCGCAAAGAATAACTCCCGGAACTACAGGGTTATCAGGAAAATGACCTTTTAAAAACCATTCATCACCGGTTATTTTCTTTTTTCCGTGTGCAATACCATCGACAAGTTCCACCTCATCCAAAAGAAGCATATTGTCTCTGTGTGGCAAAATATTTTTAATTTCTTCTCTATTCATAGGCACCTCAGATTTTCGCAAATGCAACACAAGCATTGTGTCCACCAAATCCGAGAGAAGTGGACAATGCAAGGTCAATCTCTGTTTCATTCGCTTTGTTCGGAGTATAGTTCAAATCACATTCTTCGTCTTTTTCCTGATACCCGATTGTAGGAGGTACAATATTTTCGCCAAGTGCAAGCACTGCAGCAATTCCCTCAACCGCACCTGCAGCACCGAGAAGGTGACCTGTCATTGACTTAGTTGAGCTGATATGAAGCTTGTATGCATCATCACCGAATACATTCTTAAATGCTTTTGTTTCGGTTTTGTCATTAAGCGGCGTGCTTGTTCCGTGTGCATTTATGTATATCTTATCAGGTGCGAAAGTTTTACCTGCTTCTTTCAAGCAATCGCTGATTGCTCTTGATGAGCTTTCAGCAGAATCATCAGGAGCAGTTACATGGAAAGCATCACAAGTGCTTCCGTAACCAACAACCTCTGCATAAATTTTAGCACCTCTTGCTACTGCGTGGTCGTAATCTTCTACAATGAGTGCTCCGGCACCTTCACCCATAACAAAACCATTTCGGTTTTTATCAAAAGGAATTGATGCTTTTTCAGGGTTATCGCTTTCAGAAAGTGCCATACAGTTCATAAAGGCAGCTACAGCCAAAGGAGATATACTTGCTTCAACACCTCCGGCTATGATTGCATCTGCCCAGCCGCCTTTTATTGTTCTGTACGCTTCGCCAATTGCTGTTGTACCTGTAGCACACGCTGTGCTCACGGCAATACAAGGACCTTTTGCACCAAATTTAATAGCAATATTTCCTGAAGCCATATTGGTTATAAGCTTTGGAATAAAGTGCGGAGATACACGAAGCGGACCACGATTAAGAAGATTATTATGTTCATCTACAAAGGTGTCAAAACCACCTATGCCACTACCATAGTAAACGCCAAAGCGTTCAGGAGCAACATTATTCTCTATACCGCTGTCATTTACTGCCTGTGCTGCAGCAGCTATAGCGTATTGCACAAATTTATCACTTCTTCTGATTTCTGCCTTTTCCATATATGGAGTTGGATCAAAATCTTTTATTTCTGCAGCAACTTTTACACGATACTCACTTGTATCAAATTTTGTTATGTAATCAATTCCGCATTTACCTGTCTTTAAGCTATCCCAAAATGTAGGAACATCACATCCTACCGGTGTTACTGCTCCAAGACCTGTTATTACAACTCGTTTCATACATTTACCTCCTTAATTAAATTGCAAGACCGCCGTCAATACGAATAACTTCGCCTGTAATATAATCAGAAATATCATCAGCCAAAAATGCTGCCAAGTTTGCAACATCTTCAGGTTTACCTAATCTTTTGAGTGGTATCAATTTCAAATATTCTTCTGACTGTAAATCCTTTGTCATATCTGTAGTTACAAAACCGGGAGCAATTGCATTACAACAAACATTTTTTGATGCAAATTCCCTTGCTGTTACTTTAGTTAAAGCAATTACACCTGCTTTTGAAGAAGAATAATTTACCTGTCCTGCAGTTCCGAGCAGAGCAGACACGGAAGATACATTGATTATTTTTCCGTATTTCTTCTTTATAAAGTTTCTGCCACATGCTTTTATCATATTAAAGCAACCTTTTAAGTTTGTGTTTATAACATCATCAAATTCTTCTTCACTCATTGATATCAAAAGGTTATCACGGGTTATACCTGCGTTATTCACAAGAATGTCTATACCGCCAAAGTTTTCTGTAATAGCCTTTACAGTTTCTTTGCATTCTTCTGCATTTGCTACATTGCATTTATAGATTTCTGCTTTAACGCCGTTTTTTTCTGCGTTTGCTTTTACGGCGTTTGCGGCATCTTCATTACCGTTATAGATTATTGCTACATTAACGCCTTGGCTTGAAAATTTCTCTGCAATTGCAGCACCTATACCTCGTGATGCACCTGTTATAACAGCAACTTTTCCATTAAGCATTATTCTTCACCGCCTCTACAGTTTCCAAAAGTGTTTCTGCATTTTCAACCGAATATACATTTACTTCTTTTGAAATCTTCTTAATCAATCCACAGAGAGTTTTACCGGGACCAACTTCAATAAAATCTGTAAATCCGTTTGCAATCATATTTTCGATTGTTTCCTGCCACTTTACAGGAGATTGCATCTGCATTTTGAGTGTTGATGCAATATCATCTTCGTATGGTTTTGCGGTAAGATTTGCATATACCGGAATTTTAGGTGCAGTAATTTCATAAGCCTTAAGCTCTGTTTCAAATTTTTCAGCAGCATCACTCATAAAAGGAGAGTGAAAAGCTCCGCTTACAGCAAGTGGAATACATCTTCCGCCAAGCTCTTTTACCTTTTCCTCAAAATCAGGCATACTGTTCTTTAATCCTGATACTACGGTCTGTCCGGGGCAGTTATAATTTACCGCATAAAGATTATCAAATTCTGCTGCAGTTTTAGTAACAGTTTCACTATCAAGTTTTAGAACTGCACACATTGCGGCATTTTCAGGATCAGCCGCCTCATTCATAAATTGTCCACGAGAAGTAACGATTTTAAATCCATCAAGGTAGGAGTAACTGCCGCCATACGCTAGTGCTCCTATCTCACCGAGAGAAAAACCTGCAACACCATCTGCATAAATACCTTTTTCATTAAGCGACAAAGCTGCTGAAAGCTCTACAAGGTACATACAAGGCTGAGTGTTTGCTGTGATTTTTAATTCTTCGTCAGTCCCTTCAAATGACTGTTTCATTGTGCCGGGACGAATTTCTTCTGCATCATCATACAGTTTCTTTGCTATACCTTCCATTTCGTACAAGGATTTTCCCATACCGCTGTATTGAGAACCTTGTCCTGAAAATACAAATGCTATTTTACCCATTTTTTTG
>JAZRFC010000090.1:0-19521 GCA_045661145.1 Clostridia bacterium | reverse complement strand
CAATGTTATTATACATTACTCTTTGGATAATGTCAAGTGTTTTTGAAAAATTATTATCTAATTCATTGGAAATGATTGACTAACTCAAACGAATATGCTATAATATGTATGATAATACAAAGAATGGAGCTAATAAAATGGCAATTGGAGAAAGAATAAGATTTTTAAGAAACTTACACGGAGCTACACAAAAATGGCTCGGATTAAAACTCGGTTTTAGTGAAAAGACCGCTGAAACTCGTGTAGGTCAATATGAAATCGGTGCAAGAACACCTAAAGATGAAATGATTAAGGATATTGCAGAGATATTCGGCGTATCACCGCAAGCAATCAAACTGCCTGACCTTGATAATTACAACGCTGTGTTGCATACCCTTTTTGCAATAGAAGATATATACGGATTAACTATCAATATGCTCGATGATGAGTTCTGCCTTACACTTGACAGAGAAAACTCATCTTATTTTGCTATGTACGATATGCTTCGTGCGTGGAATAAAGTTGCCCGCAAGTATAGAAATGGTGAAATAACAAAAGAGGAATACGATACTTGGAGATATAATTATCCGGAATCGATTAAATAGTAGAAAGGATATATTTATGGACAGAGATACTATACTATCCATTAGTGACAATATTGATGTATCGCAAAATCTATATCGATATATGTCATTAGCACAATTCTTATCAATAGTTGAAAACAAGAAACTTTTCTTAAATAAAGTTAAGCGATGGGAAGATACTTGGGAAGGTCCAGATGATCAACTACCTATAATTACTGACTCAGGGAAAGAAGTCATTTCAGAATCGTTGATAACATCCTCTACTGTCGGACAGTGTTGGACATATGAAAAAGATTCTGATGCAATGTGGCGCATATATTCACCTGACAGACAAGGAATAATGATTGAAACCAACATAGACAGTTTCTTTGAAATTAAGAGTTTAAGAATGGCAGTTTTAGCAAAGGTAATATACTTTAACAAAAGCAATTACATAGATAAACGAACTGAAATTTCTAACAACAAATCGTATTGCTACGCAGGGGATATGGCATTAAAGCGAGAAGCTTTTAAACACGAAAATGAAGTTCGCTTATTAGTGTGCCTTCAGGGATACAAAGAGATTGAAAACTGTTGGGATATTCCAGTGGTTGGATTTGAAATTAATCCACTATCATTTATAAAATCAATAACTTTTGATCCAAGAGCTGATGAATGGTTTGTCAACACTATGAAAGAATATTGCAAATCCAAAGGATTCACTTGCCCAACAGAAAAATCAACTCTATACGAAAAAAACTTTTATAAAGAATCAAAATTAGTAAGAAAATATGCACCTGTGGAAAAATAAAGTAAAAGGAGCACAAATTATGTATAGCATTGCGTTTGAATATTTAGAAAATGATATTGAACTACAGTCAAAAATAGAAGAGTATTTCAATCAAAACACAAAAATGAAATCCAAACCTTTAGATGGTATGGAGACCATTCTTGCAATCGTAACTATTGCTGGTTTTACTATTGAGCTTGCAAAATTTGTTATCGATTATATAATTAAACCAAATATGGAGAAAAAGAAATTTTCAAAACATCAAAATGCTGAAAAAATCATTTCTTATTCCCGATGTATCATATATAATGGAAAAACCATTACCCCATCATTAATTTCTTCAAAACTCAATGGCAAAGATTGTACTCCGGAAAATGTGTTAGAAATTATATGTCAAGAATTTCAAATTTAATTAAACTAACGGAAAGAGGCAGATATGTTACCAGACAAAGTTAAGCAATTCCTTTCTATAACGAGAGGTGTAAATGGATATGAAGAATCTTACGATAAGGATGTTGATGAATTCACAAAGCGATATAAAAAAACTCTAGACCATAATTTTATTAAAGTTGTTATGATAAATAGTCCTTTGGCAAAATCACAAATGTTAGAATGTGATAACGAGAACTATTTGATTTGGGATTGTTCCTTCTTTGATAATGTACGTTTGTACATACTTCATATTCTTAGTATAAAATGTACTATTTCCAAAATCGAAAATACATCATATAAAAATCAAAAACAAAATTGTCAAGATTTAATGAGGACTATTTGGCACTATTTATTCAAACATCAAATTCAAAACATTTCTTATGCAAACCAACAACAGAAAGAGGTTTTGGATAATTATTGTACAAAAACCACGGCTTGTTCAAATGCATTTATAAAAATTAGCATTGATATGCAAAATTTACTTAATAACATAATCTATTATGCTAAATACTATATTTTTTGTCACGAGATGGCACATATTACATATCAAAACGATGTTGATTATTTAAATACAGTGTTTGATATCGCTCAGAGCGTCTTAAATAAAACACAAGACAAGCCCTCTTACTTTCCGTTAATAGAAAAAGAAGTAGATACGCTTAATCGTTGTAATAATTATAATGATTTTTCATTTTATCAAGAAATCATGGCCGATACACGTGCGGTACAAACAACATGGTCCGGATTAATTTATGATCTTTTTGGACAAAACAAAACTGTTCTTACAGATGAAGAAATGCATCTTCTTTTTCCTAAACTTCTTGAAACACAATATGGAATAGATTTAGTTCGAAGTTTTTTGGTACGATCTTCAAATTTAAGGTATCTTATATGTTCTTTGTTATCTGCCGAAGCGGATAACAGTGTATTTATAAACTTTTTGGTTCGTGACTATTTTTCTAACCCAATAAATATAGTGTTACTTACAGGTTTTGACAATAATACTGGCCGTGGTCTGGGATACATGATAAAATTCGATCAATCTAGATGTGATAGAAACATCCCTATTATAGATGATTTATTTACAGATGAATTCGCGCATCATATATTACAATTGAAAAAACAGTTGTCTATTTGACTACAGAAAACGCAAAAAGAGCTAACTGAAATCAAAATCAGTTAGCTCTAAATTTTTGGTATTTAATGTTGCCAAATCGTTGCCATTTTCATTTAAAAATGCTCGAAAACGGCGTAGTTATGCGGTTTTTACTCCGCAATTTGTCATTCCCACTCGATTGTGCCGATGGGCTTAGGTGTGAGGTCAAGGAGTACGCGGTTGATACCATCTACTTCTGCGGTTATGCGTGCTGTGATTTTGTGAAGAACTTCGTAGGGAATTTCCTCAATTGTAGCTGTCATTGCATCGGTAGTATTGACCGCACGGATAATTGCAGGCCAACCTTCATAACGCTTGTCATCCTTTACTCCTACACTCTTCATATCAGGAACAGCTATAAAGTACTGCCAAACAGTTTTTGCAAGACCGCAATTGTCAAATTCTTCGCGGAGGATTGCATCTGCTTCGCGGAGTGCGTGAAGTCTGTCACGGGTAATTGCACCGAGGCATCTTACTCCAAGACCGGGGCCGGGGAAAGGCTGACGATAAACCATCTCATCTGGAAGTCCGAGGGCAGAGCCTACAACTCTTACTTCATCCTTGTAAAGAAGCTTAACGGGTTCTACAAGCTCCATTTCCATATCTTCGGGAAGTCCGCCAACATTATGGTGAGCCTTTACACCCTTACTTTCAAGAATATCGGGATAAATTGTACCCTGTGCAAGGAACTTGATATCGGTAAGCTTTGCTGCTTCTTCGTCAAATACCTTGATAAATTCTCCGCCTATAATCTTTCTCTTTTTTTCGGGTTCATCAACACCCTCAAGAAGGTTTAAGAATCTGTCTGTTGCATCAACATAGATAAGGTTCGCATCAAGTCCGTTTTTGAAAATCTCGATAACCTGCTCACTCTCACCCTTACGCATAAGACCATGGTTTACGTGAACACATACAAGCTGTTTGCCAATCGCTTTTATAAGAAGCGCCGCAACAACCGAGGAATCAACGCCGCCGGAAAGTGCAAGAAGCACTTTCTTGTCGCCAACCTGCTCGCGGACAAGCTGAACCTGTTCGTCGATAAACTTGTCAGCCAATGCCTTGGTAGTGATTCGTTCCATAGAATCGGGTCTTACATTTGTGTTCATAAAAAATTCCTCCTGTATGTTATAAAATTTAAAATCAGTCTTCAAAAAGAGGTGTTGAGAAATACCTCTCTGCCGTATCGGGAAGCACTGTTACAACGGTTTTTCCCTTTCCCAGCTTCTTGGCAAGCTTCATTGCCGCCGCAACGTTTGTTCCGCTTGATATACCGCACATAATACCTTCTTTTGAAGCGAGATCCTTAGCTGTCTGTATAGCTTCCTCATCTTTTATAATGCAGATATCACTGTATATCTTCTGATTGAGTATGGGAGGAATAAGTCCGTCACCGATACCCATCTGAATATGCGTACCTATTGAACCGCCGGAAAGAATCGCTGCATCCTCCGGCTCAACTGCCCAGATTGTTATATCAGGGTTGTGTTCTTTCAAAACCTCACCGATACCCGTAATTGTACCGCCTGTTCCGATACCACTGCAGAATCCGTGAATCGGTCCGTCAACCTGATTTAAAATTTCAACAGCTGTCCTGCTGCGCTGAACGGCAGGGTTTGCAGGATTTTCGAATTGCTGAGGAACGAATACGTTGGGATTTTCCCTCTGCATACGAAGTGCTGTTTGCAGACATTCCTCGATACATTCGCCTATGTTTCCTGCATCGTGGATAAGGACAACCTCCGCACCGTAATGCTTTACGAGTTTTCTTCTCTCCTCGCTTACGGAGTCGGGCATAATGATAATTGTTCTGTACCCTTTTACCGCCCCTACAAGAGCAAGTCCTATTCCTTGGTTTCCGCTTGTGGGCTCAACAATTATTGTGTCTTTATTTATTTTGCCCATTTTTTCAGCTTCAAGTATCATATTGTAAGCAGTACGCGTTTTAATTGAGCCACCGACATTGAGGCCCTCAAACTTAACCAATATACGCGCGCTGTCGTTGTCCACCATGTGGGTGAGGCTTATTAAGGGAGTGTTCCCCATTGCCTCCAAAATATTATTGCAAACCATGATATACCTCCGTTTGGAAATTGATAAAGCTATTATTGTTATATTACCAATTTCCAAAATTGGTGCTTTATTCTATCAATTGTAACACAAAATATTTTTCTTTTCAATAATTTTTTGACAGAATATCAACGATAATGTCATTATTTAAACTTATACATAGTTACAGAGTCGTACTTCTCTCCTGCTTTCACAACTGTTGTGGGAAAATGGCTGTATTTCATACTGTTGGGAAAAGCCTGAGTTTCCAGACAAATTGCGTTATAACGGCAATATTCTGCACCGTCTTTTGTTTTTCCGTCAGGCTTCTTTGTAGGAATATAAATCTGCACTCCGGGACAATCGGTAAAAAGCTCCATTGAAATACCGCTTCTATCACCTGTATAAACGGCAGCTTTGCGAAGACCTCTTCCGTCAATCACAAAGTTATGGTCATATCCGTCAAACAGGTCAATTTGCTCATGCTTTCTCGCAAGATTAACTCCGATTGTTGTTTCTTCACGGAAATCAAATGGAGTTCCGTCAACGGGAAGAATGCTTCCGACAGGACAACATTCGGGATTGTTGGGCGTATAGAAGCTGCTTGTCATCCATAATCTGCAGTTCTCAACACTTCCGCTTTCATGACCGTTAGGATTAAAATAACTGTGGTTCGTCATATTGATAATTGTGTCCTGGTCACATTCTGCTTCGTAATGTATACTGATTGCATTATCTTTTGTAAGTGTATATGTAACCTTAACGGATACTTCACCGGGAAAACCCTGGTCACCGTCGGGGCTGATAAGACTTAAAATCAGTGCCGGTTCTTCAGCATCCACACATTCAGCATCCCAGAGACGCTTACTGAATCCATCTGGTCCACCGTGCAAATTACTTTTTATATGATTTGGGGAAAGTTTATATATTTTTCCGTTAAGTTCAAATTCTGCATTTTCAATTCGGTTTGAATTTCTCCCCACAAGAGCACCGTAGCAACCTGCATTATTGACATACTCTTCAAGATTGTCCCAACCCAGAACCACATCTGTGCCATTATAAACAAGTCGGGTTATAATCCCGCCGTAGTTAAGAATTTCGGCACTGAGACCTTTTCCGTTGGCAAGGGTGTATGCATAGACATCCCTGCCGTTAAATTCACCATATTTTTTACTTGTAATACTCATAAGTTAACTCCTTTATTACTTCTCCTGCAATTATAAGTCCTGCTGCTGACGGTACAAATGAAATACTCGCAGGGGTAGGTTTCCTACCCTCTTCCCCTTGCGGTTTTATTGGCTCTTCCTTTGAATAAAGGACTTTCAGACTATCAATACCCCGTTTTTTAAGTTCCCTTCGCATTACCTTTGCAAGGGGGCATACAGTAGTTTTGTAAATATCTGTTATTTCAAACTGCGTGGGGTCAAGCTTGTTTCCCGTACCCATAGAGCTTATTACAGGAGTTCCTGTCTTTTTTGCATTTATTATAATTTCAATTTTTGCGGTAACAGTATCCACTGCATCAACTATATAGTCGTATTTTTTAAAGTCAAATTCGCCCGAATTTTCAGGCAGGTAAAAAGTGTTGTATACATTTACCCTTGCATCGGGGTTAATTGATAATATACGCTCCTTCATAACCTCGGTTTTATACCGACCTAATGTGTCGTGAGTTGCTATTATCTGTCTGTTGATATTGGTTATATTTACGGTGTCATTATCAATTAAATCAAATTCTCCCACACCGCATCTGGCAAGGGCTTCTGCTACATATCCGCCCACTCCGCCGATTCCGAAAACCGCAATATGCACAGAAGAAAGCTTTTTCAAACTTTCTTCCCCTATAAGCATAGCGGTGCGCGTAAATTCCTCTTTCATAGTCTATTCACCAACTATTATTTCTTCTAAAGAACGCTTGGGCACGTTTATTGTGCCGTTTTCATCCTCGAAATACTTAACATTGCCGTTTTCCATATCACAAATTTGGCTTTCCTGCTTAGGCACACCCACTGCGAGGAGATAGAGAAGTTTCAGGTTTTCGGAAACATTAAGCTCTGCTGAGATTTTCTCTCTGTCTATTGCACCAAGCCAGCAAGTGCCAAGCTCAAGCTCTACTGCACGGAGCATCATATTTGTGACAGCCGCACCTGCATCTACCTCAAAAGCAGCGTTTTTCTTTATTTCGGTATCGCCAAGGATGGCAATATATGCAGTAGGCTGTTCACCATCCTTTGGTGCACCATCGGTAAGATAACCTGCCCACTTTGTAAGCGGAAATATTGCAGAAACTTTTTCCTTATTGTTGACCGCCATAAATTTAAGAGGCTGCATATTTGCACCGTATGCCGCAAGGCGGGCACAGTCAATAAGCTCGTGTAATGTTGCAGAATCTATTTCTGTCTGCTCAAATTTTCTTATGGTGCGTCTTTTTTCTATCGCTTCACGTACATTCATTTTACTCGTTTCCTTTCAGTTCGTTTTCAAGCCAGAGTCTTTCTTTTTCGGTAAGGTCAGCGTTTTCTATAAGGTCAGGACGTTTTTTTGCCGTGCGGAGAACACTCTGTTCGCGTCTCCATTTTTCAATATTGGCGTGATGTCCGCTAAGGAGAATCTCGGGAACTTCGCGTCCCATAAACTCAGGCGGTCTTGTGTATTGTGGATATTCCAAAAGACCGTTGTAGTGACTTTCCACACTTGCCGTTTCCTGACTGTCCAAAACCCCCTCAATCATTCTGCTGACACAATCAATCAGCACCATAGCAGGAAGCTCTCCACCCGTTAATACATAGTCTCCGATAGAAACTTCCTCGTCAACGATTTCCTCGAGGATTCTTTCGTCAACACCCTCGTAATGTCCGCACAGAATTACGATATGCTCTTTTTCTGCAAGCTCTTTCGCTTTGTTCTGTGTAAGAGTCTTTCCCTGAGGGGACATATATATAACGTAGGGCTTATCCTCCCCTGCCACGCTTTTATATGCATCGTAAATCGGCTGGGGCTGCATTACCATACCACCGCCTGCTCCATAGGGATAATCGTCTACCCTACGATGCTTATCCGTGGAAAAGTCACGGATATTTATATATTCTGTTTCAATAATTCCTTTTCCGATTGCCCTGCCGATGATACTTTCACCAAGGGCTGTGAGCATTTCGGGAAAAAGTGTCAGAACGCTGAATTTCATTTATATCAATCCTTCAATGGGAGTTATGTATATTTTTTCTTCCTTAAGCTTTACCTCCCTGACAAATACGGGAATATTGGGTACAAGCACCTTTTCACCGTCCGTCTTGGTTATTTCAAGAAGGTTTGATGCGTTGTTCTCAATAACATCTGTTACCTTTCCAAGCTCTTCACCGTCAGGTAAAACTGCAGTAAGTCCGATAAGTTCAAAGAAATAGTATTCGCCCCTGGGAAGTCTTGGCAGGTCTTCCTCTTTTGCGTAAAGCTCAGTAAATTTAAGCTTTTCGGCAGTATCTACATCATCCACGCCCTCAAGCTTCAAAAGGACTGCACCTTTCTGAAATCTGTGAGAAAGAATTTTTACGGGAGTATTGTCCTTTTTATACACTGTTTTAACTTTTTTAAAGAACACTTCCCCATCGGTAAAATGAAGTGCCTTGACTTCGCCACGGATTCCGTGGGTGTTTACAATCTGCATTACATATATCATTTTATCACATCCAATAAATGAATTTTACCATAATTTTACGGTGATTGCAATATCTTAAAAACAAAAAGACAGCAGAGGTCCTGCCGTCTTTTTACTACGCTTGTCATTATTATAACTGATTTCTTATAATCTTACCGCTGGTTGTCTTGGGAAGTGATTCCCTGAACTCAACGATTCTGGGATATTTGTAAGGTGCTGTATGATCCTTGACATAGGTCTGAATTTCTTTCTTAAGCTCGTCGCTGGGGACGGTATCCTTAGTAAGAACAATGCTTGCCTTAACTACCTGTCCGCGAACCTCGTCGGGTGCTGCAGATACACCGCATTCCACAACATAGGGAAGCTCCATAATAACGCTTTCAATTTCGAAAGGTCCTATTCTGTAACCGGAGGACTTGATAACGTCGTCAACACGGCCTACATAGAAATAGAAGCCGTCCTCGTCACGATACGCAACGTCACCTGTATGATAAAGGCCGTCGTGCCATACTTCTCTGGTCTTTTCTTCGTCCTTGTAGTAACCTTTGAAAAGGCCGCAGGGAACTCTTTCGCTTGTGCGGATAACGATTTCACCGTTTTCACCGACGTCAACACTGTTCCCGTCGGGGTCAACGATATCAACATCGTAAAGGGGTACGGGTTTACCCATTGCACCAAGCTTATACTCTCTGCCGTAAAGATTACCGATAAGGCAGGTTGTTTCTGTCTGACCGAAGCCCTCCATAATGCGGAGTCCCGTAAGGTTTTTAATCTGCTTGTAAACCTCGGGATTAAGTGCTTCACCTGCAGTATTTGCGTGCTGAACGGAGGACATATCGTATTTGGAAATATCTTCTTTCATAAGCATCCTGTACATTGTGGGAGGAGCACAGAAGGTTGTAATTCCGTATTCGGAGAACAGAGGAAGAATATCCGCCGCATCAAACTTGTCGAAGTCGTACACGAAAAGCGCTGCTTCGCAAAGCCACTGACCGTAAATCTTACCCCAGGCAGCTTTTGCCCAGCCTGTATCGGAAATTGTAAGGTGCAAGCCCTCGGGGTCAACACAATGCCAATAGTTTGCAGTGTGGAAATGGCCGAGAGGATATGTGTATGCGTGAAGTGCCATTTTAGGATTGCCTGTTGTACCTGAAGTGAAGTACATAAGCATATCGTAACTTCCGCAGGGAGAGTCTGACTTTCTCTCGTAAGTATCGGGGAAAGCTTTGTATTCTTCGTCAAAATCTCTCCAGCCGTCTTTCTTACCACCAACAATAATTTTTTCTTTCAGGGTTGTTGCATTTTTTGCACCGTTTTCAGCACGGTCAGCAATATCACCATCAGCAGTACAAAGGATTGCATCTACACCTGCCGCATTATAGCGATATTCATAGTCATGCTCCTGTAGAAGATACGTTGCAGGAATTGCTATTGCACCGATTTTATGAAGTGCAAGAATTGCAATCCAGAACTGATAATGACGTTTAAGAACAAGCATTACCTTACTGCCTTTCTTAATGCCGATAGATTCAAAATAGTTTGCACATCTTGCAGATTCACGTTTAAAGTCCGCAAATGTAAATCGTCTTTCCTGCTTGTCCACGGAAAGGTGAAGCATAGCAAGTTTTTCGGGTTTTTTATCTGCAATTGCATCGATAACATCGAATGCAAAATTAAACTTATCCTCGTTTTTAAAGGAAATCTTTTCAAGACAGCCGTTTTCGTCCTCAACAACATCGATAAAGTTGTTGTAAACTCTCTTATATTCGCGGTGAGGCTTATACTTCGTCTTAACAATTGCCTTTTCTTCCTTGTCCTCTTTCTTGTCACCGTTGAGAACTATTGCATAGAATTCGCAGTCCTGACCGCCAACAGCTACCATACCGTGGGGTGAGGAGCTGTCGTAGTAAATACTGTCACCTGCGTGGAGAATTTCACTGTGTCCGCCAACCTGAACCTTAAGAGAACCGCTGATAACGATATCAACTTCCTGGCCGTCGTGGCTTGTAAGCTCCATATCACCGCGCTCTGCGTTTTCGTCATAGATTGCGTGAACATAGAGAGGCTCCGCCACTCTGCCCTTGAACGCAGAAGCGAGGTTGTAGTAAATCATACCATGTGCACGGTCAATGATAGAACCCTCGCCCTTTCTTGTAACGGTGAAGGACTTAAGGTTGGAGCTGACACCCTCTATAATATCAGTAACACCGACCTTGAATGCAAGGGCGCATCTGTAAATAAAGGCAAAGCTGAGGTCGTGCTTGCCTTCCTCACAGGCAACATATTCCTCGCGGGAAACACCTGTAAGTTTCGCCATAGTTTCAACGGACATACCGCCAATCTGACGCAGTTCTTTTATTCTGGCAGCTACTTCGCTGATTTTCAGGTCAAGACCTGTCATCATTGTTTCTTCCATTAGTTATTCCTCCTTATTGGGGTATAAAAAAACGCCCCAAAGAAAACTTAATCCTTGAGACGAGCACATTCTACCCGCGGTACCACTCAAATTGCAACGGCTGTTATCCCGATGCCACTTCAGACTCCAACAAGCCCTATGCACTGACGCAGCACTCTCGGAAAGGGTCTAATAGCCGACCACTCAAGGTTCGGTTTTCTTCCTTTCAACTCAGGAGCTACAGCAATCCGTTTCACTTTAGTGCCTTGCACCGTACGGCACCTCTCTCGAAAGCTCTGCGGACGCACTCTCCATCACAGTTTTTAGGTATTAAAATTTATTAACGAGCATATAATACCACAGAAAACGTCTATTGTCAACTGTTTTTTACTAATTGACATATTACGACATATATGGTAACATAAAAATATATAGCATCAGGAAAGGTTGCACATCAATATGAAAAAGTTATGCGCGCTTTTCATAGCCATTATATTAATGGTGTCAAATATTGTTGTATTCGCTTACGAGGATACCCCCGTACAGATGCAGGTAAACGGAAAAAAGGTATCTTTCCTCTTTCCCCCGACTATCCGTGACGGTGTTACTTATGTGGATATTAAAACACTTTCAAAAAGTCTTGGGCTTACGTACAAGACATTTCCCGAACACGAAAGCGTTACTGTAAGTAACTCCAGAGTTTCGGTGTGCTTTACCCCCGGAGAGGAATATGCAACCGTAGTTGATATGACGGGAAGGTCTGATGAGGAATTTACTTATCGCAAGCTTGCGGCACCGTGCACTTATATGAAATCAAATTTTGCCGTTCCTGCAAAGGATGTTGCTGCAATATTCGGGTATGTACTGTCCTACAATCAGGAAACGGGGATTGTGTATTTCGGTTTTTCTCCCGATATGATTTCACCTAAAACCCGTGAGGCAGTAGAGGGACAAACCTATTACTTCCAGAATCAGGCGGAATTCAATCTCCCCTCCTACGGAAGCGGCTATTGCTGGACATGCTGTTATGCAATGCTGATTTCAAATGTAACGGGACTTCGCATTACTCCCAATGACGTAGCGGCAATTAATATGTCAAAAAGCGGAAAAGGAGAATACTGTTACCACAGCGAAATCGTTTCACAATTAGGTGTTAAGTTTGTTTCTGCACTTTCCGAATCCAGCCCATATTACGGTGGAAGAGACGGAAGCTCCGGCGGTACATATATTGAAAACCCCGAAAATGATGATTCTGTGGTGAGAGCTGCACTCAAGGAAGCACTTCAGCTTCATCCCGAGGGCGTGATGGTAAGATATGCAGGCTTCCCCCATACCATAGTTGCAGTAGCATATGAGGGTGATTTGATTCTGTTTAACGACCCTGCTCCGTCGGGAAGCGGTACTTATTCCGATACTGGAAGATATCAGGGAGTTCCTTTTAGTGATACCTGTGTTGCAGGAAAGGGATTTGCTCTTTCGGATTTAACATTTATACAGGCACTTGAAGTAAAATAATTTTATTAAACAGCATTTTTCGAAATGCTGTTTAAATTTTTTTTATTTTTTTTGAAAAAAATGTATACACGAAAAAAAAACTGTGTTAAAATAACTACATATGTTATATGTGAAGGAGTTTTTGACATGGAAAAATTGTACACAGGAAAAACAAAAGACGTTTATAAGCTTGACAACGGTAACGTACTTTTGAAGTTTAAGGACGATTGTACCGGTAAGGACGGCGTTTTCGACCCCGGTGAAAACTCTGTAGGTCTTACTATTGAAGGTATCGGTAAGGCAAATCTCCAGACATCTATTTACTATTTCGAGCTTCTCAAGAAAGCAGGTATCAAGACTCATTATGTAGATGCAAATCTTGATGATGCTACTATGGAAGTTCTTCCAGGAAAAGTGTTCGGTCACGGTCTTGAAGTTATCTGCCGTCTTGTTGCAACAGGCAGTTTTATCCGCAGATACGGTGAATATATTGAAGACGGTACCCCTCTTGAGGGTGGCTATGTTGAATGCACATTCAAGAATGACGAAAAGGGCGACCCCCTTGTAACAGGTGAAGGTCTTGCAGCTTTAGGTGTTATGTCACTTGAAATGTTTGAAAGCATGAAGAAGCAGACTCTTGCAATCACAAAGATTATTGCAGACGACCTTAAGACTCTTGGTCTTGACCTTTGGGATATTAAGTTTGAGTTCGGTTATAACAACAACGAAGTTATTCTTATTGACGAAATTGCTTCCGGTAATATGAGAGTTTACAAGGACGGCAAGATTGTTGATCCCGTAGAGCTTACAAAGATTATTAACAACAGATAAATAAAAAAATAACAGTTGCCCTCAACCCTGGTTGAGGGCAAGCGTTTACAAGGAGATAGATTATGTACATTATCCCTACCCCGCAAAAAATCGAAATAAAAACGAGGTACTGAAAAAACGTACAATAAAATTAATGGAAGATGCTTTAGACATCCGCATCTTAAAAGCAGCACAAAAACTTTCTGCGGACAAATACGGAATTCCGCTTTACATCACATACAACGACACAAATGATGAAGGCTATAAGCTTACTGTTTTCAATGAGGAAATCAAAATTGAAGGATTTGGTATAAACGGTGCATTCTACGGCATACAGACTCTTCGTCAGATTTTCGAAAACGAAACTGCATACTGCGTTGAAATAGAGGATAATCCGAAAAATGAATTCCGTGTTTTTTATCACGACATAACACGAGGAAGAGTTCCAAAACTATCTTTTGTCCTTCCACATCCACTTATTTCCGCCTTGTAGAAAACGTTCACGTTGCTGAAAAAAACATCAGGAAGCTTGCGGAATACGGATTAAAATATGAAGCGGACGGTATGATGAATACCAACTGGGGTGACTACGGAAACCCATGCAGCATTGAGCTTTCGATGTACGGACTGCTTTCCGGAGCACAGGTATCCTGGAATTTCAAGAACTCTATTGACGATGAGTTTAAGAAGGCAGTTAATGTTCTCCTTTACAAAAACGAAAAAGGATTTGAATATGTTGCAAAAGCTGCGCTCATCCACGACAAAGCACCCTACTGGGGGCTCGTAAGATATTATTCAAATCTTATTCACGGGAGTGAAGTCAGGGTTACAGTCTTTCCAAAAGCAAAAGAAATTTGCGAGGCATCCAAAGAAGCTAAAGAGCTTTTTGAAGAGCTTGCCGTACAAAAATGGAAAAAGACGAGTTCAGAATTGAGCTTTTAAGCGCACTCCATGGAACAGCTATAATTGCAGAGCTTTTTGCAAAGCATATGGGTATAAAACTTGAAAGATGGACAGACACCGAAAGCTGGCTTGAAAACTACCGAGCTCTGTGGATCTCCAAGAACAAAGAAAGCGAGCTTTTCCGCATAGAAGAATTCTTCAGACATCTTGAGGAGCTTCCTCCTCAGAACAAAATTTTTAAAGACTACGATCCCAATAACAAAATTTCTAATAATAACAATCCCGAAGTGGTTTAAAAGGAATGTAAAAAAGTGTGATTGAATGATGTGCCCCCAAAAGTTAGACCAAAAATCTAACAATTGGGGGGCGATTCAGACATCACACTTTTTTACATTCCTTTTGACGGATGAGGTTCTCGGGGTTTTCATTATTTCGGTACTGACTGGGCGTGCATCCGCACAATTTTTTAAAACTTCTTGAAAAAGTAGGAAACGAATTAAATCCGCATTTAAAAGCTATTTCGGTAATTGACAGATGATATTGATAAAAATATTCCCATTATCTATACACCTCTGAACGGAACCGGCACGGAACCTGTTTTAGATGTATTAAAGTTGAAGGTGAGGCAGGTATGAAAAAAATGCAGATGTTTTAAAATTCATCTTATCCGAAAATGCTTCTCTCGTAATCCGCCCGTCAGGGACTGAGCCAAAGCTCAAATTCTATCTTTCCGCAGTGGCAAAAGGTGAAAAGAAAGCCTCTGAAATCATTCGGAAGCTAGAGTTATGTATCGAAACCTTTGTTCACAACTATTCCTGATTATAACACAGAAAATAGAAAAAATTATTTTAAAGTACTTTTAAGCGTGAAACTAAATAAACACAAGGGACGGTTTGAATGCGACAGAACCGTCCCTTGTGTTTTCTTAGGAAAATCCCTCGCCTATAATATGCTCTGCTTCTGTGGCAATTACAAATGCACCTGGGTCCTCCTGATATACAATTTCTTTTATATAGTGATATTCCCACACACGCACGACGCACATAAGGATATTGGTTGGCTTCATTGAATAAGCCCCGTGTCCGTCAATAAAGGTTGCACCGCGGTCACGCTCCTGTAAAATCCGCTGTGCAATTTTTTTTGTTTGTGCGGATATTATGAACAGATTTCTCCCTTTCTCTGCACCGTATACAAGCTTATTTATAACCATACTCTGAGCATAGAGCATAACAACACCATAAAGTGCAGACTCAATATTTTTAAACACAAATACCGATACAGCAAGGATAACACAATCCACAAAAAGAAGTGCTTTCCCGATAGGTATATGGGGGTATTTTTTCTCTACAAGATAGCCTATTATATCAGTTCCTCCCGTAGATGCACCTCGGGTAAATACAAGCCCCAATCCTGCACCGATAAGGACTCCTCCGAATATTGCCCCAAGCATACGGTCACCCTCGTATTGGGGAAAAAACGGGGTTACTATCGAGTCAATGACAACGGTATATATCAAAATGGCATATATCGTTTTTACTGTAAACTGTTTTCCCATAAATTTGTAGGCTATAATAAGAAGAGGAATATTTATGAGAAGCGAAACTCCGCCTACGGGAAGTCCTGTAAGGTATTTTACCATTATGGCAATACCGCTTACTCCACCGGGAGCAACATTTATCTTCTCCGAAAAAGAGTAAATTCCCACTGCAACCAGAAATGCCCCTGCAATATTGTAAATAAAATCTTTCAAAAATTTCATAGCAAACAAAAAGAAGGATAACCATATCCTTCTTCATTCTCCGTATTTATTACGGTTAGTATTTGCTTTTTAATGAAGATTATTCTTCCTTTGGGACCGCATCACTCCCGGTGAAACACCGTAGGTTTCCTTAAAAACCCTCAGGAAATTAGGGAGGGAATTGAATCCCGATGCGTAGCAAACCTCTTTCACGGGGACATTGCTTGTCAAAACTATTTTTTTTGCGTGGTCAAGCTTCAGTGAGCTTATGTACTCCTTATAGGTTTTACCCGTAGTAGAGTGAAACAAGCTGCTGAAATAATTTTTATTAAGCCCTGCCGCTTCCGAAAGCTGTGTAAGAGATGGATTCTCCCTGAAATGACTGTGCAGATATAAAATTGCATTTTTTATACTGTCATTCTCTGTATCGGGATTATCCTTTTCCTTGAATTCACATTTTCTGATTATCATTATGAAAAGACATTCCATAAGATTCTGTATGATAGTGTTTGAATAATCTGTATAGTGAACAAACTCGTAAAGCATCTTGGAAATGAGGAATTCAATATTCTGCATTTCTCTGTTATCCAGCTTGAAGATAATATTCTCCTTTATGCTCAGTATCTTTTGAAGAACTTCCTTGTCAAGCATTTCCTCACTGAACATAATGTTATAAACCGTCGCACCCTCTGTTTCTATGCTGTGAAAGTCAGTGGGGTTTAAAAGATACATATAGCCAGGAGACATTTTATAAAGTTCGCCGTTTAGAACCTGCACCGCACTTCCCCTGAGAACAAGCTCTATCTCAAAGCAGTCGTGCCAATGCAAATCATAATTTTTAAGATGCTTTTTTCTTATAAGGAGTTTCTCACGGCTGTTTTCTATATTTTCTACCAGGATTCGTTTGCATTCAAATTCCTTTTTCATATCCTTATTCACCAAACAGTGCTTCTGCAAATGCCATGGGGTCAAAAACCTGCAGGTCATCAATACCCTCGCCTACGCCCACAAATTTAACGGGAACACCCAGCTTTTTGCAAATATTTACTACAATACCACCCTTTGCAGTACCGTCAAGCTTGGTCAGTACAATTCCCGAAATTTCTGCAACCTTGTTAAATTCCTCTGCCTGATTAACGGCATTCTGTCCCGTTGTTGCATCGAGCACAAGAAGAATTTCTTTCTGTGCTTCGGGAAGTTCACGCTCAATAACACGGTAGATTTTTCCCAGCTCGTCCATAAGGTTTTTCTTGTTGTGAAGTCTGCCTGCCGTGTCACAGATGCAGACATCAGCCCCCTTGCTTTTTGCAGAAGAGCAGGCATCAAAAACAACTGCCGCAGGGTCTGCCCCCTCGGTAAGACGGACTATGGGAACATCATTTCTCTCAGCCCAGATCTCAAGCTGGTCTGCCGCCGCCGCACGGAATGTGTCTGCTGCGCCTAAGACAACAGTTTTTCCCTCCGCCTTGAGCTTTGAGGTAAGCTTGCCGATAGTGGTGGTCTTTCCTACACCGTTTACACCTATTACCAAAATCACGGTAGGTTTGGTTTCAAGACGAAGCTCACAGTCATTTGCACTTAAAATCTCGCAAATGATACTTTTAAGCTCCGCTTTCGCCTCTTCTCCGTCGTGGATATGTTTTTTCTTTACATTTTCACGGAGCTGTTCAACGATTTCAAAACTTGTCTGTCCGCCTATATCAGCCAATATAAGTGCTTCCTCAAGCTCGTCGTAAAGGTCATCGTCAACCTTTGTAAAAACTGAAAACACATTGTCTAATTTTTCGTTAAAGGAATCACGGGTTTTGCCAAGGCCTTCTCTAAGTCGGGCAAAAAGTCCCTTTTTCTCTGTATTTTGTTCCATAGAAATTTTCCTTTCTGTTATTCCTCGAAAGCAACCTCGTCAAGTTTCATTGAAAGAAGTCTGCTGACACCTTTTTCCTGCATGGTTACGCCGTAGAGAATATCTGCCGCTTCCATAGTACCGCGACGGTGAGTTATAACGACAAACTGTGTATTGTCGCCGCGGCTTCTGATATAATCTGCAAAACGGTAAACATTTTCATCGTCAAGTGCTGCTTCTATTTCGTCAAGCACAAGGAAAGGCGCAGGTGACACCTGCAAAAGTGCAAATAGCAGTGCGATTGCCGTAAGTGCATGCTCGCCACCCGAAAGGAGCGTAATACTCTGAAGCTTCTTTCCCGGAGGCTGTACCTCTATTTCAATGGGGCTTTCAAGAGTGTCAAGTGGGTTAAGAAGCTTAACCTCTGCCTTGCCGCCGCCGAAAAGCTCAACAAAGCTTTTTCCAAACAGCTCGTTTATTATCTGGAATTTCTTTGCAAACTGTTCGCGCATTACAGCCATCATTTCACCGATAAGCTTTTCAAGGTCTGCCTTTGCCTTTTCCATATCGGCAACCTGAGTGCTCATAAATTCATATCTGCCCTTGACCTCTTTATACTCTTCAATAGCATCAACATTAATATTTCCCAATGCACGGATAGAATTCTTCAGCTGTGAAATTACTTTCTGTGCCTCGGAAAGCGAGCCAATGTCCTTTTTAAATTCAAGTGCAGTATTATATGTAAGCTCGTAGTTATCCCAAAGACGGTTAGCGGCGTTTTCCAAATCCTCTTCTATCTTATTCTTCTTGGTTTCAATTCGTACAACCTCACCCTGAAGAACAAGGATTCTTTCATTAAGCTCCTTTATACCCTCACGGAGTTTTTCAAGCTCAATGTCGTTTCCGCTTCGTCCACTCATATACGCCTTGATTTCCTCTTTCATAGACTCAATGGCAACTGCACACTGATTCTGGCACATAAGATTTTCTTCAATCTGCTTTTCAAGGGAGGCAATCTTATCCTCCTGAGCGCGCTTCTCATCAAGCTTCAGCTTGTAGTCAGACTGAGAATTCAGTATACTGCGTTTTGCATCCTCAATTCTCTGCTGGGCAATTTCCACATCCTTCTGGGCACTGTTGATTTCCATTTTTTTGTCAATAACCTTGCCTGAATGTGCCTCACGGCGCAGGGTTTCTTCCCTTACTGACTCCTGCTTGGTTCTCACAATTTCTTCTGCTTTTTCTATAAGCTCATCGGAGCCTTCAAGAATTTCACGAAGCTTTTTCTTGGTTTCCACGGTGTCTGTCTGCTGTGTGGAAATCTGCGTTTTTTCACCCATAAGCTTTTCATGGCGTTCGTGTGCCATCTTGAGAAGGCTTTCTTTCATATCGGCTTCCGCCTTGACCTTCATAAGCTTATTTTCGCTTTCAGAAAGCTTTTCACGAAGCTGAGCCTCTTTTCTGCGGCTCTTTTCCGCAAGCTCCATCAGATCATCAATTTCATCTTCAAGCTTTTCAGTTTCTTCAGCCAGATTATCACATTCTATATTAAGTCTCTCAATCTCGTCTTTTCTTCCGAGAAGGGCGTGAGCCTTGTTCACACTACCGCCGGTTATACTACCGCCCGGCTGAAGAAGTTCTCCTGCAAGAGTTACTATTTTGAATTTGTAATGAGTTGCCTTTGCAAGCTTCACCGCATTATCCATATTATCCATAATTA
>JAZRFC010000089.1:0-6220 GCA_045661145.1 Clostridia bacterium | reverse complement strand
TTTATATCCAGCATATTTGCAAGAACAAGGGTTGCTGTGTTGATTCTGCCGCCTTTTTTAAGATGAAGAAGGTCGTCAACAAGGAAGTATGCCTTCATACTGCTTGTAGCCTCAGTAATGTATGAAACAATTTCATCCTTGCTCTTTCCGTCGGCAAGCATCTTTGCCGCCTTTATTACAGCACCGCCGTAAAAGCATGAATATCCGAGGGTATCGATTACAATAATTTCTCCCCCGCGCTCATCCATTACCTCCTGTGCAGACATTACGGCATTCTGATACATACCGCTGCCGTTTGATGAAATGGGAACAACAATCAAGGTGTCGTAGCCCTGGTCATACGCTTCGTTATACGCATCAAGAAACTGTATGGGAGTAACCTGTGCCGTTTTGGGTACGGGAGCATCCTTTTCGGAAAGCTTTTCATAAAACTCCTCTTTCCCCATATCCAGACCTTCTCTGTAATATGTTTCCCCGTCAAATGTAAAGGAAATCGGAAGCATACTGATATTCAGTTTTTCTGCAGTTTCGATTGAAATATCACTCCCGCTGTCTGTGATAAGTTTAATCTTTGTCATAGTCAACATCCTCTCTGAATTGTTGTATTTCAGGTTCTTCTTTTTTATATCCGTCTATGGTCATACCTCTTACAGTCATTTCATACTGAGCTTTAAAGAGTTTTGCGTAAATGCCGTCTTTTTTCAGCAGTTCATTATGAGTGCCTGTTTCTGCAATACGTCCGTTTTCAAAAACGAACAAACGGTCCGCATTCTTTAGTGTAGACAATCTGTGAGCTATTGCAATAACCGTTTTGCCCTCCGTTACGTTTTCGAGAGCACTTTGAATCTTTGCCTCTGTTTCTGTATCCACCGATGCGGTAGCTTCGTCCAAAATCAGGATTTTCGGATTTGAGAGTATCGCTCTGGCAATTGAGATTCGTTGCCTTTCCCCACCCGAAAGTCTGTGTCCTTTCTCTCCGACATAAGTATTATATGCATCAGGCAGCGACATTATAAAATCGTGGGCATTGGCTTTTTTAGAAGCCTCTATACAATCCTCCAGCGATGCATCAGGATTGGCATAGGCTATATTTTCAAGAATAGTACCGCTGAAAAGATAGCTTTCCTGAAGTACCACTCCAAGAATTTCCTTGAAAGCTGACTCGTCGTAAAGGGATAAATCCTCACCGTCAAGCAAAATTTTTCCGTTATTGGGATTATAAAGCTTCATAACAAGGTTTATGAAAGTACTTTTTCCTGCTCCGCTATGTCCCACAAGTCCTATCATTTCACCCTTTTTGATATGTGCACTGATGTTTCTGAGGACCTTTCTGTAGCTTTTGTAACCGAAAGACACCTTTTGAAAATCAATATCACCTGCAACCGAGGATGTGCTGATTTTATTTTCTGCATCCTCCTCAATTACCTCATCAAGGACTTCAAAAACACGCTGTGTACTTACCATAGCCATTGTAAAATGTCTCGGAAGCATACCAAACCACTCGAGCTTACTGTAAAGGTAGCTTCCGTATGACGAAAACTGAACAAGCTCACCTAGGCTCATATTATTCCCGAGCACCTGACTTCCGCCGTAGAGAAGAACAAAATAACTACCGAAGCTCATCAAAAATCTTATAAGCGGAAATACAGTGTAAACATATTTTTCATTTCGGCAGGTTACATCCCGCACAGTATCCGCAGTTTTCTTGAAACGCTCTATTTCATCATTTTCTTTTCCGAAAACCTTTACAAGCTTGATTCCGTTAAGAACCTCCGTCAATCGGTTTGTAAGCGTGTCCATCTTTTTCCATTGCTTCATATACCGATTTCGTATGCTGTATCTTATTTTATTTATCAGAAAAACAACAATCGGCATCGGAATAAAAATCAAAAGTGCCATTTTTACGTTGAGAGAAAATGTTATTATCCCTATTGCAACAAACAAAATGATTTCATTGACTGATGCTATCAGAATATCCTGAATGAAAATCTGAATACGGTGAGTGTCGTTATTGATTCTCTGCACCAAATCCCCCGTCTTCTTTTTTTCAATGTATCCAAGGGGCATTTTCTGTAGTTTTTCATAAATAAAATTTCTGAGGTCAAAAACAAGCAGATTGCTTGATTTTACTGATACGATATCTTTTATTATGTGTACTGCAAATGTAATTACCGTACATAAAAGCATTAATCCGACTATCAGGAGCAATGTTTCTGTATTTCTGTTTTCAGGGGAAGTTAAAACATCATTTATAAGATATTTTGAAAGAATGGGTGAAATTACAGTAACTGCACTTGTTACCCAAAAAAGAATGAACAAAGCAAGATACAACCACTTATACGGAAGTGCCAATTTCCAGAGTCTTTTCAGCATTTTAAATTTATCGGTACATTCGGGACAAACTGCAGTATTTGGTATAAAGGGTTTTCCGCAATGCGGACAAACCTTTTCTTTCTCAAAGGCAGTTTCATTTACAGAAACAAAATCCCCCGATATTATGTCATTTATAACATCTGCTACTATGTTAAATTCCTCAATATACTCCATTGAAAACCTTGCAAGAAGCTTTCTTCCGGACAAGGTATCCGCTTCAAGTATTCCGCTTCCGTTGTATTCGAGGCAAAATACTTTATCAATCGATTTTATGTTTTCAATAAGGGAAATGCCTTCATTTTCAATGACACAAATCTTATCTTTGCTTACTGCAAAGAATCCGTCTGTATATATTCCTTTGTCTGACAAATCAAGCTCTGTCGAAATAAGGATGTCTTCACCGTCAAACACACGGCAAATAAGTTCACTGTATTTTTTTATTAATGCCGTATTCTGCATCGTGAAGTGCTCCTTTCATTTTTTAAATCCATATTTCCAGAATCTTTAATTCTTTATCCTTTAACAAGGTAATATCGGGAATACAAAACCTGTTTCCGTACACATCTGTAAGCATTACCTTGTTTTTGCCCACAGTCCTTATGTTACTGCTCATATCGGTTACTGTAAAATCACGCTTTCCTGCATTTGTAATAACCTCAAAAGAAATATTTCCGAATTCTTCTTTAAGATTTTCAATTTCTATTATATCCGGCATAAAATAACGCTTTTTCAGTTCCATATTAAGAAGCTCTCTCTGTTTTTGAGGCAGGTCTGCAAGATTTCTTATAATTCCAAGCTCATTTTCACAGTCTTCCCTCAAATGGTTTTCCGGTTTTACAGATATATATTCCTCGTCAAACTGAAAAGGAAACATTCTGCTGACACCAACCCGTCCCAAATCGGTTTCTTTGTATACAAGGCATAACAACCCGCCTTCAGAAATATAAAACGCCAAATCCTGGGGATTAATATAATTAAGCATATTAATTCTTTTCTTCCTTTCCAAATGACAATGCATCAAGCTGCATATGAGCCATTTTAGAGTAGATGCCGTCTTTCTTTTCAAACAGCTTTTCATGTGTGCCTGTTTCAACAATTTTTCCGTTTTCAACTACGACTAATCTGTCTGCATTTTTAAGTGTTGAAAATCTGTGGGCAATAGCAATGGTCGTACGGTTTTTAACCAGAAGCTCCATTGCCTCCTGAATTTTCTGTTCCGTATTTGTGTCAAGAGATGATGTAGCCTCATCAAAAATCAGAATTGCAGGATTCATAAGAATTGCACGGGCAATGCTTATCCTCTGCTTCTCACCGCCCGACAAATCCGTACCGTCTTTCCCGATGCGTGTTTCATAACCGTCAGGCAGATTTAATATAAACTCGTGTGCGTGAGCTTTCTTGGAAGCATCAATAATTTCATCCATAGATGCCTCGGGTTTTCCGTATGAAATGTTTTCCGCAACCGTTCCCGAAAACAGAAATGTATTCTGCAGAACTATGCCTATATTTTTATGCAGGCTTTCAAAACTGATGTCCTTAACATTAACTCCGTCAATAAGAACTTCACCGTCATTCACATCATAAAGACGGGTAATAATATTGGTTATTGTGCTCTTTCCTGCACCGCTGTGTCCAACAAGTCCAATCATTTCACCCTGATTGACCTTAAAAGACACATTTTTAAGTACCTGTTTGTTAGGCTCATAGGAAAAGCTGACATTTCTAAGCTCAACCTCACCCTTAAACCTTTCTATGTTAACGGGATTTTCAGCTTCAGTAATATCAGGTTTTCTGTCTATAACCTCAAATATACGCTGTGCACTGTTCATACAGCTTGTCCACCAATCAAAGGTTTTTACCATAAAATTAACAGGTGCATACAAAAGCGAAAGATACCCAACAAAGCTCATAAGTTCGCCAAAGGTCAGTCTGCCGTTTAAAATCTGCGCACCGCCTAACGCCCATACGACGAGTCCGCCAAGTGACATAATCCAACTGAGAAGCGGAAAAACCTTTGCAGAGGCAACGCCCTCTCTTATTCTGTTGTCACAAAGTGCTTTGCTTACAGTGTTAAAACGACGGATTTCTCTTTCCTCCTTGCCAAAGGCCTTTACAACCCTCACCCCCTGAAGATTATCATTTATGAGAGAATTTACTGAGGAGGATTTTCTCCATGTATGCCATTTAAGTTTTTTAAACTTTCGTGTTGATTTTTTAATTATAAGGGCAATCAGCGGAACGGGTATCAATACTGCAACAGAGAGCACCGGGTTAACGATGAAAAGGAAAAGCCCTACTGCCATAATTGTTGCACCGTTAATCACGAAATGAGGAAGTCCGTCATTTAGAAAATACTGAATATCCAATGCATCGCTGTTGATTCTGTTCATAAGATTTCCCGTACGTTTAGAGGAAAAGAATTTCATTCCCAGCTTTTGCATAGAAGTAAATACTTCTGTTTTGATGTCGTAAATAATGTTGCCTGAAAGCTCCGCACCCACTCTTCCGAGAAAAACTGCAAGCAAAACGCTCGTCAGAGTAATTCCTGCCAGGATGCTTACAAGCGGAAGTATCTGTCCGTAAAATCTCCCACCCTTTGAAAGAACCTCATCATAAAGAATTCTGCCCGTAAGATACGGCGGAAGAAGATTTATAAGCGTTGTGAAAATAATTATGGAAATCATAAGTATGAGATGTTTTTTATATCTAGGTACATAGGACAAAACTCTGAAAAACAGTTTCTTGCGTCCTTTGTTGATAAACTGAAAATCGGGTTCATTTTCAAAATTTCCGTTTATATCAGTTTCAGTATCGCCTTTAATCAATTTCAAAACAATGGCAGAAAATCTTTCTATTTCAGCAGAAACGCTCAATGTGAAATGAGCTGTTGAAATTTCCCCTGTCTTGGTAGCGATAACAAGCTCTCCCGATGAAACATAATTTTCAGAAAAAATATCAATTATTTCCGAGTAAGGCTTTCTGAGAAAGCTACCGTCATCATCAATGACACATAAGGAATCTGTCAAAGCACAAACAATCGTTTTACCATATGAACCGGGTTTTGCTAAATCTGTTATTACATATGCTTTTACATCGTCAGCGGCAATACCGTACTGTATTAATTTTTGGGACACAAGTTCAAAGTTTTTATCATTTTTTCTATCCAAAACTGCCGCCTCCTTTCAAAAATGCATACCCGTATAATTATATACTTTTTTTACAACAAATGCAATATATTTATATAATATATTAAATAAAAAAATACTGCGAGGGCAACCCCCAGTATTTCCGTTACTGAATTAACATAGCATCTCCGAAGCTGAGAAACCTGTAATCTGATGCTACGGCGTGATTATACGCATTCATAATATTATCTTTTCCTGCCAATGCACTAACAAGCATAACAAGAGTTGATTTCGGTAAATGAAAGTTTGTTATAAGGGCATCTGTGATTTTAAACTGATACCCCGGATAAATAAAAATATCCGTTTCTCCGCTTTTTGCAAATATTTTTCCGTTCTCCGACGCACTTTCAACCGTTCTGCAGCTTGTAGTACCTACGCATATTACCCTACCGCCGTTTTTCTTGGTTTCGTTTATGATATTGGCAGCTTCCTCTGTCACTATATAATGTTCTGAGTGCATCTTATGTTTTGTAACATCGCTTACTTTTACAGGTCTGAATGTACCAAGCCCAACGTGTAGTGTTAAGTACGCAAGCTTTACACCCATTTTTTCTATTTCGGTTAGCAGTTCGTTTGTGAAATGAAGCCCTGCCGTAGGAGCAGCAGCACTTCCGTCATATTTGGAATATACTGTCTGGTAACGCTCTTTATCACGGAGTTTT
>JAZRFC010000088.1:0-15031 GCA_045661145.1 Clostridia bacterium | reverse complement strand
TCTGATATTCAAAACTGCTTTTGCATCCTGAAATCGAAATTTTTGTATGAAGTTCAAGGCAAAAAATGGACATAATCCTGACGGATATGGGCATTTTTTAACGCAGAAATTCGACAAAAAGGCGATTTTCAGGACAATACTCCCTTATCTGGCTGTGGCGAAAGTCATCTTTTTATATTATTTCTTAACGATTTTTGCATACACTTTTTTGTTCTCTACCCAAGTATAGATGTATATATCGTTCTCGGTATTATTTATAAAGCGGAAATCCTTAACCCCGTATACAACGGTCGCATCCATTCCTTTTGGAGCGTAGGCTACACTTTCGCTATGATTATGGTGTTCTGCTATTTTAAAACCGCCTGATATTGCCGCCATATAAATCGTGGTACTGACCTGACAGACTCCCCCGCCTATTCCATAGCTCTTTTCTCCGTCGACTAAAATCGGGGCAGTTTTATATCCGTTTTTTGCGGTTTTTCTGCCGGTAATTTTATTGAAGCTGAACTCTTCTCCCGATGAAATTTTTATTCCGCTGATTTTCTGACAAGCAAGCAAAATATTATTGACACGATTTTCACCTTTATCAATAATATTTGTAGTTGCCTCCGCTAAGGTTATTTCCTCAATGATAATTTTTCGAGTTACGCCTTGTGTTTGAGGCTTCTTTTCAATTTTATTTTGTTTGTTTGGTGAAGAGCAGGAGCATAATAATAAAACTAAAAATATAATACATTTTTTCAAATAAAAAACCTCTTTTCTTACTTATTTTAAGCAAGAAAAGAGGTTTTAATGATTGTAAAATTTTGTTATTTGTTCGGGTTTTCTCTGTAATTGTTTAAAGATTTCCCTGTACGCATACGCGAAAATTCATCTTTCATCCGTTCAAGATACTCTGCAGAAATTACAAATCTGTCATCAAAGCTCTGAATACCTGACTCTGCCTTTACCGCTATCGGAAATGGCATACAGCCCTCCGGAACAAAGCCCATTGAATCATAACTTACTTCATTTTTGCAATTTTTACAAATTAATCCCGTACTGTTATCGTTATTCTTAAAACTATAATGCTTTCCGTACTGATTATAACAGCTCAAACAGTCGTCGAATGCAAGATTGTACTTTCCGTCGGATGTCTTTACTGCGATTATATTGGTATCCAGAGGCTTTACGGGAATGAATTTTGCCTTATCGTCCGATATATCTTCTTTCATTATTGTAATATCAACAACATTATTGTATATGTGAAACTCAATAGTTACAACACACATAATCAAAACTACAACAATAATTAAAGCAAGCATCAGCTTTAATCGTCTGTTTTTATTAAGTTCATTCATACGCTCTCTGACAGCATCCATATAATCGGCACCTCCTTGCCATATATTAAGGAGCAAAACATCATTTAAAATATTTAACAGCAGATAAGAACATACCCATATCGTAGTTACCCTCTACGTTCTTATAGAGGTTTGCACCTATACGTTCAGAGTGACCCATCTTACCAAGCACTCTGCCGTCGGGAGAAACAATACCCTCCACGGCACAGATAGAGCCATTGGGATTATACTGAATGTCATAGGTGGGATTTCCGTCAAGGTCAACATACTGAGTAATTACCTGACCGTTATCTGCAAGCTTTTTAATAAGCTCTTCGCTTGCAAGGAATCTGCCCTCACCGTGAGAAATCGGTACAGAATAGATATCCCCTACATTTGTTTCCATAAGCCAGGGTGACTTATTGGAAGCAATTCTTGTATTAACAATCTTGGACTGATGGCGTGAAATTGTATTAAATGTAAGTGTGGGACTGTTTTCGTCAGCCTCCAGAATTTCACCGTAAGGCACCAAACCAAGCTTAATAAGTGCCTGGAATCCGTTACAGATACCTGCCATAAGACCGTCACGGTTTTTAAGGAGATTCATTACCGCTTCGCTGATTTCTTTGTTTCGGAAGAATGCTGTAATAAGCTTACCGCTTCCGTCAGGCTCGTCACCGCCGGAGAAACCGCCGGGGATAAATACCATCTGTGATTCGTTTACTTTCTTTGCAAATTCAGAAACTGATTCTGCTACATTCTGTGAAGTAAGGTTATTGATAACAAAGATTTCTGCCTTTGCGCCTGCCTTTTCGAATGCCTTTGCACTGTCGTATTCACAGTTTGTTCCCGGGAATACAGGAATAAGAACCTTGGGCTGTGCAACCTTATTTGCTGATGAAAATACAGTTTTATTTTCGTAGCTGAATACGGGAGCTTCTTTATCGGGAGTTTCGATATTGCAACGGTAAACCTTTTCAAGCTTATTCTCGTAAAGGGCACAAAGCTCATCAAGAGAAAGCTTTTCACCTGCAAGAGTGATTGCATCTTCTGAAACTGTTTCACCGAGAAGAATTGCATCCGCAATATCTTCAGTTGTTTCAAGAATAAATGCGCCGTAATTATAACCGAATATTTCCTCAACTGAAGTATTTTCGCTATACTTAAAGCCGATGCCGTTACCCATTGCCATCTTGAGGATTGCTTCTGCAATACCGCCGTATGTGGGTGTATAAGCACTAAGCACTTTTCCGCCGCGCATAAGAGAAGTTACACGGGAGAAAACATTCTTAAGAGAATCTGCACAAGGAAGATTATTCTTGTCGTATTCAGGCTTAATTATATAAACCTTGCTTCCTGCCTTTTTGAATTCGGGTGAAATAATATCATCAACGCTGTCTGTTGTAACTGCAAATGATACCAAAGTGGGCGGAACATCGATATTTTCAAAGCTACCGCTCATAGAGTCCTTACCGCCGATAGAAGCTATTTCAAAATCCTTTTGTGCCTTATATGCGCCAAGAAGAGCTGCCATAGGCTTACCCCAACGTGCAGGGTCTGCCTTGGGCTTTTCAAAATATTCCTGGAATGTAAGATAAACTTCGTTGAAAGAACCGCCGTGTGCTATAAGCTTACATACGGATTCAACTACTGCAAGGTATGCACCGTGATAGGGACTCTTTTCCATAATAAAGGGATTGTAGCCCCAGCTCATAAGAGAACAGGTTGTACTGTCTCCGTCAGGGGTGGAAATCTTATTTACCATTGCCTGAACAGGTGTACGCTGATACTTACCGCCAAAGGGCATAAGAACGCTTCGTGCACCGATTGTAGAGTCAAATCTTTCGGAAAGTCCGCGCTTTGAACATACATTAAGGTCTTCTGCAAGAGCCTTGTAGTTATCTGCAAAGCTTCCGCTTACAGTTTTGTTGTATGATTCAATTTTTGCAGGAGCTATGTCAATATGCTTTTCAGCACCATTGGAGTTAAGGAATTCTCTGGAAAGGTTTACAATCTGCTTGCCGTTCCAAGTCATTACAAGATAAGGATGTGCCTTAACTGTTGCAACAACAGTTGCTTCAAGGTTTTCTTTCTTTGCAAGAGCACAGAACTTTTCTACATCCTTGCTTTCTACTACAACAGCCATTCTTTCCTGAGATTCGCTTATTGCAAGCTCTGTACCGTCAAGACCGTCATATTTCTTGGGAACTGCATTAAGGTCAATTTCAAGACCGTCTGCAAGCTCACCGATAGCAACGGATACACCGCCCGCACCAAAGTCGTTACAACGCTTGATAAGACGGGAAACTTCCTTGTTACGGAAAAGACGCTGAAGCTTTCTTTCCTCGGGAGCGTTACCTTTCTGTACCTCTGCGCCGCAGCTTTCAAGAGAAGAAAGGTTGTGAGATTTTGATGAACCTGTCGCACCGCCGCAACCGTCACGACCTGTTCTGCCGCCAAGAAGAATTACTATATCTCCGTCTTCTGGGCGTTCTCTCCTTACGTTTTCCTCTGGAGCAGCTGCAATAACTGCACCGATTTCCATTCTCTTTGCTACATAACCATCATGATAGATTTCGTCTACCTGACCTGTTGCAAGACCAATCTGATTACCGTAGGAGCTGTAACCGTTTGCCGCTGTGGTAACGATTTTTCTCTGAGGAAGTTTACCCTGCATTGTCTGTGAAACAGGAACTGTGGGGTCACCTGCACCTGTAACACGCATAGCCGCATAAACATAGCTTCTTCCTGAAAGCGGGTCACGGATAGCACCACCGATACAAGTTGCAGCACCGCCGAAAGGCTCAATTTCTGTGGGGTGGTTATGAGTTTCATTCTTGAAAAGAAGAAGCCATTTTTCTTCCTTTCCGTCTTTCATAACATCTATCTTAACTGTACAAGCATTGATTTCTTCTGACTCGTCAAGTTTCTGGAGTTTACCTGCTTTTTTAAGAACGCGGGTTGCCAGAGTTGCAATGTCCATAAGGTTTACGGGCTTTGTTCTGCCGAGTTCTTTACGGTCATTGATATACTCGTCATAAGTCTTCTGAAGAAGCTCATCCTCAAACTTAACATTGTCAATTGTTGTGAGGAATGTTGTATGACGGCAATGGTCAGACCAATAGGTATCAATCATTTTGATTTCTGTTACGGTAGGCTCACGCTTTTCACCAATAAAATACTGCTGACAGAATAAAATGTCATCAATATCCATTGCAAGGCCTCTCTCGTCAATAAACTTCTGGAGTTCATCACGAGAAAGAGCACAGAAGCCATCAAGAATCTCAACCTCTGTGGGGATTGTGTAGTCAGTTTTGAGGGTTTTAACCTCGTCAAGAGAAGCTTCGCGTGCTTCTACGGGGTTAATTACATACTTTTTGATACTCTGCACTTCGTCAGCGGAAAGATTTCCGTTGAGGACATAAACTGTTGCTGTGCGAACATCGGGTCTTTCCCCTTTGGAAATAATCTGAATACATTCAGCAGCAGAAGCAGCTCTTGCATCAAACTGTCCGGGCAGATATTCTACTGCAAATACAACGTCACCCTTGGGGCAATCCTTATATGTGTTATCTGTCTGGGGTTCTGAAAATACAGTCTTAACTGAATTTTCAAAAAGCTCTTCGGAAATATTTTCAACGTCGTAACGATTATACATACGAAGTTCTTCTATTCCCTTTATTCCCAAAAGGTCTTTAAGGTCTTTTTTAAGTGCCGCTGCACCATGGTCAAGACCGTTTTTCTTTTCTACATATATTCTGTAAACCATTCTGGCATTCTCCTTTCATTAGTTTCCTGCTTTAAGCGCTCTTGCGCCGATGTCACTTCTGTAATATGCATTTGCAAAGCTAACTTCCTTTACAGTACCGTATGCCTTGTCAATTGCTTCTTTAAGAGTGGGGGCTGTTTCCGTTACGCCAAGCACTCTGCCGCCGCCGGTAAGAAGCTTGTCACCGTCAAGCTTTGCGCCTGCAACATAGATATTTTTATCTGTGGGCATCGTAATTTCAAAGCCGGTATCATATTTTCCGGGATAGCCGTTTGATGCCATTACAACACAACAAGCACTACCGCTTGAGAATTTCACATCAGCATCTTTCAATGTTTTGTTTGAAATATGAATCATTATGTCAAGCAAGTCGCTTTCAAGAAGAGGAAGAACAACCTGTGTTTCGGGATCACCAAAACGGCAGTTATATTCAATTACCTTGGGACCGCCCGGTGTAAGCATAAGTCCGAAATAAAGACAGCCTGAAAAGCTTCTTCCCTCGCTGTTCATTGCATTTACGGTAGGAATAAAGATTTTTTCCTTACATTCCTTTGCAATATCATCGGTATAATACGGATTAGGAGCAATTGTACCCATGCCACCTGTATTAAGACCCATATCATTATCAAGCGCTCTCTTGTGGTCCATAGAAGAAACCATGGGAATAAGTGTTTCTCCGTCTGTAAAAGAAAGTACAGATACTTCAGGGCCTGTAAGGAATTCTTCGATTACGACGCTGCTTCCGCTTTCCCCGAATACCTTATCCTCCATCATACTCTTAACCGCATCTTTAGCCTCTTCCCTTGTTTCGGCAATGATTACGCCCTTACCCAGAGCAAGTCCGTCTGCCTTTACAACGGTTGGAATAGGTGCAGTTTCAAGATAATCAAGAGCTGCCTGAAGGTCTGTAAAAACTTCATACTGTGCGGTGGGAATACCGTACTTTTTCATAAGGTTTTTGGAGAACACCTTACTGCCCTCAATGATTGCTGCTGCCTTGTTGGGACCAAAGGTTTTGATTCCCTTTTCGTTAAGAGCACCAACACAACCGAGAACAAGCGGGTCATCGGGGGCAACAACAGCAAAATCGATCTGTGTTTCCACAGCAAATTTTACAATGGCATCGATATCTTTTGCACCTATATTCACGCAAGTTGCATCTCTGGAAATACCGCCGTTACCGGGAAGCGCAAAAATCTCTGTCACGGATTTATTTTCTTTTATTTTTTTGATAATAGCATGCTCACGGCCGCCGCCGCCAACTACCATAATTTTCATTATATCGTTCAGTCCTCTCAGTATATTAGTGGTGGAACAATCTCATTTTGGTCATTGCCATAACCATACCGTGTTTGTTACAAGCATCAATAACATTATCGTCACGGATGGAGCCGCCGGGCTGCGCAATATAGCTTACACCGCTTCTTGCAGCTCTTTCAATATTGTCACCAAAGGGGAAGAATGCATCGGAACCAAGTGCAACACCCTTAAGTGTGGAGAGGTATTCTCTCTGTTCCTTGCGTGTGAAAGGCTCCGGCTTTTCTGTAAAGAGTGTTTCCCAGATACCGTCAGCCAAAACATCCTCATAATCCTCTGAAATATATACATCTATCGCATTGTCACGGTCGGGGCGCTTAATTTCATCCTTGAAAGGAAGATTAAGAACCTTCGCGTGCTGACGAAGATGCCAGATATCAGCCTTATTTCCTGCAAGACGAGTACAGTGAATTCTTGACTGCTGACCTGCACCTACGCCGATTGCCTGACCGTCTTTCGCAAAGCAAACAGAGTTTGACTGAGTATATTTAAGAGTAATGAGTGCAATTATAAGGTCACGCTTTGCATCTTCGGGCATTTCCTTATTGTCTGTAACGATATCTTCCAACAGAGCACGGTTGATTTCAAAGTTGTTTCTTCCTTGCTCGAATGTGATACCGTAGACCTGTTTATGCTCTATGGGATCAGGAACAAAATTGGGGTCAATTTTAATAACGTTATATGTTCCCTTTCTCTTTCCCTTAAGAATTTCAAGAGCTTCGGGGGCGTAATCAGGAGCAATAACACCGTCAGATACTTCACGGGCGATAAGCTTTGCACAGGTAGCATCACACTTATCTGAAAGGGCAATCCAATCACCGAAAGAACTCATTCTGTCAGTACCTCTTGCTCTTGCATATGCTGTTGCAAGGGGGGATTCGTCAAGACCTTCAACGTCGTCCACGAAGCAAGCCTTTTTAAGGTCGTCGCTCATTTTAACGCCTACTGCGGCAGATGTGGGGCTTACGTGCTTAAAAGATGTAGCGGCACACATACCAAGAGCTTCCTTAAGCTCCTTTACAAGCTGCCAGCTGTTAAGTGCATCGAGGAAATTTATATAACCCGGTCTTCCGTTAAGGATTTCAATGGGGAGCTCAGCTCCGTCGTGCATAAAAATCTTGGAAGGCTTCTGATTGGGGTTACAACCATATTTAAGTTCAAACTCTATCATCGTAATTATTCCTTTCGTAAAGAAATTATTTGTTTTTATTAATAATTCTGGACTCTGTCTCCCCTGTTTCAATGTCAATAAATCTGACAAAGAGAGATACTTTATTGTCTTCATTAAGGCTTGTCCAGAGGTTTTCGGTAAATTCTTCTATATCGTTAGGAATTTCAACAAGCTTAGGCTCACCCTCAAATGAAGGAAGAGGATTTCCGTCACCCATATACGTGTGAATGAAATGTCCCTCTCCCTGAACAGGATTTTTATAGCTGAATGTAAATCTCTGGCAGGAAGCACCGTTTCCGTTTGCACTCTTGAGAATCGACATTGCGTAGCTGTAATCACCGTTCTCAACTTTCATAATACCGGAAATTCGGGGTGTATAATTGGGAGCATCATCCTCAAACTCACGTGTACGGAGTGCCTGCTCAAATGTGAGCTGCTGATTCATAAGCTCGTAAATAGTATCGGTCTGGTCACCGTTTGTAACGATGGTTTTGTTGCCGAGAACTCTTACGGGAGCGTAAATTATAAGATGGGGGTCAGACAATTTTGAAGGGTCAAAAGCCTGAGTGCGGATACCGCATCCGTCTTCAACAAAAACACGGTTGCGGCTGTTTACACTTCTTCCCATAATGAAGTACGCTGTAACGGCTTTCTTTCCGTCAGCCGATTTACCGATAACAATACCTCTTCCGGGGTAATCGTTATTTTTAAGTTCGTTATAAATATCAATCTTTTTCACGCTAAATTCTCCTTACATATTTTTTCAACGGCTTTGGGAAGAATTATCCATTCTGCCTCTTCCATAACACGTTTCTGAAGGATTTCGGGTGTGTCACCATCTTCAATACAAACTGCTTTTTGCATTATGATTTTGCCGCCGTCGGGAATTTCATTAACAAAATGAACAGTTGCACCCGTAACCTTTACCCCATAGTCAAGTGCGGCTTCATGGACACGAAGTCCGTAGAAACCTTTACCGCAGAATGACGGGATAAGGGACGGATGAACATTTATAATTCTGTTTGCATATTTCTTTGTGAAGTTTTCACTGAGAATGCACATAAATCCTGCAAGAACGATAAAGTCTGTTTTGTTTTCTTCAAGTGCTGCAATAAGCTTTTCTTCAAAGTCTTCCTGACCGGAGCACTCTTTCTTATTTACAACTGCAGTATTTATTCCTGCATTCTTTGCTCGCTGGAGGGCGTATGCACCGGGATTGTTGGAAATAACAAGTGTGATTTCACCGCTTGTTATAATACCCGTTTTCTGTGCATCAATGAGTGCCTGCAGATTAGTTCCACCGCCTGAAACAAGTACAGCTATGCGTTTCAGCATATTACCACGCTTTCTTCACTTTTAATAATCTCACCGATTATGTATGCATCCTCACCGTTTGCACGGAGAATCTCGAGTGCCTTATCTGCTTCCTCCCTAGAAACAACAACACTCATACCAACACCCATATTAAAGGTGTTGAACATATCACGCTCGGAAATATTTCCTGTCTTTGCAATAAGGTCAAAGATAGGAAGAATCTTAACATCGCTCTTCTTAATTTTAGCACCCATGCCCTCGGGAAGACTACGGGGAATATTCTCATAGAAACCGCCGCCTGTGATGTGAGATACTGCCTTAACAGTAACTTCATCAAAGAGTGCAAGCATAGGCTTAACATAAATTCTTGTAGGAGTAAGAAGTGTTTCACCGATACTCTTTCCGCCAAGCTCATTAACGGGAGAAGTAATATCGCTGTTTTCAACATCAAACACCTTTCTTACAAGAGAGAAACCGTTTGAGTGAACACCGCTTGAGGGGAGTGCAATTATAACGTCACCCTCTGTTACCTTGGAGTTATCAAGAACCTTAGCCTTATCAACTGCACCAACGGAGAAGCCTGCAAGGTCGTATTCTTCTACGCTGTAGAATCCGGGCATTTCTGCAGTTTCACCACCAACAAGTTCACAACCTGCCTGAACACAACCCTCTGCAATACCTGAAACGATTTCAGCAATTTTTTCAGGATAGTTCTTTCCGCAAGCGATATAATCAAGGAAAAGAAGAGGCTTTGCACCACAGCAAATAATGTCGTTTACGCACATTGCCACACAGTCGATACCAACAGTATCGTGCTTGTCAAGAATAAATGCAAGCTTAAGCTTTGTTCCAACGCCGTCTGTACCACTTACAAGCACGGGATGAGGCATATTTGTAATATCAAGCTCGAAAAGTCCTCCAAAACCGCCGATATCGGATTTCTTTCCGTTTACCATTGTTCTTGCTATATGTTTTTTCATAAGCTCTACCGCACGGTAGCCCGCTGTAATGTCAACACCTGCTGCTGCGTAACTTTCTGATTTTGAATTTGAATGCATAATATTATCTCCTTTCAATTAACCCTTACCATTCCAACAATAAGTGCAAAGTTTACAGGGTTCTATACCGATTGCCTCAATTGTTCCTTCAACAGACTGAAATTCCAAAGAAGCAAAATTGAATTTTTCTGCAATTTTCTTTCTTAATGACTTACCTCTTTCGGTAGAAGCATCACTATATTCTTCAATATGCTTAAGACCTTCCTCGCCCTCAAGCTCAACTATAACTCTTCTTGCAATAAGCTCCATTTCGCTTGTCGCACGGGAGAAATTAAGATATTTACAACTATACATTACAGGTGGACAGGCACTGCGCATATGAACTTCCTTAGCACCGTTTGTATAGAGGAAGTCAACAGTTTCCTTAAGCTGTGTTCCGCGGACGATAGAATCGTCAACAAACAATAACTTCTTATCGACAATGAGGTCGTGTACGGGAAGCTGTTTCATCTTTGCTACTCTTGCACGCTCCACCTGATTGGGAGGAGTGAAGCTTCTCGCCCATGTAGGTGTATATTTTATAAAGGGTCTGCCAAAGGGTATTCCGCTTTCGTTAGCATAACCAATAGCGTGAGGAGTTCCCGAATCCGGCACACCGCTTATATAGTCAAGTTCTTCAACGTTACCGCATTTCTTATCATATTGAGCTAATATACGCCCATTACGATTACGCATTACTTCAACATTGACACCTTCATAAATTGAAGTGGGATACCCGAAATATGTCCAGAGAAATGCGCACATTTTCATTTCCTCACCGGGAGGTGAAAGCTGAGTAATGTTTTCAGCATCAAAATGAACAATTTCTCCGGGGCCAAGCTCTTTGTATAAATCATAGCCAACCTTCTGACAGGCAAATGATTCAAAAGATGCACAGAAACCATCTTCACACCTACCGATATGAACGGGAGTTCTTCCCACTTTGTCACGGGCAGCAATTATTGAGCCGTCATTCTTGAGAATCAAAAGTGAAGATGAACCGTCAATAACACTCTGTGCAAATTTTATACCCTCCTCAAAAGAATCCTTTTGATTTATGAGTGCTGCCATAAGGTCGGTAGAGTTTACTCTGCCGCCGGTCATCGCACCGAAGTGTCCGCCTCCGGAAGACAGATACTCGTCTATAAGTTCCTCTGAATTATTTATTATGCCTACGGTACAAATAGCATAAATTCCAAGCTTCGACCTGATTATGAGAGGCTGAGGGTCAGAATCACTTATACATCCGATTGCCGCATTTCCTTTCATTTCGTCAAAGATGTGGTCGAACTTTGTACGGAAAGGTGAGTTTTCAATATTGTGAATATCCCTCTGCATACCCGATTTTTCATCGTATGCAGCCATTCCTCCTCTTTTTGTACCAAGGTGTGAATGATAGTCAGTACCGAAAAAGACATCTGAAACAACATCTCTTCTGGCTACCGCGCCAAAAAAACCGCCCATTAGATTACTCCTTCTGAAATAGATAAATATTAGTTAT
Organism: Clostridia bacterium; assembly: GCA_045661145.1. Classification (GTDB taxonomy): domain Bacteria; phylum Bacillota; class Clostridia; order UMGS1883; family UMGS1883; genus UMGS1883. Next base: position 3,603 of record JAZRFC010000088.1, on the reverse strand, counting down.
TAAACTTGTCCTCAATTGCCTTATTCTTTTCAAGAACCTTTTCGCTTGCAGCCTTTCTGGAAGCATCAAGCTTTTCCTGAAGCTCCTTGTCCTCCACTGCAAGAATCTGTATAGAAAGCAAAGCGGCATTGGCTGCACCGTCAATAGCAACAGTAGCTACAGGAATACCTGCAGGCATCTGTACGGTTGACAAAAGAGCATCCAAGCCGTCGAGTGTAGATGATTTTACGGGGATACCAATAACGGGAAGTGTAGTGTTTGCTGCAACGGCACCTGCAAGATGTGCTGCCTTGCCTGCAGCAGCTATAATTGCACCAAAGCCGTTTGTGCGCGCATTCTTTGAAAACTCAGAAGCCTCTTTAGGGGTTCTGTGTGCAGAAAAAACGTGTACTTCGTAGGGTACACCAAATTCCTTTAATGTATCAATTGCTTTTTCAACTACGGGAAGATCGCTGTCTGAACCCATAATGATACCAACTTTTCTCATCAGAAAATCATTCCTTTCAAAATAGTAATTGCCAAGTCTGATAAAACAAAAAAGAGCGCACCTGCTGCGTTACTGCAGAACAGATACGCCCAGACGGTCGGCAAAAATGTGCTCTCTGCTCCCATGCGGTTAAGTCCGCTTTTCCGTCAGTTACAGAAAGCCTTTGTTCACGTATTTCATTATAACAATTTTGTCAAATTTAGTCAAGTGCAAAACCGATATTTTTCGGCAAAAAACAAAGCAGAGAATGTCCTTTTTAAAGACATTCTCCAAATATTTGTTTTGCGTGGCTTTTTCCATGTATTATATACTTACAATGGCATCTATTTCCCTAAGTTCAGATTCATCAAACGAAGTATTTTCAAGCATTTTTACATTTTCAATTATTTGCTGGGGTTTTGATGCACCGATAAGAACACTTGTTACTCCCTGTTTGGAATAAACCCATGACAGAGCCATCTGTGCAAGTGTCTGCCCTCTTCTTTTCGCAATATCATTCAGCTTCAATACCTTTGCCATAACCTCATCTGAAACTGATTTTTCGTTTAGAAATCTTCCGTCTGTTCTTACTCTGCTGTCGGAGGGAATCCCGTCAATATACCTTTCGGTTAAAAGCCCCTGCGCAAGAGGACTAAAAATAATTACGCCCTTTTTCTTTTGCACGGCACTTTCAAGAAGACGATTTTTCTCAATAGTCCTGTCAAAAATAGAATAACGGTTTTGGTTTATAATAAATGGGCACTTTAATTCTTCTAAAATTTCCGCAGCTTTTTCCATAGTTTCACCGTCATAGTTTGAAAGACCTGCATAGAGGGCTTTTCCGCTTTTTACAATATCATTAAGCGCCCACATTGTTTCGTAAAGAGGTGTGTTCGGGTCCATTCTGTGATGATAGAAAATATCAACATAGTCAAGGTTCATTCTTTTAAGACTCTGGTCAAGGCTTGAGATAAGGTACTTTCTGCTCCCGAAGTCACCGTAGGGTCCGGGCCACATATAATAACCTGCCTTGGTGCTTATTACCATTTCATCACGGTAATGCTTCATATGGTTGTTAAGAATTTTTCCGAAATTGGTTTCCGCACTGCCTGCCTCGGGACCGTAGTTGTTCGCAAGGTCAAAATGCGTTATTCCCAAATCAAATGCGGTATAACACATTCTGCACATATTTTCAAAATTACCGTTATCACCAAAATTATGCCACAAGCCTAATGAAACGGCGGGTAGTTTCAGTCCGCTTTCACCAGAGCTTCTGTACTGCATATTATCATATCGTTTTACATTTGCTGTGTAATTTTCCATATTTTTCACACTCCTAAGTTTAATTATATACCAAACAGAAAAAAATAACAACAAAAAATTCCTCTTGTGCTGTTACAAGAGGAATTTTCACTTACAATACTTTATTCAAAAAATCAATTGTTCTGGGGTGTTTGGGGTTAGTAAAGATTTCCTCGGGTGTACCCTCTTCAAGGATAACTCCCTCATCCATAAACACTACCCTGTCTGCCACTTCACGGGCAAATCCCATTTCGTGAGTTACGACAACCATTGTCATACCATCTTTTGCGAGTTGTTTCATAACAGCAAGAACCTCGCCAACCATTTCGGGGTCGAGAGCACTTGTAGGTTCGTCAAAAAGCATAATATCAGGCTTCATTGCAAGAGCACGGGCAATTGCCACACGCTGCTTCTGTCCGCCCGAAAGCTGTGACGGATAGCTTGATGCTTTGTCCGAAAGTCCAACTGTTTCCAAAAGCTCTAAAGCAACTTTTTTTGCCTCGGCTTTTGATGCTTTTTTAAGGTCAACGGGAGCAAGCATAAGGTTTTCAAGAACATTCATATTTGCAAACAAATTGAAATGTTGGAAAACCATTCCCACGTTTTCGCGAGCCTTGTTTATGTTTACTTTCTTATCGTTTATGCGTATTCCGTCAACGACAATCTCTCCGGATGTAGCACTTTCCAACCTGTTTATACAACGCAGAAAAGTCGACTTTCCTGAGCCGGAGGGTCCTATCACACAAACAACTTCCCCTTCAGTGATATCAGTTGTTATCCCACGCAAAACATTATTCTTACCAAAGCTTTTGGTAAGATTTTCAATATGTATTTTAACATTACTGTTATTATTTGCGTCCACGGTTAAGTCTCCTCTCCAATGCATTTGCTACTTGTTGAAGTGCCAGAATAACCACGAGATACATTACTGCAACAATAGCCCAAATCTCAAACGACCTGAATGTGAAAGAGATAACATTCTGTGCTTTGTTTACAAGCTCCGGAAAACCTATAACAGAAAGAATTGAAGTATCTTTTAATGTAATAATAAACTGATTTACAATACTTGGAATCATATTTTTAATAGCCTGCGGAAGAACAACACGGAACATGGAACGCCAATAAGAAAGTCCGAGACTTCTTGCAGCCTCCATCTGACCGGGATCTATTGACTGAATTCCTGCACGGATAATTTCTGACATATAAGCACCGCAATTAAGTGCAAGACAGATTGTTCCTGCCTGAAGTGCACTGAATATAACCGGAATGCCAATGTTTTTCAATCCGTATGGAATCCCATAATATACAAAGAAAGCAAGAACTATCATCGGCACACCTCTGATGAGGTTTACATAAATCGCCGAGATGACTCTGCTGACTTTGCTATCCACAACACTTGCTAATCCAAAAATTATTCCCAATAAACAACCGAAAAGCAATCCCCATAATGCAAGAATCAAGGTCTGACCCATTGCCGACATTAAGAGAGGACCGTACTCTTTGGCAAGTTCAACCATTGGAATACCCCTTCCTTAAACATAGTTAAAGGGCATCGGATAACCAATGCCCTTGTCTATTAACCAAGATACTTGGCAATTATCTCATCGTATTTTCCGTTTGCTCTGATGTTCTTAAGACCCTCGTTGAAGCTATCGATGAGGTTCTGATTCTTTTCGTCAAAAATTGCGAAGCCGTACTGAGCAGGCTCATTTTCTGTGCCATCAACAAACTTCATATCAAGTTCACCGATTTTGATGTTGTACTTGAGGATAGGTGTATCATCAAGGCAAGCATCAACCTGACCTCCCATAACAGCCTGGTACATATCGGGAGAA
>JAZRFC010000087.1:0-68523 GCA_045661145.1 Clostridia bacterium | reverse complement strand
ATCTGCAGTCAGTCTGTTTGCGCCCTGTTTTCTTACAACACTCAGACGCACAGCTTCCACCAACTTAGCAGGTTCAACACCTCTGGGGCATCTGTCAACACATGCGAAACAAGATAAACACTTATAGAGTGTTTCTGATTTGAGAAGCGGTTCAATATCCCCTGATTCAACCATACTTACAAACTGATGGGGATGATACTCCATCTCATCATAAGCGGGGCAGGTTGCAGAGCATTTACCGCATTTCATACATTTTTTTGGATTTACTCCGCTTTCACGGATTATCTCCTCGCGAAGATACTTATTATTCATTTGTATCCTCCTTTACTCCAAGTGCCTCTGCCAAAAGCTCGGTGAAATAAACAACCGGAATATCGGCACCGTTTTTCACAAGATTATATTTGCAAAGAGGACAAGCTGTAATAATCATTTCTGCCCCCAGAGCTTTGGCATTCTGTGAAACAGAATTACTGCTTTTTTTTGCAAGCTCAGGACTTTCAACGCTTACATACCCACCGCAGCACTCGTTACGCTTTGCATAGATAACCGGTTCTGCCCCCAGAGCTTTTATGAAATCCTCCATAATGCTTGGATTTTCGGGGTCGTCCATCTTCATAACGCTGCTCGGTCTTAAAAGCAGGCAGCCGTAATAAGCCGCTATTTTCTTGCCTTTAAGAGGGGTTACAACCTTTTCCTTTAAAGTGTCAAAGCCAACTAAATCGCGAAGCATTTCAAGATAGTGATAAACCTCAGCTTCGCCGAAGTATCCCCCATCCTCTGCCATATAGCGGTTTGCCTTGTCGGCAAATTCCTTATTATTCTGCATAGCGTGATTTGTTTGTTTAATAACATTGTGGCAAGCTGAGCATACTGTAACTAAAGGCTGTTCTTTTGAAGAAGCCTCTTTCAGCGCGCGAACAGAAGAAAGCTTTGTTGCAACCTCATTTTTCGCCGTAGTAAATACACCGCCGCAGCATTGCCAATTTTCAATTTCTTCGAGAGTAACCCCTAAAGCTTCAGCCGATTTGTACGCATACAAATCAAGGTCTTTGGCTTTGTTTTTCAGGGTACATCCCGGAAAATAACTAACCTTCATTTTTATACCTCCAGATTATTAAACCATTTCTTCCGGATGGAATACTTCGTCAAACTTTTCAGCAGTCAAGAACCCAAGCTCAACACAAGCTTCCTTAAGTGATATATTATCTTTAAATGCCTTTTTGGCAGTTTTAGCCGCATTTTCGTATCCGATATAGGGATTAAGTGCAGTAACAAGCATCAGAGAATTGTGAAGATTGTGATGCATCTTTTCCTTATTAGCCTTGATACCAACTGCACAATTTTTATTGAAAGAACGGATTGCTTCAGCCATAAGTCTTGCAGACTGCAGGAAATTATAAGCACATACGGGCATAAATACATTAAGCTCGAAGTTACACTGAGATGCCGCCATACCAACTGCAACATCATTACCCATTACCTGAACTGCAACCATTGTTACCGCTTCACACTGTGTGGGGTTTACCTTACCTGGCATAATGGAAGAACCGGGCTCATTCTCGGGAATAAAGATTTCGCCAAGACCGTCTCTGGGTCCTGATGCAAGCCAACGAACGTCGTTTGCAATCTTCATCATATCTGCGGCAAGTGCCTTGATTGCACCGTGTGCAAATACAAACTCATCCTTTGATGTAAGAGCGTGGAACTTGTTTGCTGCAGTAACGAAGGGCTTTCCTGTGATGTTACCTACTTCTTTTGCAACAGTTTCGCCAAAGGAAGCGGGAGCATTAAGACCTGTACCAACGGCTGTACCGCCGAGAGCAAGCTCATAAAGAGGCTCTATTGAACGCTTTATAAGTTCAATGTCTTTTTCAAGACTTGAACGCCATCCGCTGATTTCCTGACTGAATGTGATGGGAGTTGCATCCTGAAGATGTGTTCTGCCGCTCTTTACGATGCCCTCGTTTTCTTTTTCAAGTCTCTTGAAAGTTTCCACCAATTCGGAAACAGCAGGAATAAGCTTATCCTCCAAAATGAGCACAGCGGCAATATGCATAGCTGTGGGGAATGTATCGTTTGAGGACTGACTCATATTAGCATCATCGTTAGGATGAAGCAATTTCTGACCTAAAATCTGATTTCCCCTGTTTGCGATTACCTCGTTGGTATTCATATTTGACTGTGTGCCAGAGCCTGTCTGCCATACAACAAGGGGGAAATTGTCATTAAGCTTTCCGTCCATAATTTCATCACAAGCAGCCTTAATTGCCTGAAGCTTCTCGTTTGTCATTTTTTCAGGACGCAGAATATTGTTGGTGATAGCTGCTGCTTTCTTAAGCACACCAAATGCGTGTATAATCTCCGCAGGCATTGTTTCAATGCCTACACCAATTTCAAAGTTTTCATGACTTCTTTGTGTCTGGGCAGCCCAAAGCTTGTCAGCAGGAACCTTTACTTCGCCCATAGAATCGTGTTCAATACGAAATTCCATTTTTTCCATTCCTTTCCGTTTTATATATTAAGACCTTTTATCAAATCTTTAAGAACATTTGCACTGTTGTGGAGTGCTGCAATTTCTTCATCGTTAAGAGGAAGCATAATCTTACTGTGAGCACCCTTATTTCCCACAACATTTAAAAGGCTTAAGCACACATCATCGATACCGTATTCACCGTATAAAAGTGTTGATACGGTAAGAGTTGTATCAATTCCGCTTAAAAGGCACTTACACACATGGCATACAGACATTGAAACTGCGTAGAATGTTGCACCCTTTCGCTGAATAACTCTTGCACCTGATTTACGCATATAATTTTCAACTTCGTCTTTCTTAAATTCAGGATAATCAACGCCGGTCAGAACTGCATTTCTGTAGCTTTCAATCGGCACGTTCGAAATATTTGCAATTGACCACGGAACAAAAGAACTGTCACCATGTTCGCCAAGTACATAAGCATGCACATTCTTCTGGTTTACTGAATAGTATTCGGAAATTCTTGAACGAAGTCTTGCTGTGTCAAGAATTGTACCTGAACCTATAACCCTCTCCTGAGGAAGTCCTGTGTGCTTCAAAAATACATATGTTAAAATATCAACGGGGTTGCTTACAATAACATATGTAGCATCGGGAGCAACGGGAACAATTTTATCTGCAATGCTCTTTATAATATCAACATTGGTCTGTGCAAGGTCGAGTCTTGACATACCGGGTTTTCTTGCCATACCTGATGTGATGACAACAATTTCAGAGCCTCTTGCATCTTCATATGTTCCTGCATAGATAGTTGCAGGATTGCAGAAAGGTACACCCTGTCTGATGTCGAGTGCTTCACCGAGAGATTTTTCCTCGTTAACATCAATCATAACAATTTCTGATGAAAGTCCCATAATAGTAAGTGTGTATGCTATGGTGGAACCTACATTACCCGAACCGATTACCGTAATTTTGTTCATAATTAATCCTCACTTTTTGAATATTTATAATTTATATCGCTAATTTAATACTGATATTGGGCGCAGAGGTGCTTTTTTACACTTCTGCCTGGTATTTGTTAATTATTTTAAAACAGATACCGCATCGCTGATAGTCTTCTCATAGGCCTCCCGACCATACTTATCAACTTCAGCCTTATTCTTTTCACCGTGGGTTAAGCAACCTGCACCGCCGATACAACCGCCGACACAAGCCATACCCTCAATAAAGTTTGCATCCAGAACATTTTTGCTCTTTTTAAGGAGTGCCATTCTGCATTCTTCAATGCCGTCACAAGCAATTGCCTTAAGGTCAAAATCAATATTCTGTTCCTGTAAGCCTTGCTTAACCGCATCGGAAAGTCCGCCTGAACGGGCAAAGATTCTTCCGAAATAAGATGCGTTATCCAAAACATCCTCATCAAGAGTTGTAATATCAAGATCCTTACTGTCGTAAAGTGCCTGAAGTTCCTCAAAGGTAAGAACGGCATCTACATAAGGCTTTACTTCCTCAAGCTGTGCCTCTGCTTTTTTTGCAGTACAGGGACCAATAAACACAACCTTTGACCCCGGGTCGGTATCCTTTATATATTTTGCAAGCGTAGCCATGGGTGACAGATTATGTGAAATATACTGTACCAAATCAGGAAATGCTGTTTTCACATATGACACAAATGCAGGACAGCAGGAGCTTGTTAAGAAGCCTTTTTCACTAAGCTCTTTCGATTCAGCCTGAGCCACCATATCTGCACCCAGAGCCGCTTCAATTACTGTGTAAAAGCCGAGTTCTTTTAAGCCCTTAATAACCTGACCGAGTTTTGCATAGGTAAATTGACTTGAAATAGATGGTGCAACCATTACATAGACTTTGTAATTTTTATTTCCGTTACTGTTTTTTATAAGCTCAATGGCATCCAAAATATACGACTTATCCATATTCGCACCAAACGGACACTGATATACACAAGCACCGCAGCCGGTACATTTACTGTTGTCAATTGCTGCTGCATTGTCCTCGTTAATGGAAATAGCCTTTATTTTACAAGCATTCTGACAAGGTCTTTTACGATTTACAATTGCAGAGAAAGGACAAACTTTTGCACACTGACCGCACTCAACACATTTTGATTTATCAATATGCGCCACGTGGTTGGAGTCAAAAGTAATAGCACCTTTTTTGCAGACATCTTCACATCTGTGGGCAAGACAGCCACGGCAGGATTCTGTTACAACATATCCTGCAGACGGGCATTCATCACATGCAATGTCGATAACTTCAATCACGTTGGGATTTTCCTTGTCTCCGCCCATAACAATTTTAATTCTTTCCTCTAAAATTGCTCTTTCCTTGTACACACAACAACGCATGGTAGAGGTTTTCCCCGGAACAATCATTTCAGGTATCTTCAATACATTTTCAAGAAGAGTATCGTTCCACGCAAAGCGCGCAACCTCTCTGAGCACTTTGTACTTTAAATGCTGTACTTTTGTATCAAACTTTCTCATATTTCACTCTCCTTAAAAATAACTTACTTTGATTCTTTTACCCATTTTCTTAAGACATTTCGAAAGCTCTTCTACAAGATTCATTTTAATGCTGAAATTTATGGGCAAATCAGGGTTCTGATGTGCAGGATTTATCGCCCGACCTACGTAGAAATTAATGTCCGTCGCCTCTTCAAAAAGAAGCTGACAAATGAGCGATGCACCGTCACGCTTAAAGTTCCAATGCTCATACATTTCGTTTTCGCCCAAGTAATCCTTTGCATATTCCAAAACTCTGTTTACTGTTATAACACCCTCTGTAACAAGGTCAACACCCTCAAGCTGTGCAATAGGCGGTATATCCGATTTTTCAAAATTAAGGCTTGCCCTGAGGGGCTTTTTCAGATATTTTGCCGCTATGGAGGAAGTGGTTCCTCCGCAGATGATATGCTTGCCTTCTTTTGAGAAGAAAAGGGACATCATTCTGTCACAGTCATCACGGTTTGAGGGAGGACCGAAGAGAATATTCATCGGCTCTCTTTTCCTTATTTTTACGATACAAGCAGTTGCATCGTCACCGGGCTTCTGTCCGTAAAGCTTATCACATTCATCAACTAAGAGCGTAGACAGGTTTTTCGCCGTCAGACCGGACACTGACATAGTTTCCATGAAATCAATAATATCTTCCCTTTTCCAGCCGAAATTGTATGCCATACCGATTCCGGCATGAGGGCAACCGTCACTCATAGCGATAAAAATATCATTTTCCTGTATATGAATTTCACTTTTAAATATCTTTTTTCCGCCGATGTTCATTTCGGTCTTTGGATAATCGTAATTTTTGTTATCCCTCAAAACAATTACCTGGGGATTATCATACTGAATAATCTCAACAGTTTCATTATCGATAATCTGCATAATTGTAAATGTGGAATACGCAACTCCTCTTACAGAGCACACGGGAAGTGTTGCGGCAATAGTTTCCACACATTCCTCAATAGGCAGCCCCTCCGCCATCATAGTGGAAATAATCTTGGAGGTAAGCGTAGACAGTATGCTCGCCTTTACACCGCTTCCGAGTCCATCAGCAAGAACGATTACTGTTGAATTCTCGCTTTGTTCGACAATATCCACATGGTCACCGCAAAGTTGCTCGCCATAATGGTTAATACTTTTCCAGCCGATATCTGCACATAAATCATTCATTCTGTATCGACTCCTTTAGCTTAGCAAGTGCAATTTTGGTTTCTGCGGCAGTTTCACCAAGAAGTGATGCAATTTCCTGAACAATTCTCATCTGCTTGTCTACAACCTTATCTGCAACCTCTATAGTCTGTCGGCTGATTTTTTCTTTCTTTTCGCGCTCTGTTTCCTCATCGGTAACATCACGCATAATTCCGACTAAAAGACGTGATTCTTTATCGTACACTACGGACTGCTCAACATATCGTCTATATTCTGCAAGATATACTCTTTCTCCGCGAATATCCTTACCTGTTCTCAAAACCTCTGCAAAAAGCGTAGGGTCAAGAATCCTTATTACACTTTCTCCGAGAACGTCCGAGCTTGAACGAATATTCATCATTCTGCGGGCGGATTCATTTATCTGTTGTACTTCTAATTTCTCATTAAGTGCAATAAGAGCGTTAGGAGTATTTTTTACAATAGTATCAGAAAAACTTTCTGCCTTATCCTTTAAGAAAGGTAAGCACATAGAAATTTCCGCCTTGCCCTGACAAATAGCAATAGCCTTTTCACGGCAGGTATTGTATCCGCAAGAACCGCAATTGAGTTCATCAGATGGCTTGAATTTACCCATTTCTCTTAAAACAGCAAAGATTTCTGTTTCGCTGGGCATGGGGAGCTTATGCTCGATATATTCAAACTGTTTTTTAAGTTCAACAGACTTTGGCTCTGAAACCTTAAAATCATCTTTTCCTGCGTAATTAGCAATCGTTATATAATCTTTAACAGGGGCTGTTCTGTGATATTTTTGCATAACAGGGCCACCGATACAGCTTCCTACACATGCGGACATTTCAATAAAGCACTTGTGTATTTTTCCGTTTTTTATATCCTCGAGGGCATCGATACAATTCTGCACTCCGTCAAGGGCAATATAGTTATATCCCGGGGCATCCTGCACCATTGTTTTCAAAATTCCACCTGTTGTAGGGAAGAATCTTGCACGGCTCTCTTCATCGGAATCCATTTCCTGTTTAAGTTCGATATTTTCTTCCTTGAGCCAATTTGACAGTTCTTCAAAAGTCAATACTGCATCAACAATACCCTCGTAATGTTCAGCCTCATCCTTTTTTGCTACACAAGGGCCGACAAACACCGTCTTTGCGTTAGGATATCTTTTCTTTATGTCCTGACAATGTGCCTGCATTGGAGAAACAACATCTGCAAGATATTCAAGTGCTGCAGGGAAATATTTCTGTATAAGAAGGTTAATGGAATGACAGCACGAAGAAATTACTATATCCCTTTCTTCTTCACGAAGCATTCTCTCATACTCTTTTTTAACGATTGTTGCACCGATTGCTGTTTCTTCGACATCGTAAAAGCCAAGTTTTTTGAGAGCCTCTCTCATAGCACCTATTCCAACACCGTCGTAATTCGCAACAAAAGACGGGGCCATGCTTACAATAACCGGCTCACCGCCTTGCAATAAAACCTTTGCTTTTTCGGTTTCATCAACAATCTGCTTTGCATTCTGAGGACATACAACAAAGCACTGTCCGCACAGAATACACTCATTTCCAATAATATGTGCCTGATTTCCCGAAAATCGGATTGATTTAACAGGACAATGACGAATACATTTGTAACAGTTTTTGCAGTTTGATTTTTTTAAAGTTAAACAATTTGGCATACTCGTCACTCCCTTTCATTTTTAATCACTGACAATACTTTCTCCTGAAAAAATTCTCTGAAATTATCACGATTAATTCCCGTATGCACTACATGGTCCACCTGAATGGTGACTCCAAGACGATTACATTCACCAATACAAAAGCTTCCGGCAAGAGTAACTTCATCCTGCAGATTATTTTCCTCAACCGCTTTGGTAAGTAACTCTACTATTTCAGGAGAACCTTTTATATGACATGAACTGCCTACGCATATCTGAATTAGCATAACCTCACACCTTTGCTGCTATCTCATTCTTGAAAAACTCATTAACATTTTCAGGGGTAACTGAATGGAATTCTTCATCAACAGTTACGCATACGCCCTGCTGACATTTTCCAAGACAAAAAGTACCGCCAAGCTCTACTTTATCACCGAGATTGTTTTCATTTATAAGCTCCTGAAGCTTCTCAACAACCTGACGTGAACCCTTGATATGACATGAACTACCGATACAAATTGTTACTTTCATTTTATAATCAATCCTTTCATATACAGAGGATAATTTTACAAATATCCAAAATACCCCTGATTGTAATTTTCATTGTACCATAGATAATTTCAAAAATCAATGATTATCTACAATTTCCTTTATAATATATGTTTATTTTTTAAGAACAAAATACGGATTTACATACCAACTAAGTCAGAAAGCGTAACCTTTAATGCAAAGGTTACGCTTTTTTCATTTTGTAATCTCCTTTTTTATCAGTCAAAGTAAAGTGATATTCTCTCCTGCTTGTCAACATCCACAAGCCCTTGAGTTGTCATTTTTAATGACGGAATTACAGAAAGGCTTACAAACGCCATATTCATAAATGGTTCTATTTCCTGCGGTACGCCGAAATTATACACGGCTTTCCGTACATTTTCATTTGCCCGTGCTATTTCCTCCCCCGAAAGGTCAGTCATAAGACCTGCAATAGGAAGTGCCATTTCTGCAATTATATTTCCATTTTCCACTACCACATTGCCGCCAAACTTGCGAATGTAATTTGCCGCAATCACCATATCATTATCATTAGTGCCAATAACAATAATATTGTGGGAGTCGTGGGACACGGACGATGCCATGGCACCGCTTTTCATGCCGATTCCGTTTATAAATCCGAGTCCGATATGCCCCGTATTTTTATGTCTTTCAATTACGGCAAGTTTCAATATATCTCTTTGGGTATCAATGCCGTTATTTTCGTTCCAATTAATTTCCATTATCTTTTCTTTTGTAATAAGCTGACCTGGGATAATTTCTATGACACGGCATTTTTCCCCTTTTTCCTCAATGTGAAAATCAGAGGAGGTAAGTTCTTTCACGTGGAATGAATTCAGTACAATTTCCTGAAGCTCTTCACTTATCTCAGGGCAGGAAAATTTTACTGTTTCCTTGTGAGAAACAACTTTTTCACCATTGGAGTAAACATCCTCCACATCTACTGTGTCAAGGTCGTTAAGAACCAACAAATCTGCTCTGTACCCGGGTGCAACTGCACCTACATAAGGGATACCAAAATGCTCTGCCGCCTGCAAGCTAGCCATTCTGATTGCAGTAATTGGAGATTTTCCGTGCTTTACCGCAAGGCGTATGATATTGTCAATATGCCCCTCATTCATTAAATCTGCAGGATGTCGGTCATCCGTTACAAGTAGGCATCTTCGGTTGTAAGGCTCCTCAAAAAGAGGCAGTAAATCCACAAGATTTCTTGCTGCCGTGCCCTGCCGTATCATAACTTTCTGCCCTTTTCTGATTTTTTCAAGAGCTTCTGCTATATCTGAACATTCGTGGTCGCTGCTGATACCTGCAGACACATACTTATCAAGGTCCTTTCCCGACAAGAAAGGAGCGTGACCGTCTACTGTTTTTCCCTGCTTCACGGCATCATTTATTTTTGCCCACACGGATTTATCCCCGAAAACGACACCGGGATAGTTCATCATTTCTGCAAGTCCTGCAACACGGGGATTCTTATACAGCGGTTTTATATCCTCTGCATACAATTCTGCGCCCGATTCGTCAAATGGTGTAGCAGGCACGCAGGACGGAAGCATAAAATACACATTCATAGGAATTTTCCGGCTTACCTCAAGCATATACTCTATGCCCTTTATTCCGCAGACATTTGCAATTTCGTGGGGGTCTGCCACAATTGCCGTTGTGCCGTGAGGCAGACAGAGTTTTGCAAGCTCCGCAGGTGTAAGCATTGTGCTTTCGATATGAATATGTCCATCAATAAAGCCGGGGCAGATGTACTTGTCCGTAACATCCTCCAGCAAATCGGCTTCATCAGGAGCATACTGTCCTACACCGATAATTTTGCCGTCCTCTATAAGGACATTTGCCTTTTCCGTTTCATCGGTAAAAACATTTATAACTGTTCCTCCGAATAATAATTTTTTCATAATCCATCACCAATTTTATTATATCACACCTTTTTCAGTATTGCAATTTTTACATAACAAAAAAGTAATTTCATTGGTGATATAATATTTTTTATTTGCAGTTATATGGTATGAACACAAAAAAGCAAGCCTTACGACTTGCTTTTTTGGTGGCTTTCACGTTCATAATAGATGCAACATAAAATGCCAAACACTGTCTGGCATTTTCATAATGAAATATCAACTTCGTTGATATAAAATAATTTACTTCGTAAATTGCGAAATATAAAACCAATGTTTTCTGGCTCTCTTGTACGAAATAGGTACCTAACAATTTATCCTATTTACATATAAAACACAAAACATCCTATAACACACCAAATCACAAAAATAAAGCTTCCAAAGGTAAGACAGTAAAGCCCAATTTTTTGATTCTTAAATTTTTGTGTGCAAATCTTTGCGGCCGCATAAATTTGATATATCAAATCTTCACAAACCTTGTCATCAGAATAATTTTTAACCTTATTATAATACTCATCTGGTGTTTTATATTTTGAAATTCCACCAAAAAACATTAGAGATTCTTTATCCGTATTTATTGTTGGCAACAATACTCTTATTAGTTTCCAAAAACCTATTATGATTGCAAGTAAAATAGCCAATAATGCAATTATGTATATCCATTCAAATAACGATACATCATCAAAACATTTTTTAATTATTTTAATAAAAATTTTTACATAATCTGATGAAAAAAATGCAGAAAAAACCACGCCAAAAATCGCCAATATTATAGAAACCTTAACATCACAGTTACTTGTCCATTCATTGATAACATTAAGTGTATCTCTCAACGTTTGTTTTTCATTCATACCATTTTTTCTCCTTCCTAGCATCTTGGAAATAATTTATTGCAGCAGAGACAGATTGTGCAAAATACATAACTGCCCTGTTTTCACCAAAGGCTTTCGATTTGTTATTTGTTGCCATAATGGAATCTTTTTCAATATCTTCTATGGAAATTGTCTCAAACTTTTGAGTATCATTTTTACCAATAAACTTAAAATCAATATATCTTTTTTTATCAGTATTTTTTCTTATAATCTTTATCAAGTCTTCATCTTTATACTCTCCACCAACTATTTTAGCAAAACATAATATATTATTATGCTTTGTCCCTTTGCGATAAATCGTACAAAAATGCATTGGTATTATATTATTTTCCTTTTCTCCATCAGTAACAACTTCAATATCTATACCAAATTCATTTTTATAATCGTTTTTTATGACCTCTGCTATAGAAATTGGTGTCGATGTATGTTTAGAAATCCCAAACTCCCAAACATTTTTTAAATGATGTCTTTTTTCGCTTCGTTTAGCAATCAACACATGATTTGTATGAGTATTTACACAAACACAAGAATAATATAACCTAGCAAAACTGTCAATTGATTTATGTGGCTTACTTTTACTTGCAATTGCAAGGATTTTTTTGATTTCATTAGACAAAGAGACATTTTCAAAAATTTTATTCAAATCCATATGAATATTTACTTTTTCATCCGAAAAAGAATAACATCTTTTAATTTTGTCTCCAACATACATTTGATCTAGATGTTCATCATATTCATAATCTGTATCTTTATTTTCAAAATACCAAAAAACAGGATATCCTCTATCCTTCCATATCCCCTTCAGTTTTGTATATCCAACAAAGCGTATGTTTGTAAAAATATCTATATAATCCTTGCTACTCACTTTACATGCCATTTTTTTTAATGAGGAATTCAAATCAGGGTTTTCTGAAACTAAATATGACTGATTTAATAAATGTACTATTTTAGGATCAATTACTAATTTACTTTTGGATGCTTTTTGAGTGAGTCTAAATCCTTCATCAACACTTAAACCTATGTATTCCGTAATTATTTCATTTTTTAATCGAATACTATCAAAATCTTTTGAATCGCTTTTATCAGTTCTTGCTATCCAAAGTGTACCCTTAAGTCCCACAATTTCATTTGTAAAATTATTTTCTTTACTATTTATTGCAGACTCCATATTTTTAATATGTTTATATGCCTCTTTGATAATTTCTATTAAATGACTTATGTTATTAAATTCTTCGTAATAAAGGACTTCATCTCCATTTAATTTCCAGAAGTTCATTCTATTAAAATCATAGTTATATAAAATACGATTTATTTCAAACCATCTATTTTCCTTGTTTGCTTTTAGAATAGTAGATCCACATATATCAATAGATAAAAAAATATATAATTTTTCTTCAGAATACTCATATAAATTCCTATAGTATTTAGCAGAATAAGATTTTGCCTTCTCTCGTATATCCGTAATTTTAATCATTTGTATCCCCTAACCTACCACAAATTTAATTCTCGACCACGAGTTATTACATCTGAACATGTAGTACTATACATATCTGCAATGTGCTGAATATCACATATTCTATTTATAGAATTTTCAATAACATCATTGTAAAATAAATACTCTGGCATCAAAAAAGCCCTTGCAAAAACTGATGCAGAAGTCTCATCTAAACCATAATCTCCATCTAAGGGTTTTTCTTTTTTCTTTTTTTCTAAATGTAAAAAGGCGTGCCCTAACTCATGTAGAATGTCTATAGTATGATAATTTTTATATTTAATAACAAAATTATCTTGTGTTCCGCTTATTAGTGCATTACTCTCCATTGAATCATCAGATATTTGTTCCAATTTGCCGCCAAACGATTCAACAACTTGCTGCATTTCATTTTCTTGAAGATTGCGCATACCTTTTAAAAACTCATTTTCTTGCTCACATCCTCTTCTGGCTTCTGTAGCAAGTTTATTTATATATATTATCATTGTATTTAACATAATCTCAACCTTTCACGAACCTCGGTGCTATGCTTAAACCTAGTTCTGTGCTCTCTTTATAATTATATGCTTAAAACAACATGTATGTGTCTTTTTTTAATCATTTATAAACATGATTCTTTTATAATGTTGCTCATCTAATTTATACAGTAACTTTTCTAAAGCTGTCATTCTAGCTTTCCCCATATCTTTTTTAAAAGATTCTACAAAAACTCCGTCTTTAATTATTCTAGGCCAACATTCTGAGTTAATATCAAAAATTATTGTTAGAGATTGAATGATATCTTCCTCTTTCTCTGGAAAACTTCGATATAAATCTATTTTGGGTTTTACATATGATATTATTTTCTTTACAGTATTTAATTTATCCACATCCTTCACCTCTATTCTCATTTTAATATAAAACTCAAAAAAAGTCAATTGTGAAAAATAATAAAATTGCGAAAAAGCTTCTTAATATTCAAATTATTCTGTTTATGTAGGAAAGGTAAACTATATTTCAAACATTTAATGAAATATCAACTTGTTTGATATGAAATAATCCTGCGGATTATAAAATATTTTTCTTTCAAAAAATGTGAATAAATTTCGCCTTTTCATATTGAAAAGCAATATTTCGTACACGAAATGTATTACACAGCGAAGCTATTTCACTTGTCGTAGTCAAATTTCATTAAAAAAGCAACTTGCATGACACGATCAATCTCCTTATGAGTAACATCCACAAACAAGAGTCCATCTCTCAGTAATTATCCAAATTTTATTGGGACATTTAATAGGACATTTTGTTGTTGTATTCCTTTACATGAAAGTTTACTATAAAATCTCCAACGATGCAACAAGCCTCAGTTCACTTGTAAACCTTTTAAATTTTATCAACAACACATACAATTTTAGGGTTCATTTTGGGGTCCAAATTGGGGTTCACCAATCTTTAATCTATTTTTTAAGAAGCTATCCTTATCTGTCACCCTAACGGTGACAGTTTTTTCTATTGGTGACATTATCGGTGACAAAATCGGTGATATTTCTATAATTAGTTAGTAAATAACCCGACATGGTCATCATTGAGAGGCATGTCGGATTCTGTAAATATTAACTTATGTATTGGGTTATTCCATTTGTAAAGATTATATGCTTACTTTAGAACCGATTGATAGCCATAGTTTAATGATTGCACCTCGTAAACCTCCGTCTTGGTGCACTTAAATAGATTCTCATTAAATATCGCATAATTAGTTCCAGCATTTAGCATCGTACTTTTATACTCTATACCTGAAAACCCTTCACTCTTAATATAATCACATATATACTGCGTAGGCAAATAATCTAAAGCACTATCATATCTTCTTAATGGCTTAGCTATGTTTTGTCCGATCTTAATTAAATGAGGAATGTTCGCAGCAATCAAGCTAATATCTAAATCCTTGAATGGACTTATCTTATCTATATCTGCTAAATTAACAACTTCTATATCTCTTTGTAAAACAAACCTACCAACAGTTACATAATCGTATATACCAGCTCTGATTTCGTGCAAGGTTGTGTCAATAGAATCAGCCAAATACAAACAACTAATTCCTTCAGGGTTCGCTCTTCCACTAGAGGCCATTTGTGGTGGTGGCGCCCACATCTCATTTTTAGTATACCCTCTTTCATCCTGACAAGTTCTTGCTCTATAAAATATTGTTCCCTTTTTATATACCTTAAATGAGGCTTGTAAAACTTTTGATAAAACATCCTTATTTATTATATTGGTATGGAATCTATTTTTTTCTTTTATTTCTGTAACGAAATCTTCCCATTGATGTTTTCCTAAAATTGAATACTCTCCCAAATAATCATCATTAATCTCTTCGAATATACCTACTGGATTGTCAAAAATTTCAGGTTGTTCCATATATCTTTCTGGAAGAAGCGTTGTCAAAAATCTATATATAGCATCTGGTTGTAAATTAAAAATATTCCATTTATATGCCAGAATATTTTTTAACAAATCCATTTTTTCTTTTGGAAATGCCTCTGGTCTACTACTTTCTGACGAATATACATCTATTAACCGTTCAAAGTTTTCTTTTATTTCCAAACTCTCTGAAACATTTGAAATATATGTATTTTTGCTCCCACAAAAATCACAATTTCCTTTTTTTCCTTGCGTCTTTATGATGGCTTTGATTTCAATATCCTTAAAACACTTTTCACAACAATTCATCACTTCACCCCATCAAGAAGCTTGCTTAATAATTCTATGTGGTGCATTAACGACAATTTTTTAACACTTCCTAATCCTGGATATGTTTGATTATTATAGTGTTCAATAAATGTTTTTAATCCTATTGTAAGATCGATATTATTAGTTTCGCACCAAATTGCAAGTTTACTAACCGCCTCATAAAATTTTTTTGCAGGGTTTTGAATATCGTCATTTGAATCTGAAACAAAATGATGCACCCACAAACTATCATCCTGTTTTAAATAAATGATATGGATTGCTACTGCATATGGCGCAAAACCAGATTCTAAATAATCATTTCCAATTATGGAATAATCCGAAAAACCTCTATAACCATCAATGTCGTAATATAAATGATCATCAGAGTAAAACTCATCTTCATTTTTTGAATAATCTGAATTTCTGTCTAGTTTATTAAATCTATCTGCTAATAAAACTCTATTATTCCCTTCTCTGGTTTTTCTTCTAAAGTTGCTTTCGTCGGGTATTAAAACAAATTTTGGAGGATGTTCTGCAAAAATATTAGAATATTCATCCACAAACTCTCGCTTGTTATTAAGTACTACCCATTCCTCTTTGTTCACTCCCATTTTATTTTTCCAAATATCAATAAATTGTGCAGACATTTTCTTCATGATATGCCCTTTAATTATTTCTTCACTTTTCAACAACGAAAGAAATTGCTCTTGATTCTTATCATCCGTTTTCATATCTGTGACAAAGTTCCCTACCGCAGGATTGCATATTACGATCATTTGTCTATTGTTTTTAATAAAAGCATCCATCGTTTTTAAAAGGGTGGATGAAAGCTTAACCGGTTCTATAATTGGTATGATCTTTTTACTTATTGCATCTTTTTCAACCAATTCTCTTAATGCAAGCAACTCATATTGTCTGCCTCTCAAATAAGGAAAATACATAATTTAGACCCTCCCATAATTTTCATTTAAAAACTTCTGCAATGTTTTATATTTATTATCATATTCACTATAAAAATACATTAACGACTTTAATTCATATGGTACTTTTTTAAATTCTTCCTTCAATATCTTATTCCTCTTTTTTAACTGCTTTAAAGTAGCACTATACGCTTCCATTATAGGTATTCTTACAAAGCTTTTGTAACATTCATCATAATAAAAAACAGGAGTCGTAGTCGGCAATGCGCCAAAATATTCATTTACTATATTCTCAAATTCACATTTATGTAAGATTTTAAACAGCATTTCATGACTAATCTTACTATAATCCGAAATAGGATTTTTTATAAAATTAAGGGTGTTTCTTTTAGTTAATATGCAAATACCAACATTAGTTCCTTGAAGAATCGAATTTAATTTATCATAATTTTCTTCACAGGTAACAACACAAACATCACTAAAAGCTTTATAGTAATCATCTATCTGTGTTTCCAATCTAACAAAACTATCTAATTCTGTTTTTATCTCATACACTACCGCTTTTCCATTTATTAGAATAAAGTCTGCTTTTGATTTATTTATAGGTATCTGCGTTAATGCAGTAGTTGTATTTACACTATGTTTTCCTAATAACAATTTATTAATAAGGGTATTTTGATAAAAATACTCATTTCGATAATTCTTTCCCATGTAAGAATATATCTCACTTATAATTTCACCATTATTTTTAGAATGAGGATCCTGTAATACTCTTTTAATAACAGCCTTATATACTTGATTATCATTACCCTGAAGCAAATCATTGATAGAATATTGCGTAAACAATCTATTAAACACAGTATTGTTTTTCATATCGATCCTCCTTTCAAAAAAATAAATTATATCTTATTCCATAAACAATTTATATGTATCTATTTCAAGTGCATCCGCTAGCTTCTGTATATTTTCTAAAGCAATACTTCGTCTCTCGCATTCTACCGCACTAATATATGTTCTATGTAAATCAGATTTCTCAGCCAATTCTTCCTGAGACCATCCTTTTTGAATTCGGTATTTCCTCACATTTAGTGAAAACACTTTAATAATATCCACAGATATATCACCTCATATTATAGTATATCACCTTGAACACAATAAGTAAACATACAATAAGTATCAATTTAATCATAAATAACATTTATTTTCCCTGTTCTATATACTAGTATATATTGAACTATTTTACTTATCACTATGTCGAAATATGTGTCCATATTCAATTCCTTATTGTCAACAATCTTTTTAATTTGATTTAATAAATCATAAGATTCTTTTACTGAAGCAAAACTATTTACTTTGTTTAGTTTCAATAATTCATTTTCTATTTTTTTAATTTTTTCGATATAAAACTCTTTATCCTCTGTTTCTTTTAAAATATTCCTCAAAACCTCAGCCTCTTTTTCAAAGTTTTTAATTTTACGTTGGATAACTTGTGGATTATTATCATCTTTTTTCATTAAAACAATCTCAATCTCATTTTTAACTTTTTGAGTTATATCGTCTGACATAGGCAATATCTCTTTTAAATTGTTAAGTATTTCATTATGCAAGTCTTCTTCAAGTATGGTTGGTGAATTCTTACAGTTCTTAGTGCCATTAGTGAGCCTTTCTGTACATCTCCATACAATTTTCTTTTTGCCATTTCGTGACCATGTAACTCTTCTGTACTTAGCACCACATTCTCCGCAGATCACCTTGCCTGTGAGAGCATATTTAGAACTATATTTGCTTGGAGTTTTACTACTGTATAAACTTGCCCTTCTTTGCATTTCATCCTGCACCATATCGAATATTTTCCGTGACACAATTCCTTCATGGTTATTTTCAATATAATATTGTGTTACCTCACCTTTGTTTCTTGCTATTGTTTTTGTGAGATAATCTACCGTATAACTTTTCTGCAGGAGTACATCACCTTTATATTTTTCATTTTTTAATATTCCAGACACAGTAGATTTGTTCCATTCACCTATACCCTTTGTTGTTTCTATGTTGTTATCGTTAAGCCATTTCCTAATTCCGCCTATGGAATTTCCCTCCAAGTACATATGAAAGATTTTGCGAACGATTGCTGCCTGTTCTGGAATTATAACAGGAGTTATTCCATCACCTCTATCATATCCATATAAGAATGGAGGAAAAGTAAACTTTCCTTCCTTATACCCCATCCTTTTACCTCTGGTTACATTTTGGCTAAGTGACTCACTTTCAGCTTGAGCAAAAGCACTAAACCATGTTAGAAATGTTTCACTAACTGCATCAAGTGTATTTATACTTTCCTTTTCAAAAATGACTCCAATATTGTTCGCTTTTAGTTTTCTCACATGTGTTAGACAATCAACCGTATTTCTTGCAAATCGTGAAATTGACTTTGTGATAATCAAATCTATTTTTCCTTTATTACACATCTCAATCATTCTTTGAAATTCAATTCTGTTTTTATCATTCATTCCGCTTATGCCAAAATCAGCAAAAATATCAACTAAAGTCCAATTAGGTGTATTCTCAATTTTGTTTTTGTAATATGTAATTTGATTTTCCAGACTATTCTCTTGTTCTTCTTTATCTGTACTGACCCTACAGTATGCCGCTACTCTATATTGTTTATTTATGTCTGTTGACTGTTTGAAAATTGTAGCTGGAATTTCAGTTATCTTTCTCATCATTCATTACCTCCAAGTATTTCTCTATAACATTTAGCATCATTTCTGCAGATAGCCAACACATAAAATGCATTGCTATTTCTTTATGTGCATATGTCCCTCCATTCTTTCCCTGCCTTGATACAATTCCGATAGAATTTGTTTCTTTTATCCACAATTTCGGTGTTAAAGTGTTTAATTCTACCGAAATAGGAAGAAATTTTTCATTGTACTTATTCTCCCACAAAGAAAGAAAATCAACGGTTCCACTATCTCTTAACCACATTTGAATAGTGTAACCTGTTGATTTTTGTGGTTTACTTCTTGCTAATTCTGTTAAAGAAATATATCCTGGATTTTGCTCCAATAAATCGTTTCTTGTCTCTCTTTTCGTCTTTCTAAATTCAACACTTGGATTTTGAATTCTGCTATACCTCCAGACCTCAAATTCATCATACAGATTTACTAATACTTCGTTATACACCTCTTCAGTTATAATTTCATTTTCCAGTAGCGGCTTCATATACTGCTCTTTTGCAATGATATACCTTAGCTGATTTTGAATTGCTGATTTGTCCATATCCAATTCTCCTTTCACTTTAATAATAGAATTATATAACAAATCAGCAATTCTGTCCCCAGGCTAACTTCTGATGTATCTGCAACGAGATTCTTTTTCGATAGATGCTTCAACGAAATTTTCGAATGAAATAATATAAGCTAAATACTTTTTGTTATTTATAGTTTTATCAATAACGTCCCTTGTCCACTTATCTTTACCTGATGGTGATTTAACGCCACGGTTATACAATTCTGCCTGAATATTCTGCAAACTGTGACCATTAATAGCCATGTCATAAATCATTCTAACCACATTAGCTTCATCATCTTTGATGTAAACATAGCCGTCTTCATCTCTACCAAACCCGTAACAAATTCTACCAAACAATCTTGATTCATACAAATCCAATTTCATCATTTTATCTTCCTCCTTAAGTTTGATGTTTTTTGTAGTTCTAATTTCGCTATTTGTCATTGTAAGTTTCCTCCTTTGTACTTTTAAAATAAAAAAAGCACATCTTGATTTCACTCAAAATGTGCTCAAAATTTGTAATATCCAATTTTAAAACATCATCATAGTAATGTTTTATTCATTAAATTTTGTTCATCTACCTAAATTTTCCTAAGCAATTCTGCTAATTCATATTCTCCTTTTATGTTAAATTTGCATAGAAAAAGAGACAAACATAATTATAACTATGTTATAAAAAGCGTTTGTCTCTTTTGGCACCCCCGACCGGAATCGAACCGATGACTAGCCCTTAGGAGGGGCTTGTAATATCCGCTTTACTACGAGGGCATAAATGAATTTACCGCCCCTGTTACGGGACGGTAAATTGTCATTTGTGATTAGTTAGCTGCCTTGTTAACAACCTGAACGCCCTTATAGTAACCGCAATGCTTACAAACAATATGAGCCTTGATAAGCTCACCGCAGTTAGAGCACTTTACCATACCGGGTACCTCAAGTTTCCAATTAGCTCTTCTCTTATCTCGTCTTGCCTTGGAAGTTTTTCTCTTTGGAACTGCCATTTTCTACACCTCTTTACTTAATTTTCTAAAGATGGCGAATCTCGGGTCATAGACCTTTGTCTCGCAATTGCATTCATTTTTGTTAAGGTCTATGCCGCACACAGGGCAGAGTCCCTTGCAATCCTCCCTGCACAATGGTTGCAGAGGGATACTTTCAAATATACACGCTTCAACGCTGCCGGAAATATCAATAACATTTCCCGAAATACTTACGCATTCCTCATCAATATCGGAAAAATCACTGTCAAGACTTTCAAAAAGCTCTCCGGAAAGTTTTTCCACAATGGGCTTACCGCAACGGGAACATTCCGTTTTATACTCTCCTGTGATTTCTGCTGAAATTTCAAGTGCACCGCCAATGCTGTAAACCTTACCTTCTATCAAGACAGGCTCGGCAAACTGAAGCGTGCTGCCCATATAATCAAACGTGCCGAGTTCCACATTACCCGAAAACGTTTTTGAAGCACCGTCATTTCTAAGTACAGATGCAATATTTATCTTCATAATAAACACCTATCCTTCAGTGCCTCTTTTACAGGCGCTTATCTATTATACTATCATTTTTTCTGCTTGTCAACAATTATTTTGCCAATCTTTCAGTTTCAATAGCAATCATCATTTCTTCATCAGTGGGGATAACAAGAGTTCTTACTGTTGCACCCTCGGCAGAAACGTCAATCGCCTGACCGCGGAGTTTGTTCTTTTCAGCATCAACCTTAACTCCAAGGAACTCAAGGCCTTCAACGATGCCTGCACGTGTGTCACAATCGTTTTCACCAACACCTGCAGTAAATACGATTGCATCAACACCGCCCATAGCTGCTGCGTAGCTACCGATATATTTCTTGATACCATAGCAGAACATTTTAAGAGCTGCTGCGGCACGCTTGTTACCTTCGTTTGCTGCTGCACTAAGGTCACGGAAGTCGCTGGACACACCGCTTACACCGAGAACACCGCTCTTCTTATTGAGAACAGCATTGATTTCATCAATTCCAAGACCTTCTTTTTCCATAAGGAACGTAACGATAGCAGGGTCGATGTCACCGCTTCTTGTACCCATAAGGATACCTGCAAGAGGAGTAAGACCCATTGTTGTATCGATTACCTTACCCCCCTTAACAGCTGCAACGGAGGAACCGTTACCAAGGTGACAGGTTACAATGTTTATATCCTTTATATCCTTGCCGAGAAGCTCTGCAGCCTTGCCTGATACATAGTTATGGCTTGTACCGTGGAAGCCGTATCTTCTGATTTTGTATTTTTCATAATATTCGTAAGGGATACCGTAGAGGTATGCTTCCTCGGGCATTGTCTGATGGAAAGCTGTATCAAATACACCAACCTGCTTAACACCGGGCATAACCTTTTCACAAGCCTCAATACCGATAAGGTTTGCAGGGTTGTGAAGAGGAGCAAGCTCAATACATTCTTCGATTGCTTTCTTGACTTCATCTGTGATAACTACGCTGCCGCTGAAGCTTTCACCACCGTGAACAACTCTGTGACCAACTGCACCGATTTCGCTCATGGATTCAATTACGCCGTGATTTTTATCAACGAGAGCATCGATAACAAGCTTGATTGCTTCTGCATGAGTGGGCATGGGGCTTTCGATTACAACCTTGTCACCACCCTTGGGTGTGTGGTTAAGCTTGCTTCCCTCAAGAGTAATTCTCTCACAAAGGCCCTTTGCCAGAACTTCCTTTGTATCCATATCAATAAGCTGATACTTAAGGGAGGAGCTTCCTGCGTTAATAACAAGAATTTTCATTTTTAAAGACTTCCTTTCAGAAATAATATAACTTATTTATTAGCCTGTGCCTGAACTGCTGTGATAGCAACAACACCTACGATATCATCTGCACTGCAACCTCTGGAAAGGTCGTTGATAGGCATTGCGATACCCTGTGTAACGGGGCCGTAAGCTTCTGCCTTTGCAAGACGCTGTACAAGCTTGTAACCGATATTACCTGCATCAAGGACAGGGTAAACGAGAACGTTTGCTCTGCCTGCAACGGGAGAGCCCGGAGCCTTGGATTCACCAACTGACGGAACGATAGCTGCGTCAAGCTGAAGCTCACCATCTACGTTAACATTGGGGAATGTTTCCTTACAAATCTTTGTTGCTTCAGTAACCTTATCTACATCTGCGTGAGCTGCACTGCCCTTTGTAGAGTGAGAAAGCATTGCTACATATGCAGGCTCCTGGACGAGAAGTTCGAAGCTTTCTGCAGAGGAAGCTGCAATAGCTGCAAGCTCTTCAGCGTTGGGGTTCTGTACAAGACCGCTGTCTGCAAATACAAAAGTACCGTTTGCACCGTACTCACAATCCGGAACAACCATAAGGAAGAAAGCTGATACAAGCTTTACACCCGGCTTAGTCTTTATAATTTGGAGAGAAGGACGGAGGGTGTTTGCAGTAGAGTGGCAAGCACCGGAAACAACGCCGTCTGCGTCACCTGCTTTTACCATAAGGCAAGCATAGTACATATAATCGCCGAGAACGATTTCCTTTGCCTGCTCATATGTAACGCCCTTGCTCTTTCTGAGTTCAACAAAAAGGTTAAGGTATTCTTCTGTTTTTTCATATTTGAAGGGGTCAATGATTGTAGCCTTGGAAACATCAAGTCCTTTTGAATTTTCAGCTACTTCTTCAGGAGTACCAATAATAACGATATTTGCAATATCTTCTTTCAGTACAGTTTCAGCCGCTTCCCATGTACGTCTGTCCATTGATTCGGGAAGAACGATGGTTTTTTTATCGCTTCTTGCCCTTTCTTTAATAGAATCTAAAAATTTACTCATTTTTATTCCTCCAAAAACTTTATTTTTCCATTGATATAGTATATAATAGAAATATCCAATTTTCAACATTTTTTTTATTAAAAGAAGGTAAATTTATGAAAATAAGTGCTTTAATAGCAGAATTTAATCCTTTTCATCGCGGGCACAGGCTCCTTGTGGACAGTATGAAGACTAGGTCCGATGCCGTTATAGCCGTTATGAGTGGCAATTTCGTTCAGCGGGGCGAGTGTGCCGTTTTCGAAAAAACCGAGCGTGCAAAGGCTGCAATAAAAAACGGAGTTGACCTTGTGCTGGAGCTTCCGTCGGTGTATGCGCTTTCTTCTGCAGAGGGATTTGCAAGGGGTGGAATAAGGACTGTCGCTGCCTGCAACATTGTTGATGAGCTTCATTTCGGCAGTGAGTGCGGTGATATTGAAAAGCTTTCTCTGTGTGCGGATATATTAAATGAGGAAACTCCCCTGTTTAAATCGGTTCTTTCAGAAAAGCTGAAAGAGGGGCTTCCCTATCCTGCAGCACGGCAGCAGGCTCTTGAAGAAATTATTCCCGAGGGCAATCTTCTCTCCTCTCCTAACAACACTCTCGCAATAGAATATATAAGGGAGATAAAAAAATCGGGAATAAATATTGTACCTCACACCATAAAACGGATGGGAAGCGGTTACAACGACATTGAAAAGGATACTGCCATTCCCTCCGCTTCGGGAATCAGACACTTTCTCAAAGAAGGTCAGAATGTGAAAGAGCATATGCTTTACGATTATGAGGATAAGCCTCTTTTTATGAGTGCCTTTGACACTATGGTTGCCGCCCGGCTTAAAACAATTTCAAAGGAAGAGCTTTCCGTCATTTGCGATTGCAACGAAGAAATTGCCGCAAGGCTCAAAGACGCATCGGTATATAACACTTTTGAGGACATAATTTCTGCCGCATCCTGCAAAAGCTATACTCAAAGCAGATTGCGTCGGATTCTGTGCAATATGATTACGGGAAATTCTTTTGAGGAAATCCCCTCTCCCACCTATATAAGACCCATTGCTTTTAATGAAAAAGGCGGAGAGATTCTAAAAAAAATGAAAAGCACCGCCTCTCTGCCTGTGGCTTCAAGGGGTGCCGTTTTGAAAAGTGATGAAATTTTCTCCTTTGAATGCCGTTGCACAGATATATACAATCTGGCACGGGGTATAAAGGGCGGTATGGAATTTGACCGCAAGGTTGAAATTATTTAGTGTATTTCTTAAGCAATTCCTTACAGGTCATTACTGCACTGTATATCATAAAATATGTTATAAGCACCACTACCAGAGGAAATGCCATTTGCGAAAAAGCAGGCCTAACGACTGAACGCCACACTAAAAACAGTACAGTAGCAAAAATGGAAAAAATACTGTAAGAGTCTATCATACGCATAAATGTTGAAAATATAAATATAACACGTGAATCTGCCTCTGAGCTTACAAAAGCTTGGAGGCTTTCTTTTTGGGTGCCAACCAGACGATTTGAAATAATTCCCCGCTTTACATTCTTCTCCAGCTTCTCTAGTGCATGCTGACGGATACGCTCCTCATTATTTCTGAAATAATCATTGAATAACACGCGGTAAATCCTCTTATTCTCAGAAAGAAGAATTTCCACAGTGTCACCTTTTATCCATAGTCTTGCCTCGTCGGCTTTCAGCTTCACACGGTATTTTCTTCCGTCTTTATCTGCAAGCTTCATTGTTGTAGTCTTTTCCGCTGTGCGGTTTTCATTTGTCAATACAGCCTCAATTTTTTCACCTGCTGCACTGTTATATCTTCCTGTTTTTGGGATACGGTTTACAATTCTCATGATTAAGAAAAAACCAATAAGAACAATAAATACAGTAAGCACAAATCCTGTCATATAATCATCTCCTAAGAAATAATTATACACCATTTTTTATCCGTTTTCAAGTATGTTTATACTATATTTACATATTGCGATGCCACATACCCCACGAGGCCCTGATAATTGACTACATACCAATCCTGCCACTGCCCTACAACAGTAAGAGGTGAGCCGTTTGGAATTGATGCAATTATTCTTGCACTTCGGTTGGGACGGGAACGAAGATTGAGGGTGCCGCTTGTAAGATTTACAACACCCCTCATAGGAGTCATCGGCTCTACAAAAGGAATCCCGAAATATTCAGTCAGGGAAAGAACTAAGTTTGCAGCAATTCTGTCTATGTTGTTGCTTACCCATGTTGCATCCTGCACATTGTCGTGATACCCCAATTCAAGAAAAACCGCAGGAGCACGGGTCTGAGTAACCTCTCCGATAGTTGTTGTGCTTATAGCACGCACCCTCGACGGAAGCGGGTAAATACTTTTCAGGTTTCTTGCAAAAATATCTGCTGCCCGTCTTCCCCGTGTGCTTATGGGAGAATAGTACACATCCACTCCTCTGTATGTCCCGTA
Source organism: Clostridia bacterium (assembly GCA_045661145.1). Classification (GTDB taxonomy): domain Bacteria; phylum Bacillota; class Clostridia; order UMGS1883; family UMGS1883; genus UMGS1883. The sequence continues at coordinate 42,723 of JAZRFC010000087.1, read as the reverse complement.
CTGACCCTCGGGTGCTGCGTTTGAATGGATTGCCAGATGCAAATCATAATTTCCACGGTTTGACTCAGCAATTGAACCGGCAGCAGACGAACCCGGACTATTTCTTGTATACTGTATTCCGCTTGACCTAAGATACGGAATCATTGCATCGGCAATGAGATTCATATAATACTCCTCACTTCCGCCGATTACATACATATTTCCCTCCTGTGTTGAGGGACTTAAATATATTCTTGGCATTATATCACATCCTTCTTTATACATTATGCAAATCTCTTCCAATTTGACAAAAGAGCGTTTTTCCTGTATAATTATGAATTCGAGGTGATATAAATGAAAAAACTAAAAATTGTAATTTCACTTTTGCTTATAATATTAACCGCACACTTTCATACCCTTGCGGCACCCAGAATTCCTGTTTACAAGGTTGGCAACGTGCTGTATTTCCTTGACAAGGCTTCAGGAACAATTACAGGTTTTGCAGGAGAGCCTAAGGATATTACCATACCCACATCTTTGGGAGGGTACAACGTTGTTTCAATCGGCTACCGTGCTTTTGCAGGCTCCCCCACGCTGACAAGCGTGATAATTCCCGACGGAATCACAACGGTATCTGCAGAAGCATTTGCAGCCTGTCCCAATCTTTCAAGGATTGAGATAAGCTCTACCGTTTCATATATAGGAAACAAAGCTTTTGCTAACTGTACAAACCTCTCCTATGTCAATATGAATGGACTTCCCGGCTATGTAGAAGCAAGTGCCTTTGACAACACCAATTGGGTTATTGATTCCTCTTCTGAATTTGTAATGCTGGGGACCTCCACACTTCTTCGATACAACGGTGTGGCAGAGGTTGTAAATATCCCCTCGGGAGTAATAACCATTGCTTCAAATGCATTTGCATATAATGAAGCTGTAAAGGAGGTTATTCTTCCCTACTCAGCAGAAAAAATCGGCGATAATGCTTTCGTACATTGTAAAAACCTTGAGAAAATAACTATACCTACTACCGTTTCACACATCGGTGCAGGTGCTTTTGACGATACAGCGTGGCTTTACGGACAGGATACTGATTTTGTTACGGTAAACGGCATTTTGGTTTCTTACAAGGGAGGAGATACTCACGTTGATATCCCCGACGGAATTACCGCTATCGGAAGCGGAGCTTTTATGGCAAATGAAGCCCTCCGCAGTGTATATGTGTCAGACAGTGTTATTTATATAGATTCCATGGCTTTTGCAAGCTGCAGTGAGCTTAGACTTATATGTATCCCCGCAAGCGTCGAATGGATTGATGAATATGCATTTTCAGGCTGCGGTAAAATGACGTTGCAGGCTTCCCAGGGAACTTATGCAAAAAGCTTTGCACTGTATATGGGTATTCCTTTCAGCACACCCGTTTATGTAAATTATAATGCAGAAAATGTGCGTTTTGACAATGCTGCACCTATCATAAAGGACGGAAGAACCTATGTTCCCCTCCGTGCACTTATGGAAATGATGGACTATACTGTTTCCTGGGAAAAGGAAACGGGCAATGTTACGTGTATAAAGGACACCGATACTGTAATAATAACTCCAAAGGGAGAAATCACCTTAAACGGAATTATTTCCGAATATGAGGCAGTGCCTATTAATATAAACGGTTCCAACGTAGTTCCCGTCAGATTTGTTTCGGAGGCTGTAAATGCTGATGTAACGTGGAATCCCGATACCAGAACTGTCGAAATTTCCTATTGACTAATGGAGTGATTCGTTATGCGTAAATTTCTAAAAGGGCTGTTCAGTCAGGCAACGATTGTAAGTATTTTTCTCATACTGCAGTTTTTGGCAATAGTTGCTTCTCTTATGCGTATCAGCGAATATTTTATTTATTTTGATATAGCGTTACAGATAATAAGTATCATTACCGTAGTTATTATTATAAACAGACACTCCAACCCCTCGTATAAGCTGGCGTGGGTTGTCCCGATTCTTATGGTGCCTCTGTTTGGCGGCCTGTTTTACCTTTTTATCACGGGACAGATGCATACCAAAAACTACTTTCAGAGCCTTTCGGCTCTGGAAAAAGAGATTAACGGAAAATATCCCCAAAAAGAAGAAGTTTCCAAGGAAATATCCAAAAAATTTCCCCATCGCTCATCCATTGTAAAATATATCAACAATGTGTCGGGAATGAATGCATATAAGGTATCCTCTGCAGAGTATTTTCCTCAGGGGGAGGATATGTTCAGCAGTATGCTGTCTGAGCTTCAGAAAGCAACAAAGTATATATTTATTGAATTTTTCATTATCGGCGAAGGACAAATGTGGGATTCCATTTTAGAAATATTGAAGAAGAAAGCCGCGGAGGGCGTAGATGTCAGGGTTATGTATGACGGAATGGGAAGCATGGTCACTCTTCCGAAAAAATACCCCAAATTTCTTGAAAGCTACGGTATAAAGTGCAGGGTATTCTCCCCCTTCACGCCGTTTCTTTCTGCTCTCCAGAACAACCGTGACCACAGAAAAATTATGGTTATTGACGGAATAGTTGCTTATACGGGCGGAGCAAATCTTTCCGATGAATATATAAACATAAATTATCCTCAAGGACAATGGAAAGATATGTCGGTTATGATTAAGGGGGAAGCGGCATTTTGTTTTTCACGGATGTTCCTTACTCTCTGGAATCATGTTTCATACCGAAGTGAGGATATAACCCTTTTTGAACCTGAATTTACGGCTGATACGGAAAATGAATCATATTGCGGTTACGTTATGCCCTACTGTGATATGCCTCACGACAAATTTCAGACAGGCGAAACGGTGTATCTGGACATAATAAACAAAGCGAAAAAATATGTCTATATCACCACTCCCTATCTTGTCCTCGACCACGAGATGGTGGTGGCACTTACAAACGCCGCATACAGCGGAATTGACATAAAAATAATCTGCCCGCGAGTGGCGGACCATTGGTATGTCAGAGCTGTGGGTTACAGTTATTACAAAGAGCTTCTGGATGCAGGAGTAAAGCTTTATGAATATGATCCAGGTTTTATCCACGGAAAAACCTTCTTAAGCGATGATGAGGTTTCGGTGGTGGGAAGTATCAATCTTGACTTCAGAAGCTTGTATCTCCACTTCGAATGTGCGGCTTGGTTTCTGGATTGTCCCGTTGTTGCTTCCGTGAAAAAAGATTTTGAAGGCACCCTTGAAAAATGTACAGTGATAACTCCCCAAAGCTGTACAAGTCCTAATATTTTCAAGAAAATTCTCAATGCATTACTAAGGCTTTTTGCCCCTCTTATGTAAATTTCAATCTCGGAAAGAAATATCTTTCCGGGATTTTTTATACAGATTTCTTTTTATTTTCAATATATTAACTTTTTTATCCTTATTTTGACAAAAAATATTGTTTTTTTCTGTAATTTGTGTTATTATTATTTCTATAATATTCACCCAGAAAGAGTGGTCTTTAGGATGAGAAAGCGTTTGATACTCCCCTTGTGTATAGTATTGATGCTCTGTCTGCTCCCCATATGTGCGCAAACGGAAGCACCGTGGGAAAACCCCTTTTCCGATGTTTCCGAGGAAATGTGGTTTCACGAAGCAGTTTCCGCCCTTAACAAAGCAGATATTATTGAGGATGCAGAGGAGTTTTTCCCCGAGAAATATGAAACCCGTGCAGGAGTTATCAATTATCTCTATATGATGTACCTTTTCGAGGACAATAGCTACACTCCTCAAAAAGAGTGTCCCTTTGCAGATATATCCCCTGAGGATAAGTATTACAATGCAATCTGCTGGGCATACGAAAACGGTATTGCGGCAGGTATTTACCCTGACCTTTTCGGCGCAGATAAAAATATTACGAGAGAGCAGGTTGCAACCTTTGTCATACGTTATGCTCATAAATTTGACATAGGGCTGAAAAAGGTTAATGAGCCTGACCAATTCAAGGATTCGCTTGATGTAAATGCTTATGCCCGTTCAGCAGTAGCTGTCTGCAAAATGGCTGATATGATAAACGGTTACGAAAACGGATATTTTTACCCCTACCGACCCATTAAGAAAAATGAAGTTGCATCAATTATTTACAAGTTTAAAAAAGCGGCAGATTCAAAGGGCATCGGCTCCGCAATAAATACTGCACCCAATTTTTATGACAGCTTGTATGACTCATATATTTCATTTTTTGTTCCCCGTGTTGTGCAAGGTCCTGCCGTTGATATAAGCTATTTTGACAATTGCGCTCTTGTAGGCGACTCCGTAACCCTTTCACTTAAAAATTACTGTGCCGCTACGGGAGAGCTGGGAAACGCAACTTTCCTTTGCGCCGGCAGTATGAGTGCCCGTAACGCCCTGCAGCCTCTCAACACAACAAACGCCATCCACCCCTCATATAAGGGCGTAAAGATGACAATTGAGGATGCTGTTTTGGCAAGCGGTGTCGATAAAGTTTACATAATGCTGGGAATGAATGGAATCAGCTTTGGCGTTGAGGAGGAAATAGGAAACATTGTAACTCTCGCCAACAGAATTCTTGAAAAATCTCCCCATGTAAAGATTTTTATGCAGTCAGTTACTCCCATTGCCACCAGCAGTAATATAAAAGGTTCAAAGCTTAACAATACCAAAATAGCTCAGTACAATGCCCGTCTTGAACAGGTTTGTAAAGACAACAAATGGTATTTTATCAATATTTCCGAGGTTGTTACCGGACCTGACGGCTACCTGATAAAAGAATACTGCAGTGATTTCGGCGGTATGGGTATCCACTTCACCAAAACCGGTGATATGGTATGGATTGATTATTTAAGGACACATGTTCCTGAAGAATTAAGATAATTTTGGAGGAAGAAAAACTATGAAAAAGCTCAGTATATTCCTGGTTGCAGTAATTCTCTTTACAGTATGCTTCAGCGGTTGCGGAGTAAAGGGAGTTCCCGTGACTGAAGAAGAAAATGCAAAACAAGTAACAGAAGAAACACAGCCTGCTGAGGCTGAAAATACACCCGATACCCCAGAGGAAGCAGAGGAAACCTCCGAGGAAGCACTCTCCGAAGAGCCGGTTTCTAAGGAAGAAGTTAAGGCTCCTTCTGTAGATTTAGCCACAGTTAAAAATGCAATTGTGTCAGGTGCAGGTGTTGTTGACCCTCTTGATGTTCCGACTGCAAGACTTGAAAGTCTTTACGGAATAGATACTTCTCTTGTTAAGCAGGCGGCTTCCTTTGTTACCATTGAAGGGGCTTTCCCTGACGAAATCGTTATGATTGAAGCTGTTTCCGAGGAAGCCGCTGAAATGATTCAGGTTCTTCTCGGTATCAGACTTTCTGAGGTTAAAGAACAGTCCAAATCCTACGACCCCGAAAATTACGCCCTCGCCCAGCAATGCACGGTAGGCAAAAAGGGGACATTCGTTTCAATGTTCCTTGCTCCCCAGCACGCAAAAATGAAGTCAATATTTGACAGTTATGTAAAATAAAAGCTTCCTTTTGAAAGGAATGTTTTTCCATGGTTTTTTCAAGCATACCGTTTTTGTTTATATTTCTGCCTGCAGTACTGATTTTGTATCACGTATTGCCCAAAAAGGTGAGAAATCTGTTCCTTTTAGCGGTTAACCTTGTATTTTATGCATATGGAGAACCTGTTTACGTACTTTTGATGATTGCATCAATTGTTCTGAATTACACGGGGGCTCTCGTTATAGAAAAAAGTAAAGACAGCAGGCAAAGAAAGCTTTTGCTTGCTGTCTTTGTTGTACTTAATTTAGCGGCACTCGGATATTTCAAGTACACAGGTATGGTGCTGGATTTACTGAGGAAGCTCCCCTATCTTCACCAGATACCCGTTCATGAGGTTATTCTCCCTATCGGAATTTCATTTTATACATTTCAGGCAATGAGCTATGTTATTGATGTGTACCGTAACACCTGCAAACCCGAACGAAACATCATAGATTTTGCCGCATATATTTCACTTTTCCCTCAGCTCATCGCAGGTCCCATTGTCAGATACAGTGATGTAAGCGACCAGCTTGGTGACAGAAAAGAATCCCTGAAAAACTTTGAAAGCGGTATTTGTCTGTTTCTCATCGGTCTGTCAAAAAAAGTTCTTCTTGCCAACCGTTTCGGTGTTTTGTGGACATCGGTAAGTGCGACACCAAATGAGTTTGGTATCCTTGGTGCGTGGCTTGGGGCTCTGGCGTATACATTCCAGATATATTTTGACTTTGCAGGATACTCCGATATGGCTCGCGGTCTTGGAAGAATGATGGGATTTGAATTCTGTATAAACTTCAATTATCCTTACATTGCAAAAACCGTTACCGACTTCTGGAGAAGATGGCACATATCCCTTAGCACATGGTTCCGTGACTATGTTTACATACCCCTTGGGGGAAACAGAGTTAGAAAGCTCCGTTTTGTACTCAATATTATGATAGTATGGTCGCTGACGGGACTCTGGCACGGAGCAGGACTTAACTTTATTTGCTGGGGAATATACTACGGAGTGATTCTGCTTGCCGAAAAGCTTGTCCTAAATAAACTTTTTGACAAGCTTCCCGTATTCATATCACGGATTTATACCATACTTGTTGTGATTGTCGGATGGATATTCTTTGCATCGGAAAGTTTTGCCAATGCCCGTGGATACCTTTGTGCAATGTTTGGGAAAGCAAACGGTCTTTTGGGAAGTCATCCGCAAAATATTGCGTGGATTCCGCTTCTTGCCTTAGGTGCCGTTGCCTCTACCCCGCTTTTTGCAAAGCTTTATGAAAAGCTCAAAGGTAAGAGTGCAGAGTTTCCCGTAAAGCTGTGCCTTGTTGTTCTTGCTCTTGTGCTTTGCACAGCATCCCTTGTAAGTGAAAGCTACAATCCTTTCCTCTATTTCAGATTTTAAGGTGTTACTATGAAAAAAGAAAATATTAAAAGCTTAATAATAATTCTTGTTTTTGTGTTGTTTATAGGCGTGGTTTCAATCGTAACCCTTATAACCGCACCGCAAACAAACTACCTTGAAAACGAGAAGCGCAATACTGCCAAAATGCCGATGTTTTCCGTCAACACGCTTCTGGATACAACATATCTTAAAGGCTCGGAAAAATATCTGGAAGACAGAATCTTCGGAAGAAGCTTTTTTGTAGGGGCAAATTCTTATATGAAGCTACTTGAGGGTGGAAACATTCTTGAAGATGTTTATATGTGCCGTGAGGGTTATCTTATCAATGCCCCAAAACCCCTTAATGAAAAAAATATAATTAATAATCTGTCCCGTTTTGAGGATTTTTCAAAAGAAGTAAAGCTTCCCTCCAGAATGATTATTGTTCCGTCTCCCGGGTATGTCATGTCAGAAATTGTTCCCGATAAAAATGCCCTCTACTGCGATGATTATATTTTTTCAAAAGCAGAGGAAATTCTCTCCAACACGCAACTCACAGATGTAAGGGATTCACTTAAAAGTGCTTTTGAAAGCGGAAATACAGTCTATTACAAAACAGACCATCACCTGACATCATATGGCTGTTATATACTGTATTCTGAGTTTATGAAAGAGGCAGGACTCAACCCCCTTGGCAAAGGAAAATTCAACATAGAAACACACAAAAATTTCTGCGGAACGACCCGTGCTTCAAGCGGATATTTCCTGACAAAAGGAGAGGATATAGAGCTTTGGCATTCGGGGTTTGATTTGGAGGTAAGCATATCAAACGGAAAAGAATACGAAAAAACTCACGATAGCTTCTTTTTCAGGGAGCATCTTGAAAATGACGATAAATACCCCGTCTTTGCCGACGGAAACCATGCACTTACGAAAATCAGAAACAAGTCGAAAAGCGGAAAAAATCTTCTCATTATAAAGGATTCCTACGCTCATTGTACTGCAAACTTTCTGTCCTGCGAGTACGAAAATATTTATATGATAGATTTAAGATACTACCGCTTCCCTGTAAGTGAATTTGTTAAAGAAAATGACATTGACGAGCTATTATTCTTATACGGAACAGATGCGATAAATACGGATACTAATTCCGCTTGGTTGTATTAAAAAAAGCAGAAAAATCGAATAAATTGAGATTTTTCAACCAATTTAACACAAATTGCAATTATAAACTTTCTATATTCCGTATTATTATCATCTTTTTGCGTTCTGGACTTTTTTTACATCCCCTTTTCTGAACAGGCTTCCTGCAAGCATTATGGCAACAAACACAAGAATATAATCTGTCATATCAGTAAAATGTGCGTATATTGCACAGATTGCAGTAAAAATGCAAGCGATTATCCCCATACCGACCACAAATTTCTTCAACGGTGATATTTTTCTCCCCCATTTTTTTAAAAAGGAAAAAAATACGGGAATATACATTCCGTAGACAGTTACTACAGGAATCTCCGATATATCAAACCCGAATTTCCCGAAAAGGGCCTCCTCAGATATTTGTGTTCCAAAAAGGAAAAACAGCCACAGGACCGAAAACACAAGCCCCAAGGAAAATGATGCTACGGGCATTCCGCTTACAGGGTTTAGTTCGGAAAAAAGTTTGGGCGACGGGCCCTGACCGTCTTTGCTGACAAAATACACCGCCCGGCCTAAACTGAACATCATTCCGTTTAATGCACCTATACACGAAATTGCAACAAAACCAAGCAGAAGCCCCGATGCATTTCCCAAAACATTTGAAAATGCAATTTTTATTCCGTCGCTTCCGTAATTAAGGAGAATATCCGATGAAACAGCACCCATAATCCCCATATAATAAAGGACATAAACCAAAAGCACCGATACACCGCCAAGCACAAGTGCCAAAGGGAGATTTTTTCTGCTGTTTTTAAGTTCTTTTCCGATACTGAGGGCGGCTATCCACCCCTCATAGGCAAACATAACTGCACTCACTGAGGGGAGAAAGGTGTTTCCCACCGTGTTTGTCTGATGCATAGGAAACAGATTATTATACAGGGTGTCTGATGTTACCCCTCTCCTGATACCAAATATTATCATCAAAACAAGGGGAATAAGTTTAATAACGGTTGTTATCTTCTGTACACTCCCCGACAGTTTCGGGGAAAGTGAATTTTGTGCAAAGCTTATTACAAGGAAAAGTCCTGCCAGAAGCATACACAATCCTCCGCTGCTGTCCCCCATCCCTATTGCCAGCAGACTGTACCTTGCACTAAGCCATGAAAGAACACTCGCAAGAGCAGGATAATAGACAGTTGCCATAAACCACCCCAGATAATATGAGTATCCCTCGCCTACTGTTATCTCTCCAATCCCCCGCAATCCGTCACATCTTTTTGTTTCTGACACAATTATTGAAAAGCTTAAAAGACACACCATCATACTAAGTCCGCCCATACTCCACGCCAGAAGTCCCATTCTTCCGTTGCCGTGAGTTATGCGGGCAACTGTCTCTGCCTTAAAAAACACACCGCTGCCAATAACGGAGCCAATTACCATTGCAATTGCCGTAGAAAGATTGTATTTTTCACAAAGCTTCATTTTATCTTATGCCTCCCCAAATGTGAACACATTGAAAATTTTAGATAAAGTGCTTGTAAAAGGAAAACTTTTGATATATAATATGTTGTGTTCGATTTTTCTATTCACTATTTCAGCGGAGGGTGACATTTTTTTATGAGAGCTTTTTTCAATTATTATAAATGGCATATTTTCTTTTTCATGCTCTTTGCCGTATGCGTGCTGACGTTTACCATAACCTCCTGCCGTAAAAGTGTGCCTGACCTTGTAATTAACTGTATAAGCCCCGAATATATCAATGTACAGAATTTCAACGATAGAAAAAGCTATCTTGAAGCCTTGCTTCAGGATGCCGACGGTGACAAAGAAAGACTAATTAAGCTTGCGAATTACACATACGATACCCAGAACAATCTTGATGAAGTTATGGAATTGCTGGGAAACGCCATTGACAGTGATATTATTATAACAACCGCTGCTACATTGTCCGAATTTCAGGATAAGTCCATATTGGTCGACATCAGAAGCTTTATTTCTGACATTGATTCGGGAAAATATGTAACCTTGAAAGATGATTCAGGAAAAATTTATGCAGTATCCCTTGCTGATAATGATTATATCAAGGATATGGGATTTTTTAACACATCTGACCTCTACATTACCGTTGTAGACGATGAGAAGGATGCTTCCAAGCGTTCTACTGAGAAAAAAAATGCACGCAATATCACCCTTGCTATTATAAAAGAATATAATATTTAATTTTAAATAAAATTTAGAAAGGTAGATGCTTTATGATTACAGCTTTTGCAGAGGGAACAGCAGCAGCAAACACAGCAGGAGGAGTTGGAGGTTCTTTAATTAGTCTTATTATAACATTCCTTCCAATGATTTTGATTTTCTATTTCCTCATTATCAGACCTCAGAAGAAACAGCAGAAGAAAATGAGTGAAATGCTTGCCGGACTTCAGGTTGGTGACAAAATAGTTACAATCGGCGGTATTGTCGGAAAAATCACCAGAATCAAGGATGACGAAGTTCTTATTGAAACAGGTATCGGCAATGAAAAGTCCGTTATCAAATTCCAGAAAGCGGCTATAAGCACAGTACTCACAATTCACGAATAATTGAGAACACCTCTGAATAGTATAGTTCGGAGGTGTTTTATTATGAATATATTTTCTCTTCATTCTTTAAAAAGTTACATACTTTTTGTTTTGATTTCGTTTCTGGTAACTTTTGTATTTTTGGGAGTAGTCAGCCTGATTTTCTCATTTTTTCCGCCTGCCAAGTGGTTACTTAATGCTTTCTGCCGTTACAGTATATTTTTAACCGTACTTATCTGTGCTTTTTTGAGCGCAAGAGCTTCCTCCGGACAAGGGCTGATAACGGGTATAGTAGCCTCTCTGATATGCCTTTTAACTGCAGCTTTAATTGGAATTTTAGTCTTTAAATCAGGTAATTTTCCTAACCTTTTTTTCCGCAACCTTCCAATAGGGGTTTTATGCGGAGGAGCAGGCGGTATATTAGGAATAAACAGTAAATAATTGTGTTTTTCTATTGACTATTTTTGCTTTTGCGGATATAATAGTAATGTTATTGTGATATATAAATAATGACAAAGGAGGAACAATAATGAAAGCAAAAAATGTAATTGCGTTCTTGCTGGTTGTTGTTATCATTGTTGCTTGTGCATATGTAGCGGCATTTGACGTAACAATCGGTGGTTTCAGAGTTCCAAGTACCTTCGACAAAGAAAGAGGTATCAGACAGGGACTCGACCTTGTAGGAGGCTCGGTTATAGTATTTGAGCCTGATGTAGAAGACCTTTCTACGGTAACTGATGAAGATATGGGTGCGGCAGAAACAATTATCCGCAAACGTCTTGACGACCAGAATTTTTCCGAGGCTACTCTTTCCCGTCAGGGCAAGACGAGTATCCGAGTTGAAATTCCCGGCGTAGATGACCCCCAGACAGCTGTTAAAATGATAGGCGCTACTGCAAAGCTTGAATTCCTTGATGCAGACGGAAATTCTATTATGGATGCCCGCGGCAACGTCAAAAAAGCTACTGCATTCTACGGACCTATTGAAGAATATGGTAACAGCGTGCACTATGTACAGCTTACATTCACTTCTGAAGGACGAAAGAAATTTGCCGAAGCTACTGCAAATGCAGTAAATGCTGGCGAAGGAAAGAACATCATCGCTATTGCACTCGACGGTACAGTTCAGATGTCTCCCTCAGTTCAGGAAGTTATTGACAGTGACACTTGTGTTATGACAGGTGATTATACTCAGGAGCAGGCACAGTACGTTGCAGAGCTTATTACTTCCGGTCAGCTTCCCTTCTCCCTTAAGGATGCTGAGGTAAGAAGCATCGGACCTACTCTCGGTGACAAGGCTCTTGATACTTCTCTTAAGGCAGCACTTATCGGTATCATTCTCGTAATGCTGTTTATGATTATCGTATACAGACTTCCCGGTCTTGTTGCAAGCGTATCTCTTATAGCATACGTTTCAATTATAACACTTATCATGGCAGGTTTCTACGTTCCCGAGTGGAGATTTGTAATCCTTACACTTCCCGGTATCGCAGGCGTAATCCTGTCAATCGGTATGGCGGTTGACGCAAACGTTGTTATTTTCGAAAGAATTAAGGACGAGCTTCGCGCAGGAAAGAGCGTTGGTGCAGCAGTAAACGGCGGCTTCAAGCGTGCACTTACAGCAATCATTGACTCCAACATCACTACCGTTATTGCATCAGTAGTTCTTTACTTCTTCGGTACAGGTACGGTTAAGAGCTTTGCTGTTACACTTTTCATCGGTATCGTTATCAGTATGCTTACTGCTGTAACACTTACAAAGTTCTTGCTTAAGCAGATTGTTGGTTTCGGCGTTAAGAATCCTGTATTCTACGGTTTATCAAAAAGGGGGGCTGAAAAATGATTAAATCACCTACATCAAAAAGTAAAATTTTCTTCATTTTTTCCGCTATTCTTATAGTTGTCAGCATTGTTTCCCTTTTAGTTCAGGGACTTAACTTAGGTATTGACTTTACCGGCGGTTCCACACTCAGCTTTGAGCTTAACGGAACAAAGTACGACAAAGAAGTTGAAGCCCGTATTACAGAGCTTGTTAAGACAAACTCCGATGCTAAAGATATCGTTGTTCAGAAGATGGGCGACAGCGGTGTTTCCATAAAAACAACCGAGCTTACAAATGAACAGAGCAAGGCCGTTGTTGATGCAATCAAGGCTGAATATAAGCTTGAGCAGAAGCACGTTTCTGAGGTTGAAAAGGTTGACGGTAATGTAAGTAAGAGACTTATCGCCGACTCTCTTAAGGCTATTGTTCTTGCGGTTGTTCTTATGCTTCTTTACATCACATGGCGTTTTGACTTCAGGTCAGGCACCTGTGCTGTAATTGCTCTTGCTCATGACGTTATCATAATGCTTGGTTTCTATTCTCTGTTCCGTTTTACAGTTAATACAAGCTTTATTGCAGCAATTCTCACAATCCTCGGTTACTCCATCAATGCTACAATCATTGTATTTGACCGTGTTCGTGAAAACAGCCGTTTTGCTAAGAAATCTACTACTGCCAATGATATTGCAGACGAAGCAATCACAAATTCTTATTTCAGAGCAATCAACTCCTCTATTACAACACTTCTCACAATCTGTGTTCTTTATGTAATGGGCGTTGACTCCATAAAGGAATTTGCCCTTCCCATTATCGTAGGTATTGTGGCAGGAACATATTCTTCACTCTTCATTGCTTCTCCTGTTTGGGCAGCATGGAAGAACGGCGCAAAAAAATCCAGGTAATATTTTAATATAACAGGAATAAAATAGCACTGTCACTTCTGACAGTGCTATTTTTATTTGAAAGGATTGATTAAACTGAAAAAGATACTTGCAACCGTTGCAATCCTAACTCTATTTTTAAGCGGATGTACAGTACATAAAGCGCAGGAAACTTCCGTAAGCAGAAACGAGGACTACTCCTCCCTTTCGGAAAAATGTATAGGTTGGGGCTTCAGAAGAACAGAAAGCGGTCCCGAATTTACCGAAGCCCAGAAAAAGCAGATGGAAGAATATCACTGCATTTACAAAGAGGATACGGATAAAAAGAACATTTACCTCACTTTTGATGAGGGGTATGAAAACGGATACACCTCGATAATTCTGGACACACTTCGTGAAAAAGGTGTAAAGGCAGCATTTTTTGTGACGGGTCCCTACGTAAAAGAAAACCCTGACCTGATAAAAAGGATGGCAAAGGAAGGACACATTATAGGAAACCATACGGTAAACCATCCGTCCCTGCCGAGCATCAAAGATATTGAAGTTTTAAAAAATGAGCTTTTTGAACTTGACAGACTGATATACGGAATTTGCGGAGAAAAGTCCGTTTTCCTTAGACCGCCCAAAGGAGAATACAGTGAAAAAACATTAGCAATTACAAAGGATTTGGGTTATACAAACGTTTTCTGGTCCCAGGCATATGTGGATTGGAATGACAATGTGACGGAGGAGCAGGCATTCTCCAAAATCACCTCCGACATCCATCCGGGATGTGTGCTTTTGCTTCATGCCGTTTCAAAGGGTAATGCCGATGCGTTGGGTGATGTTATTGATTATGCAAGAAAAGAGGGCTACACATTTAAAAATTTAAAAGAATTTATTTCCTAACATAACAAACCGAAAATTATGACAACATAAGCATAGGAGGGCAAAATTATGAAAATTTTTAAAAAAGGTTTATGTTGTCTTATTGCCTTAACCGTATCGGCATTGATTATATATTTAGATATATTATCTGCGTTTCCTAAAGAAATAACCATGTACGAAAGCGAAGTTCACAACGGTTATCTCGGATTGGGCGTAAGTGTAAGTGGTATGCCGGAGGGTGTGTGTACCATTTCAAATGAAAGCACTCTTACTCCCCTCAAATGCGGAACATACGACTCAACGCTGAGTGCAATCAACATCCCGTTCAGAAAGGTTAAAGTCAATGTCACCAAACCACAGACATTAACCGTTTCGGGGGAATTGGTGGGACTGAAAATTTTCAACAAAGGGCTGATTGTTACAAATCTCGCACCTGTAATCTGCAACGGAGAAGAAATATCCCCTGCACAAAAAGCAGGGCTTCTGCCCGGAGATATAATCCTCGAAATAAACGGCAAAATACCCAAAACAAGTGAGGATGTCCCACCTCTTCTGACACAGACTGTTATACTTACAGTAAAAAGGCAAAAGGAAATCAAAAAAGTTACCCTACAACCCGTCTGCGATGACAGCGACGGCAAGCTTAAGCTTGGGCTGTGGGTTCGTGACAGCAGTGCAGGTGTCGGCACAATGACGTACGTAAATTCAGAAAATTTTACCTACGGTGCATTGGGGCACGGAATCAGCGACAGTGACACGGGAATACTCTTTGATGTTGCAACGGGAAGTATTGAAAAAAGCTACGTCATTTCCGTAAAAAAGGGTAAACAGGGAGTCCCTGGACAAATTTGCGGAAGCTTTTCCGGCACGGATGAAATTTCGGGTACGATTGAAAAAAACTGCGAGGCGGGTATATTCGGAGAAATATTTCCCCATTATAATATTGAAGGAAAAACCTATCCCGTCGGCGTAATGAGTCAGGTTAAAACGGGAGATGCAACTATCCTCTCTACCATAGACGGAGAAACAAAAGAATATAAAATAGAAATTCTTCGCTCCATGCCCTACGGTGCAACATCAAAAGGTCTGTCAATTGAGATAACTGACCCGGAGCTTCTCAGCAAAACAGGGGGAATTATTCAGGGAATGAGCGGCTCACCTATCATCCAGAACGGTAAAATAATAGGTGCTGTAACCCATGTTTTAGTAAATGACCCCACACGGGGTTACGGCATATTTATTGAGAATATGTTAGCGGAACAGTAATAGTACGAACTGTAATTTTGTTATAAAACTAATTCGCACTTCTCCAAAAGAAGTAACCCTTGGCGAATGGATAGGAAATGCAGAAAACCGAAGTTACAATAAGCTAAAACAGATATGCCGAAATATCGGTATATCTGTTTTTTTATGCTGCTGTTTTTCGTCGGTTTTTATGTTTTTACCATATTTTGGAAAAAAGTTCTTGCATTAATTTCCAAAATATGGTAATATTCAAACTACAATAAAAAACAAATTGGAGGAAACAGTATGAAAACCAAGATAAAACTGCTTATTGCAGACAACAACCGCGAACTTACTATGCAAATGAAATCATTTTTTGACGGGAAAAGCGATATTGAGCTTATTGCCGCCGCATCTGACGGACTTGATGCATTGGAGAAAATAAAGAAGTATTCTCCCGATGCAATACTTATGGACATTGTTCTGCCTCAGCTTGACGGCATTGGTCTCTTAAAAGAAATAAATGCTCTTTCCCGTACTTACCGTCCCGTGGTAATTGTTATGAGTGGTGCAAAAAGAGAGCACGTAACCAATATCTGTATGCAGTTGGGTGCTGATTATTTTATGATAAAGCCCTGTGACAACGAAACTGTTTATGAGAGGATAAAGCTTCTGTGTATGCCAAAGCTTGCTGGAAGCTCCATACAGGAAATTGCATATGCGGAAAAGGGTGCATCAGGCGACCGTCCAAGCGACCGCGCACTTGAAATTTCCGTAACCAAGACAATTCATTCCGTAGGTGTTCCTGCAAACATCAAGGGCTATCAGTATCTTCGTGATGCAATTATTATGAGTATAAAGGACACAGAGCTTATAAATGCCGTTACAAAACAGCTCTACCCCAAGGTTGCCACAAGGCACAACACCTCACCAAGCCGTGTTGAAAGAGCTATCCGTCATGCTATTGAGGTTGCCTGCATAAGAGGTAATGAGGAAGAGCTTTATAAACTCTTCGGCTACACGGTAAGCAACAACAAGGGAAAGCCCACAAACTCTGAATTTATCGCAATGATTGCAGATAAACTCCGTCTTGAGATGCTGGTATCCTGATGAAGAAAAAAGGACTTCTATGGGGAATCCCCATCGGATTTATAAACGGATTTTTTGCTTCGGGCGGCGGAATTATTGCCGTGCTGATTCTACAAAAATTCTTTTCCCTTGATGAAAAAAAAGCACACGCCACCTCCATTATGATTATTCTTCCCCTGACAATTGCAGGAGTGTTTGTCTATACTATGGCAGGGTTTGCAGATATGGGAAACATTGTAAAAGCGGCAGGCGGTGCTACCCTGGGGGCACTTTTAGGTGCGAAGCTTCTTTCCCGTCTTTCGGGAAGATTTATCCGTATAGGCTTTGGTGCTGTTATGGTACTTGCATCTGTAAAATTACTGATAGGAGGGTGATTATATGCTGGCGGTTATTATCGGCTTTCTGTCAGGGATTTTAGGCGGAATGGGGGTTGGCGGAGGAATGATTCTTATTCCTGCTGCAAGAATGTTTTTAGACGTAAATCAACAGAGTGCCCAAAGTCTGAATCTCTTCTGTTTTATACCCTCTTCCCTCTGCGCTCTTGTCATCCATATAAAGAACAAAAAGATAGATTTCAAAACGGCTTTCCCCGTTATTTTATCGGGAATTCCTTTTGCAATACTTGGAGCATATGTTTCCTCTAATATGTCCTCGGAACTCCTTTCCAGACTTTTTGGCGGATTTATCCTTGTATTCGGAATCAAAGAAATAGTAACGGGAGTGAAGTCTCCAAAAACTTCCACTAATGGTTGATTTTAGAAAAACTTTTTTGAACTTTTTGGAGAAAAATCGCTAAAAAAGTACTGAAACAAATTGACACCTAAAAAATATAATAGTATAATATATATTAATCATTTATTTTTTAGGAGGCTATTATTATGGCAAGAGTTTATAACTTTTCCGCAGGTCCCAGCATGCTTCCTCTTGAGGTGCTTGAAACAGCACAAAAGGAGCTTATTGAATTTCAGGACAGCGGTATGAGCGTTATGGAAATGAGTCATCGTTCCCCTGTTTACGATGCAATAATCAAAGAGACTGAAGCTAACTTCAGAAAACTTATGAATATACCTGATAACTATAAGGTGCTTTTCCTTCAGGGCGGTGCTTCAACACAGTTTGCGGCAGTTCCTCTTAACCTTATGAAAACAGGTAAGGCTGACTACGTTGTTTCAGGTCAGTTCTCAGGTAAAGCTTTTAAGGAAGCTAAGAAATACGGCGATGCGAAGTGTATTGCAACTTCAGAAGATAAGACATTCAGCTATATTCCCGAAATTACACCAGATATGGTGCGTGAGGATGCTGATTACGTTCACGTATGCTACAACAACACAATTTTCGGAACAAAGTTCCCCACAGTTCCCAATGTAGGCGACAAGGTACTTGTTGCAGATATGTCATCTTGTATTACAAGTGAACCCGTAGATGTTACAAAGTTTGGCGTTATTTATGCAGGTGCACAGAAGAATATGGCTCCTGCAGGTCTTACAGTTGTTATTATCCGTGAGGATTTAATGGGAAATGCGCGTGAGGATATTCCCACAATGCTTGATTATAAGACAATGGCTGATAACGACTCAATGTACAACACCCCTCCCTGCTATGCAATTTATATTGCAGGTCTTGTTTATAAATGGGCGCTCCAGAACGGCGGTCTTGAGGCAATGAAGGAAAGAAATGAAAAGAAAGCAAATATCCTTTACGATTTCCTTGATAACTCAACTCTTTTCAAAGCAACAGCAGATAAAGAGTGCCGTTCGATGATGAATGTATGCTTCGTTACAGGCGACGCTGACCTTGATAAGAAGTTCTGTAAGGAAGCAGAAGCAGCAGGTTTTGTTAACCTCAAGGGTCACAGATCTGTTGGCGGTATGAGAGCAAGCATCTACAACGCTATGCCTATCGAGGGTGTTCAGGCACTTGTAGACTTTATGGCTAAGTTTGAAAACGAAAACAAGTAAAGGAACTGATACTATGTATAATCTCTTAACTCTTAACAAGATTGCAAGGTGCGGTCTTGACAATTTTGACAAAGTAAAATATGCAATCACAGATAACTGTGAAAATCCCGATTGTATAATTCTCCGCAGCTTCAATATGCACGATATGGAGCTTCCGGACTCTCTTCAGGCAGTTGCGCGTGCAGGTGCAGGTGTAAACAACATCCCTACAGATAAGTGTGCTGAAAAGGGTATTGTAGTATTCAATACTCCCGGTGCTAATGCTAATGCTGTTAAGGAGCTTACTATTGCAGGTTTGTTTCTTGCTTCCCGTGATATCGTTGGCGGTATCGAATGGGCAAAGACACTTAAGGGCAACGGCGCCGAAGTAGGCAAAATGGTTGAAAAGGGAAAGGGCAATTTCGCAGGCTGCGAAATCAAGGGCAAAAAGCTTGCTGTAATCGGTCTTGGTGCTATCGGTGTACTTGTTGCAAATGCAGCACATCACCTTGGTATGGAAGTAATCGGTTATGACCCCTATATTTCCGTTAAGGCTGCTCTCAGCCTCGACAGACACACAATCATTAAGAATGAGCTTAAGGATGCTCTCGCTGAAGCTGACTATATTACACTTCATCTTCCCCTTATGGATGCTACACGCGGTATGTTCAATGCTGAACTCTTCAAGTCATCCGTTAAGAAAGGCGCGAAGCTCCTGAACTTCTCCCGTGGCGAACTTGTTGATACAGATGCCCTGAGGAGTGCACTTGAGGTTGGTCTCATCTCTTCTTATGTAGTAGACTTCCCCTCTGACGAGGTTATCGGCCTCAATGGCGTAGTTGCTATTCCCCACCTTGGTGCTTCCAGTGCAGAGAGTGAAGACAACTGTGCTGTTATGGCTGCAAAAGAGCTTATAGAATATATGGAAAACGGTAACATTGTAAATTCCGTTAACTATCCTAACTGTGAGCTTCCCAGAACAGCAGGTGCTACAAGAATCACAGTTCTTCACAAGAATGTTCCCAATATGATTTCAAGCATTACCTCCGCATTTGCCGGCAAGGGTATTAACATTGAGAATATGGTTAATAAGAGCCGCGGCGATTATGCTTGCACAATCCTTGACGTAGCTGATGCAGACGAAGCAATTGCAAACGAATTGAAAGCAATTGAGGGTATAATTAAAGTAAGAGTTATTAAATAATTATAAATTCACACACAAAAAGAGCTTGCGTATTCGCAAGCTCTTTTGTTATTCACTAAACCTGTTTCGTATGAATAAAAATGCACTATTCTTTACTATAACTTTTCCGTGTTCCTCCACTATGCTTCGGTAGTTTTCGGGGCATACTGTACCGAACTCCGAAGCCTTTGGTATGTAAGCAGGAAGCATGGTCATATAATATTTATCCCTATAAGAGTAAAGATTTCCCCAGAAGCATTCACGCATTGTATGGCACATTTTTATTACATCTTCAAAATCCAGAAATTCAATCATGGTGCTTGCAGTGGGTTTTTCCTCTTTTTCTTCTTTCTTGTCTCTAAGCTCTTTCAAATCTTTCTGCAACAGGTCAAGATTAATCTTTGAAAGCTTGTCAAAGAGCGCCTTTTCCTCTTCATTATCAACCTTGGTAACAAAGAGTGTCATCTCGCTTTTTTCCGCCTGAATAGCCGCTTCTACAACAAGACGGGCATTGTCGCAAGTGAAACCCACCTCTGCTTCCGCACGACGGAGAAGCTTGAAAAATGCCTCTCTGGATTCGGGAGAATTTTTCGCCATTGCATCAAAGGAAATTCCAAGAACCCTGCAATCCTCCGCATTCATTGTAACCTTGATTTTATTGGATTTTAAAAGTTCAAATTTCACTCTTTTCACCTCTTTTTCATAAATTCTTTTTCTTCCAGGTGCCGGGAGTCATTCCCATATGCTTTTTAAAAGTACGGATATATGTTTCTACCGCTGAAAATCCTACAAGAAACGCCGCCTTTTCCACGGACTTATTTTCTTTCAGGTATTCTGTACTTTTAAGGCTTCTCTTTTCGCCGATATAGTCCCCCGGCGTTACACCTGAAATTTTCCGGAATATCTTTACAAATTCACTTTGAGAAAGACCTGCATACTCTGCAACAGCACCCACGGTAAGCTGACAGTTAAAAAGATTTTCATCAATATAGGAAGTAGCTTTTTTTAAAGCTATGTCCCTGTCGGCTTTTGCGCAATCCCTTACAAGGGAACATAGTCTTTCCACTATACTTTCTATCGGGACTTCATCCTCAAACAATTCTTTTGCCAAAAGCTTTTCATCCACATATAATTGCGGTATTCTTTTATTCAGGCATTTTGCCGCTTCTGTGATAAGAATTTTCTCTCTGGCTTCCAAATAGTTTCTCGGGAAAGAATCTTTTTTCAGACTTTCAAGAAACAGGAGTGCATTTCGATTTTGATTGTCTGCAATATATTTTAAAAGTTCTTCACAATATTCCATAGATTATTTAAACTGCTTTAAAGCTGCTTCCTTTTGAAGGTCTATCTCCTGATCCAACTTTGTATAATCATAGTCATTAAGGAACATATACTCATACACTCCCGGGATTCCGTTTATTTCATAGCCTACAACTGCCTGAAAACGGGAAACAGCATCCTTGGTGGTTTCATCAAAAACTTCATCAGCTTTTGACATATACCCGAGTGCCACAAGTCTTTGTTCGAGAGCCAGAGTCATATCACCGCCTGCAACGCCCTCAGAAATTCTATCAAAATCAATATCTGTAAAAGCTTCTTCATCAACACTCTTTATGATGTTTTCAACGTAAATATCAGGAGTTATACCTATTGTATTGATTCGCTGTCCTTTGTAGGAATAGAATTCGCCAATGGTATATTTAAAGCCTGCACCGTTAATCGCACGGGTAATAACCTGCATACTTCCTTTGCCAAATGTGTTTGTTCCTACGATTT
The DNA here is from genome assembly GCA_045661145.1 of Clostridia bacterium. GTDB lineage: Bacteria > Bacillota > Clostridia > UMGS1883 > UMGS1883 > UMGS1883. The sequence goes on along the minus strand of JAZRFC010000087.1, from coordinate 21,373 downwards.
TTCCTGCACCTCTCGATTGAATAACCATAGAAAGAAATTCGCTGGCAGAAGCACTGTGCTCATTTACAAGCACAGTCATATTAAATCTTGGAGCATTATAGTTTTTGCTATATAAAAATGTATTTTTAGCTTTATCCTTATAACGGATTTCTGCAATTTTTCCTGCACTTACAAATATATTTGCAATATCAATAGCTGCCTGAAGGTCTCCACCGGGATTATTTCTAAGGTCTAAAATGACATTTTTAATGCCCTTGGCACGAAAATCTTTTACAATACTCTCCATTTCCTTGGGAGCATTGGATGTAAACTGAACAAGCTTTATATAGCCTGTTTTTTCATCAATTATTTCTGTTTCAATCTGAGAAACCTCAATAGTATCGCGAACACAAGTGATTTCAAGTTCTTCTTTTCCGCGAAGCACCCTTACTTTAACTTCTGTTCCCGTTGTTCCTACAACCATTTCACGAACCTGAGAAGAAGATTTGCCTATAACGGATTGTCCGTTTACGCCAATTATATAGTCATTAGCAAGAACACCTGCTTTATATGCAGGGCTGTTTTCTATTACAGAAATAACAAGCACACCTTTTTCAGTATCGCTGATTGTAACGCCTATTCCTGAAAATTCTCCTGAAACATTTTCCGTCATGGTCTTGTATTCTTCAGGGGTATAAAACTCTGCATAATCATCCTTGAGGGTGTCGAGCATTGCCAGTAAGGCTTTATTGATGTCAAACTTTCCCTCGTCTATCATACTGCATATGACAGAATAAAGAAGTTCTTCATCCTCAATACCGTAATAGTAATTGTCAGCAATGGCATGAGCATACACCTGAACTATCTTCTTTTGCATATAGTTGGAATACTCTACTACTTCCGCCTGCTGCTGGTCTTCTGTTTTTTCAGCAAAAACAGTTTGGGAAAAAAGCATTATAAAGGCAAGTAAAAGAGCTGAAAATTTATTTTTTTTCATAATAATTTTCCCTTTCGTAAAAACTTATTACATTTTTTCGGGAGCACTTACACCTAAAATATCCAACACATTCTTGATTACAATTCTTGTAGATTCAATAAGCTTAAGACGGGCACGCATAAGGTTTTCCTCCTCATCACGAACACGGCAGGCGTTATAGAATGAGTGGAAATGAGATGCCACATCTATAAGATAATGTGTGAGATTACTTGGGTCAAAGGACTCTGCCGATGCCTTGATTTCCTCGGGAAGTCGTGCAAGAGTTTCCAAAAGCTCAATTTCTTCATCCTTTTTAAGAAGATCTGTATTGATTTCAGAAACGTCGGGCACTTTCACTCCGCTTTCTTCAAGAATTCTTATAATCGAGCAAATTCTTGCGTGGGCATACTGCACATAAAATACGGGATTTTCATTTGTCTGACTTACAGCCAGGTCAAGGTCGAAGTCCATATGGCTTCCTGCCGCACGCATATTGAAAAAGAATCTAGCCGCATCTACACCGATTTCATCAATGAGGTCAGCAAGGGTTATCATCTTGCCTGTACGCTTGCTCATTCTTGCTACTTCGCCGTTACGCATAAGACGCACAAGCTGAATTACAAGTACGTCAAGCTTATCGCCACTGATGCCTACCGCTTCCATAGCACCCTTCATACGGGCAATATGTCCGTGATGGTCTGCACCCCAGATGTTGATTGCAAGGTCAAAACCTCTTTCCTCAAGCTTGTTGCGGTGGTAGGCAATATCTGCCGCAAAGTATGTGGGAATACCGTTTGCACGAACAAGAACGTCGTCTTTTTCGCTTCCGAATTCAGTAGATTTAATCCAAAGAGCACCGTCTTTTTCATAGGTAATATTACTCTTTTTAAGCTTTTCAAGAGTTTCTGTTACACTTCCGCCGTTATGGAGTGTACTCTCATAAAACCATACATCGTAATTGATGCCGTACTTTGTAAGGGTTTCCTGCAGTGCCGCAATATTGAGAGGAAGAGCGTATGCTACAAGGCTGTCCTTTCTCTCCTGCTCCTCTTTGTCAAGAAGAATATCGCCGTACTTATCAATATAGTTCTGTGCGTGAACGCGGATATCGTCACCCTGATAGCCATCCTCGGGAAATTCTACCGCATCCTCACCCTTTAAGAGCTGTATATAGCGTGCATCAAGGCTTCTGCCAAATTTGTCAATCTGTGCACCTGCATCGTTGATGTAAAATTCCTTGGTTACATCCCAGCCTGCACGAGACAAAACGTTGCTCAAGGTATCACCAAGCGCGCCGCCCCTTGCATTACCCATATGCATAGGACCTGTGGGGTTTGCGCTGACAAATTCAACAACAACCTTTTTGCCGTCGGCAACATTTACATTACCGTAGGTTTCCTTTTCTTCCTCAATTTCTGCCATAACATTGTAGAGATAGCTCTTATCAAGGTAGAAGTTAATGAAGCCGGGGCCTGCAATTTCAATTTTTGTTGCACCAAATTCATCAACCTTAAGGTTATTTACAATGTTTTCTGCAATTGCACGGGGAGCTGATTTTGCCGCCCTTGCCAGCATCATAGCAAGATTAATTGCATAGTCACCGTTACCCTTATCCTTGGGCACTTCAATAGTGAAGGCAGGAATCTCGATTTCGGGATATGCTGCCTTTGCTGCCTCCATTGCCGCATTATATATCTGTGATTTCTTCATAGAAAGCGTATTTGCCATGAAAAATCTTCCTTTCATCTTTTATGTACTTTAAGCACTGTGTGCTTTAAGCCCTCACCGTAAGGGAAATTCCGTTTCGGGAGCGTGAAATGTTGTTTATATCCATTATATAATCAATATCGATATTTCCGCCATTTTCGTCAAGGGAAACATTAATGTCATTCGCTGTCACGCTGATTGTAAAGTCACCGTAGGGCGTTTCGTAATGACCGATATGGCACTTCCCTTTTTCAAAAATCATATGGGTATTTGTCTGTCCGTGACGCATCATGGTAACTATACCGTCGGGTGAAATTTTAAGGGTGGTGTTGCATTTTTCCATTCCCGAAAAATCCCCCTCTGCATAACTCAGGTAGTATTTTCCGTCTTTGTCGTAAAATGTACCTGCCGTGGTAATTTCCATACCGTTTTTATCATCGCCGTAGTCCTGACTTCCCTTTATCGATATGTAAACGTCTTTTTTCATTATTCGAACACCTCCAGGTGTACCTTTCCGTCAATGGGTTTTCCTAAAAAAGTGCTTCCAAGCTGAGTAAAATTTTCTACCGAGTCGGAAACGTAAAACTCGCTGTTTCCGCACTCCTTACTGCCGAGAAGCCCCCCTTTTTCAAGATAACTCTTTGCCTCCTCTGCCGCAAGTGCACCGGGACTTAAAAGAGTAACCCCCTCTCCCATTATAGCCGAAATAACATTCGTAAGCAAGGGGTAATGTGTGCATCCTAAGATAAGTGTATCCACATTTGCCTCTTTCAGGGGTTTGAGATAATCTTTGGCAATTATCATTGCCGCTTCGCTTTCGGAGTACCCGTTTTCAACAAGTGGAACAAACATCGGGCAGGCGTTGGAGAAAACCTCCAGAGCAGGGTTTATTTCCTTTATGATTTCCCCGTACTTTCCACTTTTTACCGTACCGCTTGTTCCTATAACTCCGATTAGACCGTTTTTAGTCACCTCTACGGCTTTTCTGCAGGCACTTTCAAGCACACCCATTATTTTAATGTCATATTTATCCTGAAGTTCAGGAAGTGCAACCGAGCTTGCAGTACCGCAAGCGGCAATAATGAATTTTATATCGTGTCTGAGCAGAAAATCGATATCGTCCTTTGTATAGCGGATAATGGTTTCACGGCTTCTTGTTCCATAGGGGACACGCCCGGTGTCACCAAAATAGATGATGTCTTCACCGGGCATAATCCTCTGAATTTCTCTTACCGTGGTAAGTCCACCCAATCCACTATCAAAAATTCCAATAGGGTGATTATTCATAAAAATTCTCCTAGCTTGGATTATTTAATAAGAGATTCGCCTGTCATTTCGCAAGGCTTCGGGAGTCCCATAATCTTAAGAAGTGTGGGAGCGATGTCGGCAAGTCTGCCGCCTTCACGAAGTTCTACATCATCTCCGACAACAATAAATGGAACGGGGTTTGTTGTGTGTGCTGTAAATACATCCTTTGTTTCAGGGTCTATCATCTGGTCTGCATTACCGTGGTCTGCAGTAATACATACTATGCCGCCCTTTGCCTTAACTGCATCTACAACCTTGCCTACACACTCGTCAACAGTTTCTACTGCCTTTACGGCACATTCAAACACACCTGTATGCCCAACCATATCACAGTTTGCAAAGTTAAGGATGATGCAATCATACTTATCGCTTTCAATTCTCTTAAGAACTTCCTCTGTTACTTCGGGAGCACTCATTTCGGGCTGAAGGTCATATGTTGCAACCTTGGGAGATGCGATAAGCGCACGGTCTTCATTGTTGTAGGGAGCTTCTACACCGCCGTTGAAGAAGAAAGTTACGTGGGCATACTTCTCAGTTTCAGCAATTCGAAGCTGTGTAAGACCTTTTTCAGCAATATATTCACCAAATGTATTGGTAAGTGATTCGGGCTTAAATGCAACGTCAACATTAGGCATCTTTGGATCGTACTGTGTCATACATACGTAGTACAACGGGAAAAATCCGTTCTTTCTTTCAAAGCCGTCAAAATCAGCATCCACGAAAGTACGGGTGATTTCACGTGCACGGTCGGGGCGGAAGTTGAAGCAGATAACACTGTCGTTTGCACCGATAGTTGCACCCTCTGTAACAACTGTGGGAACAACAAATTCGTCGGTAACGCCGTTATCGTAGGATTTCTGCATTGCATCCACTGCATCGGGATTCTTTTCACCCTCGCCGTAAACAAGTGCGGCGTATGCCTTTTCAACTCTTTCCCAACGGTTGTCACGGTCCATTGCGTAGTATCTGCCTGAAAGGACACCGATTTTACCAACACCGATTTCATCGAGTTTCTCCTGCAGAGCCTTTACAAATTCGATACCGCTTGTGGGAGATACGTCACGGCCATCCATAAAGCCGTGAACGAATACCTTTTCAAGGCCACTTCTCTTAGCCATTTCAATTGCGGCAAAAAGATGTGTGATGTGGCTGTGCACACCGCCGTCCGACAAAAGTCCGTAAAGGTGAAGCGCACTGTCGTGCTTCTTACAGTTTTCAATAGCCTTTACAAAAGCATCCTTTGTAAAGAAATCACCGTCAGAAATGGATTTTGTAATTCTTGTAAGTTCCTGATAAACTATTCTTCCTGCGCCGATGTTGGTATGTCCAACTTCGCTGTTACCCATCTGTCCGTCGGGAAGACCTACGTCCATACCGCTGGCATTTATAAGTGTATTGGGACACTCGGCGAGGAGTTTATCCATAACGGGGGTTTTTGCACTGTATACGGCATTTCCCTCGGTTGCAGGATTGTAGCCGTACCCGTCAAGTATCATAAGCATTGTAAGCTTTTTTGTCATAATGTTCATACCTTTCTGATAGCCAAAAGCGAGTAATCCGAACCTCGGATTATTCTCTTTCGACTAAAATTTTTCAGTCCGTAAAAACGGACAAAAAGGCCGTTGAGCAAAGCAAGGGCTAAGTTCAACAGCCTTCAGGAGGGCATAAAGCCCTCCTCAAGTTCAAAATTAAGCGTTGCAGATGATAGAGAAATCATCGGGCTTAAGGCTTGCACCGCCAACAAGACCGCCGTCGATATCGCTCATTGCGAAAAGTTCAGCTGCACAGTCTTTGTTCACGCTGCCACCGTAGAGGATACGGATATTATTTGCAGTTTCTTCATCATAGATACCTGCAAGACATTCTCTGATATCCTTACAAACTTCGTTAGCCTGCTCGCTTGTTGCAACCTTACCTGTGCCGATAGCCCAGATAGGCTCGTATGCAACTACAATTTTAACTGCATCTTCCTTGGAAATTCCGCGGAATGCAATCTTAATCTGGCTGCGAATAAAGTCAAATGTGATTGTATCTTCTCTCTGCTTGAGAGATTCACCGCAACAAAGTACGGGGATGAGGTCATACTTAAGAGCCTGAATAATCTTTGCATTTACAGTATCGTCTGTTTCTGCAAAGTATTCACGTCTTTCGCTGTGACCGATAATAACATATTCAACGCCGATTTCCTTAAGCATCTGTGCGCTGATTTCACCTGTGAATGCGCCCTTGTCTTCAAAGTGAAGATTCTGTGCACCTATTTTGATATTGCTGCCCTCTGCAGCTTTAACAGCCGCGGGGAGACATACATATGTGGGGCAGATAAGAACATCGTTCTTACAGCCTGCAACTTTACCCTTAAGTTCATTAATCATAGCCTCTGCCTGAGAGGGTGTATTGTTCATTTTCCAATTACCTGCAGCGAGGATTTTTCTCATTGTTTTCATATCCTTTCGTTTATTCGGAATTATCTGTCTTCAAGAGCTACTATACCAGGCAACTCTTTTCCTTCAAGAAATTCAAGGCTTGCACCGCCGCCTGTGGAGATGTGGCTCATCTTGTCGCCAAGACCTGCCTGGTTAACTGCAGCAACGCTATCACCGCCACCGATAACTGTTGTAGCATCGATTTGGGCAAGAACCTGAGCGATTGCGTTTGTACCCTTTGCAAAGTTTTCCATTTCACATACGCCCATAGGTCCATTCCATACAACTGTCTTTGCACTCTTAACTGCATCGGAGAAAAGTTCGATTGTCTTGGGTCCGATGTCAAGTCCCTGCCAGCCTGCCTGGATACCGCCCTCAGCTACTACTTTGCTTTCTGCATCATTAGCAAAATCTTTAGCAACTACTGTGTCAATGGGAAGAAGAAGCTTATCGCCTGCTTTTGCCATCATTTCCTTAGCGTAGTCGATATAGTCCTTTTCAAGAAGGCTGTCGCCTACTTCCTGACCCTTTGCAGCCATAAATGTGTAAGCCATACCGCCGCCGATGATGAGCTTGTCAACCTTGTCAAGAAGGTTTTCAATTACGCTGATTTTGCTGGAAACCTTGCTTCCGCCGAGGATTGCAACAAGAGGACGAACGGGGTTATTTACTGCATTGCCGAGGAATTCAATTTCCTTCTGAATGAGGTAACCGCAAACTGCGGGGAGATATTCTGTAACACCTACTGTGGAGCAGTGTGCTCTGTGAGCTGTACCGAATGCATCGTTAACAAAGATTTCTGCAAGAGAAGCAAGCTCCTTGCTGAATGTTTCTATATTCTTTGTTTCTTCTGCTCTGTAACGTGTGTTTTCAAGAAGAACGATGTCGCCATCTTTCATTTCAGCAACTGCTTTCTTTGCATTTTCGCCAACCACGTTATCATCTGCTGCAAATACTACTTCCTTGCCGAGCTTTTCGGAAAGTCTCTTTGCTACGGGAGAAAGAGAAAACTCGGGCTTGGGCTCACCCTTTGGCTTACCCATATGAGAGCAAAGGATAACCTTTGCACCGTTATCTGCAAGGTACTTGATTGTGGGCATAGCACCTACAATTCTGTTCTCGTCTGTGATGTTTCCGTCTTTGTCAAGGGGTACGTTAAAGTCACAACGAACGAGGACCTTTTTACCCTGTACCTGGATGTCTTCGATAGTCTTTTTGTTCATAGTTTAATCACCTCATAAAAATATATCATAAAATTTTTCTACACAGATTTTACGACAGAGCCTACTTTCAGCACTATCATCTTATTTATTATACCACTATTTAGCGTAATTGCAAGCATTTTTGCGTGAAATTCAGCGTAAAATCAGTATTTTTTTATCGTTTCGACAGCAGTTTACTTTTTGACACAAAAGAAGCGGCAAACACAACTTTGTTTGCCGCTTCTTTTAATCTGTTTCCCACTTTATAATTTCGCCTGTTCTGGCATCAATTTCAAATTCGTATTCCGTATTGTTATATACAATTTTTCCGTCGTATTCTTCCCTGCCGTCGTCAAACTCTTTCTTAAACTCACGGATGTTTTCCGCTATTGCACCGGGAACTTTTGCAAGAGCAAGTTCCTTTGCCTTATCCTCGGTTATCTCTGTTATTTCGGCTGCTGCGGATTGTTCTCCATCGTTTTGTGCAGGGGTGGCACTTTCTGCATCAGAATCATATGAGAGAATCTCTCCTGTATTTGCATCAATCTCGTAGTCGTACTCCTTTTTATACTTGGAGTAGAACTCTACTTCGTAAACTGCTTTTTCGTTTTCACTGTCCCTTTCAGCTTTCAGGAAAGTTACATCCTCTTTCAAAACACCTGCATGATTTAATGCAATCTCTTTTGCCCTGTCGGCTGAAATTTTTGTCTCACCCGAGCCGCAGGCTGTAAGAAGCAGTGTCAATACTGCAATAAATACAATTAATTTTCTCATAAAATTCACTCCTTCTTGAAATAATTATATGTACTTTTTTCCTCTTTATGCAAAAAGCGGTGCTGAAAGCTCAGCACCGCCCCTTATTTACGCTTTTGCACTTTCTATTACTTTTTGTGCAATGATGTCGGGAGCTTCCTCATATCTTTCAAAGGAGAATGTAAAGCTGCCTCTTGCACGGGTCATACTGCGAAGGTCTGTTGCATACTTAACCATTTCGGATTCGGGAACTTCCGCGATAACTTCGCCGATACCATCACCGATGGGATTCATACCGAGGATTCTGCCGCGGCGCTTGTTGATGTCACCGATGATATCACCCATAAGGTCCTCGGGCATATGAACTTCAAGATGACCGATAGGTTCAAGGAGAACGGGGCTTGCCTGAGTAAGGCCGTCTTTGTATGCGATACCGGCAGCAACCTTGAACGCCATTTCGGAGGAGTCAACAGGATGATAAGACCCGTCAACCAAGACAGCTTTAAGTCCTACAACAGGATAACCTGCAAGAACACCCTTAAGGATGGATTCCTGAAGACCCTTTTCAACTGCGGGGAAGTAGTTTTTGGGAACTGCACCGCCCACAATCTTTTCTTCGAAAATAAGCTCGTTACCGTCGTGATGGCTGAATTCAATCCACACATCACCAAACTGACCGTGTCCGCCGGACTGCTTCTTGTGTCTACCCTGAACCTTAACACTCTTGCGAATAGTTTCACGGTATGCAATCTTGGGAGCCTGGAGAGTTACTGCCACGCCGAATTTTGTCTTGAGCTTGCTTGTAATAACATCAAGGTGAAGCTCGCCTGTACCTGCAATGAGCATTTCCTTGGTTTCTTTATTATTTATAACAGAGAAGGTAGGGTCTTCCTCACGAAGTTTATGAAGACCTGCGCCTATCTTTTCCTCATCGCCCTTTGCCTGAGGAATTACTGCCATCTTAATAACGGGAGCAGGGAATTCTATACCCTCAAGTGCTTCTCCGCCCTGCTTTCCAAGGGTATCGCCTGTCAATGTAATAGCCAGCTTTGTTGCCGCACCGATGTCACCGGCTTTAAGCTCGGGAACTTCTATCTGCTTCTTACCACGGATAACATAGAGTTTACCTATTCTCTCACTTGCGTCTTTGCTGACATTATGTACAGTAGAGTCAGCCTTTAATGTACCGCTCATTACACGGATAAGAGAAATCTTTCCGTAGGAATCTGCCAGTGTCTTGAACACAACAGCACTAAGCGGTGCCGTTGCATTGCAAGCGGGGGTTGTTTCTGCCTCTACGGGAGAGGGAAGATACTTAAGCATTGCGTCCATAAGAGAACGAACTGCGAAAGTCTTGTCAATACAGAAACCACCGTAAACAGGAACTACCTGACCCTGTTTTACGCTGCCCTTAAGAACGGCTCTCATCTCTTCGTCTGTGATAACGTCGCCTGCAAAATATCTTTCAAGAAGCTCATCACTTGTAAGAGCAACCGCCTCAACAAGCGCATCGTGATATTTATCGTAGGATTCCTTCATATTGTCGGGAATCGGAATTTCTGTTTCAACGTCGCTTACAACTGAGTATGCCTTACCGCTTACTACGTTGACATAGCCCTTCATTTCCTTGCCTTCCTTAATCGGAATTCTGAAAACTGCGGCACTTGCGCCGAACTTGTCGTGAATCTCTGAAACAACCTTGTCAAAGTCTGCATTTTCATCATCCATACAATTGATGAACATCATTCTTGCCATACCGCGGTCTGTTGCATATTTCCAAGCCTTTTCAGTACCAACCTTAACACCGCTTTTCGCATTTATAACGATAAGCGCACTCTCCGCTGCACGAATACCGCCCATAGCCTCTCCCGCAAAATCAAAATATCCGGGAGTGTCAATAAGGTTAAGCTTTGAATCCGGTATTTTGGGAGTATGCCATACACAAGGAGCCATAGAAAGGTTAACAGAAATCTTTCTCTTGGTTTCTTCAGGATCATAGTCACTTACAGTTGTACCGTCTGCAATTTTTCCGAATCTGTCAGATGCACCGGCTTTATGTAATATCGCTTCAACAAGCGATGTCTTTCCTGCTCCGCCGTGTCCTAATACTACTACGTTTCTGATGTTTTCTCCACTAAATACATTCATTGCCTAAACCGCCTTTCCACGAAGACATGAAGCGGGGGTTGTTTCCGCTTCTTCCCATCTTTAAGATTGAGAATCTGCTCCGTTTTTGTATAATATACGAAGAGTACCTCCGTATATTAATTTTACTATAAAATGTGTTATTTATATATCTGTATAATATACAATAATTTATTTTTTCTTTCGGCATTTTGCACAAAGGAATGATATTTTTTTCTATTTTTTTGTTGATTTTGTCAAGATGATGTATAAAAAAACAGAAATTCTTATTTGAGAATTTCTGTTTTTCGTTATCAAAGTAAGAATATTCCGTTTTCGCCGCAGATTTCACGCATTTTGCCGGGCCATACAGAAACCTGAACTTCGCCTATGTGTGCACGACCAAGCATCTGCATACAAAGTCTTGACTGTCCAATGCCGCCACCGATTGTAAGAGGCAAGGTTTCACTGTCAATCATTTTGTGATAGTCAAACTGCATTCTGTCAAGAGCACTTCTCTCGGTAAGCTGTGCTTTAAGGGTTTCCTTATCAACACGGATACCCATTGAAGAAATTTCAAGACTGCGGTTAAGAACATCGTTCCATACAAGAATGTCACCGTTAAGCGACCAATCGTCGTAGTCGGGCGCTCTGCCGTCGTGGGGCTTGCCACTCTTAAGAGCTTTACCAATCTGCATAATGAATACTGTCTTGTACTTTCTTGTAATAGCGTCTTCACGCTCTTTATCATTATAGCCGGGGTACATATCCTCCAGCTCCTGAGTTGTTATAAAATGAACATCTCTCTCAATTGTTTTTGTGAGAATGGGGAATTCTTCACAGAGGATGTCCTGTGTATCTGCCGCCGCGCGTACAATTCTTGTTACACAATCCTTGAGGAAATCAAGAGTACGGTCTTCCCTATTTATCACTCTTTCCCAATCCCACTGATCAACAAAAAGAGAATGAACATTGTCAACCTTATCATCACGACGTACTGCATTCATATCGGTGTAGATACCCTCGCCCGGCTGATAACCGTAGCGGTAGAGAGCCATACGCTTCCACTTTGCAAGGGATTGTACGATTTCAACAATACCGTCACATTCCTTTGTGTCAAATTCAACCTTGCGTTCAACGCCGTTGAGGTCGTCATTTATACCGCTGTCCTTTCTTACAAGAACGGGGGCGGTTACTCTGTCAAGATTAAGTTCACGGGCAAGCTTCTTCTGAAAATTATCCTTAACAATTTTGATTGCTCTCTGTGTTTCACGGAGAGTAAGCTTGGCTGTATATTCTTTTGGCAATATTAAACCTTCCATTTTAACGCCTCTTTTCTGCGCAGTCTATTTTTCTATTTTACCGCCCGAGGGCTGTTTTGTCAACACCGAGAACGGGTTTTTTTGCGTTATTTTCCTTGCAAAGATGAAGTATCCACCTGATATCATCACGGGAAACCCCACTTCCTACATACAAAAGAGAAACATAAAAGCTGAGGTATACGGTGATTTTTACAAACACCGTTGCCATTGGAAAGGCTATATTGCAGAATATTCCTGCTCCTGCCGAGCATATCAGAGTTGTGAAAATTCCCATAGATTTAAAATCAATGCTTGTTACCTTAGAAAGTCTTTTTATGCTCAGGTATGCGTTGAAAATTTCCTTTATATACATAACTACTATATAACCTATTATTGCCACACGTGGAAGTAATATGAAAAGGAGTACTACATTCATAATTCCCTCAAGCACATTGTATATCATTGAATAAACCTGCTGACCAAGGCCTTTAAGACAGCCGTCTGTTACACAGTCAATATATATAACGGGAACAATGAGGGCAAATATTTTTATATAAAAGCCTGCTTCTTCATTATTATATACCTCTTTTCCTAAAAGCCCTGAATAAAAATACATCACACCTGCTACTCCAAAGCTGAAAACAACACCTATCCTTAATGCACGGTTTACTATGTAACTTACACCCAGCTTTTTGCCCTGCACCTGAGCTTGGGTAAGTCGGGGCACAAGTATTTCTCCCAATGCACCGAGAAGTGCTGCGGGAAACATCACTACGGGGAAAGCCATCTGTGTAATTACACCATAAGTAGAAAATGCCGCAGAACTTTTCATACCGCTTTTTTTAAGTCCGTGGGGAATTATTATCTGTCCAAGGGAGGATAGTCCTGTCCGCATATAGGCACTGACTGCAAGGGGCAGGGCAGTTTTACCCAGTCTCCTGAGATTTTTGTCTGTGGGAGAATTTTCTTTTTTGTTTATTGTTTCTGCAAAATACAACAAAAGCATACCTACGGCAAGACTTCCCTCTCCTATAAGCATGCCCATAGAAAGAATATCTGTCACACTAAAGGGTGTATTTTTTGAAAAGGAAAGCATAACAAAAAGGATTCTTAAAACCTGAGCCCCAAGCTCCACCATCACAAGGCGGAAAACTTTCTGTTTTGCCGCAAAAAAGCCCTCTGCCACACTTCCAAATGCGATAAGAGGCATTGAGATTGCCATTATTCTGAGAGCAGTTGATACGGAGGAATCCATTACCCAATAATGAGATAGCAGGTCGGCACCGAAAAACATTGTGAGTCCGGATACCGTTCCGAAAAATGAGGCGTAGAGAAAAGCACAACGCATAAGCGAATGCGGATGGGGGTTGCCCTGACTTTCCTCCTCCGCTACAAGCCTTGTTACACTGAAGCGGATTCCTGATATGGAAACTGTGGCAAAGACAACTCCTACCGATGAAATTATGCCGAATATACCCAACTTCTCCGCACCTATTGATGATGCCAGATATGATTGGAAAAATAGCGTAAAAAATCTTAAAATAATTGTACTTGCGGCAAGAATCAGCGTGTTTTTCAATAACTTTGATGCACTTTCCATAATAAAAATCCCTCCACACTTAAATGTATGAAGGGATTTTTCCGAAAATGACTGCAACGACCTCGTCGCAATCACTTTGCTTAGCCAAAAACAAATAATCCGAACCCGCCTGAAACAGCGTTATTTCGGTATATTTCGGCTTGTCATCTTTGCAAGGCGCCAGCCTTGCTACATCTTCCGCACCAAAATCTACACAAAATTCCATCTGTTTCAGGTCGCAGAATTTTAAAAGTGCGGATTTTTGGTTACGCAAGGCAAAAACGGAGGAAATACTTTGTGTATTTCCGAGTATTTTAACACAGCGAAAGCGAAAATCCGCCTTTTAAAATCGTGGTTTGGATTATTCGCTTTTGGCTTTAGTTTAATACGTATACACGGCAAGGTCTTCTACCGAACTGGGTACATTCGTATCTTGTTCTGTAACAAAGATCAACTCTCTTACCCTTGATTGCTCCGCCTGTATCTGCCGCAACTGCGTAACCGTAGCTCCAGCTTCCGTCAAGTGCTTCAATATACACTCTTGAACCGAGAGGAATAACTCTGGGGTCTACTGCAATAACACCCTTATCAAGAGGAACGCCTGTTGCAGTCTGACCTGCATATCCGCCGTTTTCCTCAGCAGAGAGGTCATATGCCGTAGCTTCACAAGTAATTACATACTTATAGTCAAGCATACCTTTGTTTACGGGAGCATCCTTGGATGCATTCTTGTTTCCGTATTCCACAATCTTATCAACGGGCTGTTTAACGATTTCCTCGGAAATAGCTTCACGGGAAACCTCAACGCCTTTTTCATACTTTACCTTGTAGGTAACATTCTTCTCACCGTTTGTACCCTCCTGCACGGTATTAATTGTACCCGCTTCGAGCATGGGGTTGAGTCTTTTAACAATGCTGAAATTAAATTCCTCTGTTACTGTTTCGTCCTTGTAGGCAACTTTTCTGTTCAGATTGGAATTTTTATCATTCATTTCAGGAGAAAGAACTTTTGCATTTGCTACAATTATAGAATCGGAGGAAAGATATTCTCCGAGAGCCTTCGCTCTTACAGCATCAATACTGTTGTAAGTAAAGGGTGCTGCCAATGCGGAAAAATTACTTGTAAATATTAAAACCATCGCACTGATAAAAGCTATTCTTGCCTTAACCTTTTTTGTTGCAAACATTAAAATCACATCCTTTTCGGCGGGGGAAATAACCCCTTTCCGTTTGCCTTGCTCATTATAAACAACAAAAAGGTGTTTGTCAAGCTTTTTTGCCATTTTTGTTATAACTTTGTAACATTTTTTTAATTTTTTGTGTTTGAATTTTTCTCAAAACCCAATATGTTGGGGTTGTTATTTTCTCTGATTTTGTTACATTTTAGCTGTTTGTCCATTTTTTTATCAAAAATCAATGACCGTGGAAGCGTTCCACGGTCATTATCATTTTACTGTATTGTATAGCTGCCTTTTATCATTATCAGGCAATCGGTTGAGGTTTTAACACCTCTTCCGTCATCAAGGGGTACGATAAGAAGATGATTTCCTTGTACGGCAGTTCCGTTTGCAAGGTCATAACCCATTGTAACATCGCTGACACCACCTTTTTGCGTGCCGATGATACTGCAGGTACCCATTCTGAGAATCATTTCTGTACCGGCAGAGCAGATTACACTCTTTCCTGCAGGCACCTCAACTACCTTGAACTTGATTTCGGGATACAAAACACTCTCAACATAGCTCTTTGTAACGAGTGGGTCTTCCTGCGTTCCCGGCTGTGCCGCATAAACTACTGCCGCAAAAAGCAAACAAGTAACGGCAAAAAACAAAATCACTCTCTTTTTCATTTGTAACATCCTTTCAATTGCCTATAAGCCCGAAGCTTACTGATATGGCATCATTTACTTTTATCATTTGCAGTTCATCTAGTTTGCCGATTTTTTCACGAAGACGCTGTTTATCAATGGTCCTTACCTGTTCCAGAAGAATCACGCTGTCACGGGAAAGCCCGTATTGTTGTGCATCAAGTTCAATGTGTGTGGGAAGCTTCGCTTTGTTGATTTTGCTTGTAATCGCCGCCGCTATAACGGTGGGACTGTACTTATTCCCCACATCGTTTTGTACTACCAAAACAGGACGGATGCCACCTTGTTCAGAACCTACAACAGGACTTAAATCAGCATAAAAAATGTCACCGCGTTTTACTATCAAAACTATTCACTCTCCGATAAAAATTCCTCGTAGATTTCACATGCACTTTCATCGGATAACAGAGAATCTTCGGCAAGAGAAAGATTTATCCTGCCCATTTCCAGATATCCCTTTTTCATTTGTTCCTTTAATTCAATTTTCTTAGTTTCGTCAATATACCTTTTCACTGCAAGTGCAACAATTTCACTTCGTGACCGATTAAGTGACGAGGCGAGTCGGTCCGTCTCCTCAACCAAAAAATCAGGCAATGTGACAGATACCTTGCGCTGAGTCATACTTTCCATCTGACATGCCCCCTATAATAAATGCTACAACCATTATACTATAATATTTACGGCAGGTCAAATGTAAGTTATTCCATTTATGTAGGCAACGGGGTGCCTATCGGCTGTGCTATCTACACCTTCATTATGCACAGTTTTTTCCTTTCTGATACAATTCAGGCAAGAATTTCTCTTATTGCAGGTGAAATAAGCTTTATCAAATCGTCTGCCGTTACGGAAAATGCGCCTATCTCCTTTTCACCCAGCATACCTGCGTATGCGTGTATGAAGCAGCCTGCCGCCGCACTGTCTGTAAGGGAAAGCCCCTGAGCACAAAGTGCTGCAATTATTCCTGCCAGCACATCGCCGCTTCCTGCCTTTGAAAGGGCACTCGTGGCAAGAGGGCAGACATATTTGTTACTGCCGCCGTATGTAATCACAGTCCTCGCTCCTTTGAGCAGGAGATGAATTCCGTTTGCACGGGCAAATTTGTCGGCATTATGTATTCTTCTTTTTTCTATTTCAGAAATTTCCATTCCGCTTATACGGGAAAATTCCTTTACATGGGGAGTTAAAAGAACATCCTTGTTCTGTATAATATCCATTTTCCCTGAAAGGGCATTGATACCGTCAGCGTCAATCACCACGGGACAGGATGCCGTATTGAGGATATTTGTGATAAGGAGGTCGTGCCTGCCTTTTCCCAATCCGCAACCTACCAGAACGCTGTCTGCAGTCCTTATTGCTGAAAGTGCTTCGTGTGAAAGCTCCGGAAGCATTACTCCGTTTTGCTCGGGCACGGGAATTACAATAGCTTCCTTTATCAATATATTCAGCACAGAGCATATTGGTGACGGTGCGATAACCTTTACAAGACCGCAACCGCTTCGCATAGCTGCCATTGCCGCCATTGCCGCTGCACCTGACATAGTCCTGCTTCCTGCCACTATTACGGCTGTACCGAAATTTCCTTTGTGGGAATAACGACTTCTTGCAGGCATCATTGTTCTTATTAGTTTTTTAGTAATGGGAACACAGGTGCTTTCTGTAATAGTATCATACTGAACGGGGATTCCAACCTCGGCAATAACTATTTCACCGCACAAATCCACGCTGTCGTTGGAAAGCATTCCCCGCTTAGGTGCAGTAAATGTAACGGTTTTGTCCGCTTTTACACAGATTCCGCAAGCCTTTCCGGTGTCGCTATCCATTCCGCTGGGCACATCGCAGGAAACCACAAACCCGTCGGAAGCATTTATCATTTCTATTGCACGGACAATGTTGGTGTCTGTAATTTCTCCCTTTACCCCGATTCCGAAAATGGCATCAAGACTGCACTGAAATTCCTCCGTGGGAAAGGTTACTCCCTGAGTTATAGGAATTTCTTCATCCATTGCTTTTCGGTAAAGAAGCTTACACTCGGGACTTTCCGGCTCTGCCACGGGGACAATTTCAACCCGTTTTCCGTGTTTCTTCAAAAGAATGGCAGTGGCGTAACCGTCACTGCCGTTATTTCCTTTACCGCAGTACACTCTTACAGAATCAAAATTTCTGAGCTCGTCAAAACAAACCTTTGCGGCGTTTTCAATAAGATGCATGGAGGAAACATTCTCCATAGCCTTTCTTTCCGCCTCTCTTATCATTTCTACGGATAAAAACAGCATTTTTCATCAAATCCTTACTTCCTATTCTCTGATAAAAACCTTGGAGGGGGCGTACTTTTTCAATATTTCAAGTGCCGCATGAGGCGGTTCAAACTTCACAAGAGTTCTTCCGTCTGCTTCCAGAACGGCAAAATATACGTTGGCATCCTTGTTGTTTGTCGTTGCCGAAATTTCCTTGTCAAAAGCTCCTTTTAAATAGTGCTTGTAATTGTCATCTTTTACCGATGCAAGCACAGCTGCTTCCCTGACAGAAAAACTGATTAATCTTTTTCTTGATGTCTTATTGTATATTACATCAATATCTACACCGTCACCTGTTATGGTATACTCATATTCACGGTTAAACCTTGCTGAAATTTTGTGTGCACCAAAATACACACCCACAGCTAAAAGCAGTCCTATTCCACCGAATCCCATAAGCAGGGTGAAGCATATAACGGCAAGTACAGTTGCTGCAAGATAGAGTAACAATGTTAAAAATTTTTCTTTTCCGTTTTTGTTTCTTTTTATAAGATATTCTTTAAATTCCATATTTTCTCCTTATATTCCTATTCCCTCAATCCCTGTTTCTCCACCTGTCGGAGGTGGTGCAGGAGTATCTGCAGGGGGAGGTGTTTGTCCCCCCTCGGGAAGAATTGGTGTATCTGACGAAGCTCCACCCTCAGAAGTTTCTCCCTCGGGATTTTCAACAATTCCTTCTATTTCTTCGTCCTTTTCAATAATCTCGCCCGAATTCAGTTCGTTTTTATTGAATGTATACGGGTGGGTTGTACAACGTTTATCAGGGATTGCGCTTGCCTTGTAATCCTTGCTTGTGAGATTTTTACAAGCAGGCGTTGCACGCATACCGCTGTCAGCACAAAGCATAATACTGTATTTACTATCTTTATCATTCTGGAGGAACGCCTTATTCGGCAAATCCTTATGAATGGGGGTCATAACCTTTCTCCACGCTACTGCGGCAGGGTTTGGAGAGAATCCTCTGAGTGCGGCAGGCTGGTCATATCCAAACCATACTGCACCTACATAGTAGGGCGTATAGCCTACAAACCATCGGTCGTGATTATTGGAGGTCGTACCTGTTTTACCTGCAACCCTCATTCCTGAAATCCGTGCAGCTGTACCTGTACCGCCCGTTACAACACCCTGCATCATTTCTATCATATCCCTGGCGGTGGTTTCGCTCATCGCAATTTGCTCTTCACCCTTATGTTCAAGGATGACATTGCCCTCAGAATCAAGCACCTTAGTATAAAGAGAGGGTTTTATATATTTTCCGCCATTGGGGAATGTGCAGTAAGCCGCACACATATCGAGAACTGATACACCGTCAGTAAGTCCGCCCAATGCTATGGGAGCAAGACCCACATCGGAAAGAATTTTTCCGTTTTGCTTGCGTTCTTTTACAACAGTGCTGACATGGAGATTATTTCTCATAAAATCGAAAGCCGCTTCTGCCGTAAGATAGTTACAAATTTTTGAAGCAGGAACATTTCTTGAACCTCTTAGTGCAGCTGATACCGTAATTCTTCCTGCAAATCCGCGGTCATCGTTTCTGGGTGCCCAGGAGCCAAAAGAAACAGGGGCATCGTTTACAATTGTTGACGGGGTTACAAGTCCGTATTCAATTGCAGGAGCATACACGGTAAGAGGCTTTATGGAAGAACCTGGCTGGCGAAGTGTCTGTGTTGCACGGTTAAGGGTACGATTACCCTCTTTTTCACCTCTGCCGCCTGCAAGACCTTTAACAAGTCCTGTGTAGGGGTCCATAATTACCATTGACGACTGTGGCTGAAGACTTCCTGCTGCTTTCTGAAACGCTGAGGGGTCGTTGTATACTGCATCTATGTGTCCCTGAATTTCGGGGTCCATAGAAATATATATTTTCAATCCGCCATTGTAGAGTACCTGCATAGCAAACTCTTTTGTGTAGTTATACTGACTCATCATGTCCGCTACAACCTGCTCTATTGCCGCATCTGTGAAATAACTCTGATACTTCTGCTCGGATTCAGACCTTTTTGGCATAAACTTAAGTTCCTGAACCTTTGCATCTTCATACTCAGCCTTGGTAATAAAGCCAAGGTCAAGCATTTTTTTAAGGATTACAAGCTGACGTTCCTTGTTGTTTTCAGGGTTTTGCAAAGGGTCATACTTTGTCGGATATTTAGTTATACCTGCAAGCACCGCACATTCTGCCAAAGAAAGCTCGGAAACAGGCTTCCCGAAATAAGTAAGAGATGCACTTCCTACACCGTTACACTTCTGACTGAGATAAATGGTGTTAAGATAATACTCAAGAATCTCATCCTTGGAAAGGTCTTTCTCCAGATTGTATGCACGGTAGATTTCCTGAATTTTTCGTTTTACCGAATAATCGTCATCCCTTGTTAGATTCTTGATAAGCTGCTGGGTTATGGTACTTCCGCCGTAGCTGGAGTTGCCCTTATTGGTAATGTACTGAACTGCAGCACCGATAAATCTCTTTAAATCCACACCGTTATGAGAATAGATACGCTCGTCCTCAATAGCTACAAAAGCATTTTTCATATGCTCAGGAATATCGGAGCCGGATACCCATATGCGGTTTTCCGTATCATAAAGCTGTTCGTACTCTATCATTTCGCCCGTATCGGAATCCTGAACGTATACAAAAGATGTAAGATTCAGACGCATATTTTCAACATCTATAAGCTCAGCATCTTCCACATATCCGGCAAGAGAGCCTGCAACAAGTCCCACAACCGCAACCACAAGCAATCCAAGAGCAATCCCCACACCTGAAAACAGTCTGGTAAATATACTTTTTTTCTTTTTTCTTTTTCCGCTGCGGCGCGGTGCAGAAGAGACTTGCCTCCTGCCTGTGTTATTAACTGATTTTCTTTCCATACAATGCACCTCCCGATGCAATATTATCTGTAAAAAACACTTTTCCTTTTACTTATACATAGTAGAGTATAACACCAAAGCATTAAAAAAGTGTTACAAAAAGCACTTTATTTGTATATTATGCCAACATCTGTACAAAATAAAGGATATTATCATAACAATCGTAAATTAGAGGTGCTTCCATGAAATCAAGAACTGTTCTTTCCGCATTTTTTGTCCTTACTGCTATATTTTCCTGCTCCATGGCAGGTTATATCTTCGGTACATCGGCCGCAAAAGAAGAAATTTCCACAAAACAGGTTTCTCCTGCAGAAAAGGAAGACTCTCCCCCTGCATCAAAAACAGCCGTCGTAAACAACGATACTGAAGATATACCTAGCGGGCAAAAGGAAGACTCTGTAAAAAATTCTGTTCAAAACTACGTCCTGAGAGAAGACGGGGGCAAGGTTGCACTCTTCATAAAAAACACAGACGGTACAGAAAAACTTCATAGCAGTTATGATGTGCCGATTATGTTTCTTCCAAAAAACGATCGTGAGGCTTTGCAAAAAGGAATAGAATTCAATTCTCTTGATGAAATTGTAAAGTTTGTGGAAGATTATGTGGGATAACAAACGGTGTCCTTCAGGGACACCGTTTGTTTAACTTTTTCTCATATAATCTGTAAAGAATAAATCCTGTCAATGAAACAGCAAGAATTACACCATAAGCTATAAGTAACGGCTTATAATTGTTTTTCACAAATGCACTCCCTGCATATGTAGATGACACAATTGACGGAATTCTTGCAACAGCTGTAAGCAAAATGAAGTCTTTGAGTTTTACAGGGGTAAAAGGAACTGCATAGGATATAATTGCCTTTGGCGTGCCGGGGATAAAAAACAAAAGGAATATGACACGCTTTAATTTTTTCTCATCCTTGAGGAATTTCAACTTGCCCATTGCTTTGCTTCCTGCTGCAGCTTCAACAAATTCTCTGCCGAACTTTCTGA
>JAZRFC010000086.1:0-10172 GCA_045661145.1 Clostridia bacterium | reverse complement strand
CCGCTTTCAAGCGCCTTGCGCGCTTCTTCACCAAATAAAATGTCCTTAGCCATTTAAATTCACTCCTTCAATTAGTCTAATTTAGCCAAGATTTCGTTCTGGCGGAGAATTGTGTATTCCTGTCCGTCAAGCTTAACTTCTGTGCCTGCATATTTAGAAAGAAGCACTTTGTCGCCAACCTTAACTTCCATGATAACTTCCTTACCGTCAATAACGCCACCGGGACCAACTGCAACAACCTCAGCATACTGGGGCTTTTCCTTTGCACTACCGGGAAGAACAATGCCACTTTTAGTTGTTTCCTCGGTTTCAACCATTTTAATAACGACTCTGTCGCCAAGCGGTTTGATAGTCATATATATTACCTCCTAAAATAATAATAAACATTTTAAAAATATGCCTTCAAGTATATATAATACCACATTTGGAAAATATTTCAACCATTATTTATAAAGTTCATAAAAAAATAATAATTCCCCAAAATCACTCATAATCTTTTGATAGAAAGGTTGTGAAAAGATGGAAAAACAAATAGATCTTACCCCTCTTGCCGAAATAGGGCAGGGAAGAGCAAAAATCAGGGATAACAGCGTAGAAATAGAGGTAAATGGTGTAAGCGGAGGCCTGAAAGCATGGCTTATAGGTGGTGAAGCTGTTCCCATAGGAAATATAGTAGACGGAAAGCTTCAAAAAAACATCAGTACAAAAGGGCACATAGGAATACTTATAACCCAAAGCGGACGACAGATGTTCATAGGAAAATTTGAAAACGAAAATGCCCCTGAAACGGTAGAAATAAAGGAAACTGCTCCTTTTAACATTGAGGGCTTTAATTGGAAAAAGATTACCGGAAAATCTTTTTTGGAAGTAAGCAGGGAAATTCGGTTTATACTCAGTAATAAAACCATATACGAAAACTATAAAAAACACGGACACTATTGGGTGGGGGACTGTGAAACAAGCGGTGCATTGGCTCTCAAATGTGACGATGAATCCGATCCACTTGAATTCCTTGGTAAAAATAAACTGAGAGAAAACGGCTATGTGATTGTCTGCATCGATAAAAAAACCAATAAATTATATATTCCTTAAAAGAGATGATTCAAAATCATCTCTTTTTCAAATACTTATTCGGATTAAGCGGAACACCGTCTTTTACTACCTCAAAATGAAGATGCGGCCCCGTGGATTTTCCCGTATTACCGCTTAGTGCTATCTCCGTATTGGAATTGACAGCCTGCCCCTTGGAAACCGTTATTTTGTCAAGATGTGCATATGCGGTTACGACTCCGTTTCCGTGGTCTATTTTTACTAAATTTCCGTAGGTGCCTCCATCACCTGCAAAAATGACTGTTCCGCATTCAGCAGCCTTTACAGATGTTCCTACTGGTACGGCAATATCAATTCCCTCGTGCATCCTGCCCCAACGCTCACCAAATGGGGAGGAGAGTGTTCCTGTCAGGGGATAAAAAAGTCCGTTTTTCAAAACATCTTTAGGCTTTGTCCCTACACGAACAATCTGTGCAACGGGCTGAATGACAACATTTTCAGAAAGCACACGGCTTGACTCAAAGGCACCGTTTTTATAAACCATCTGTGATTCCACCACGGTAGAGCCAGATTTTCCTTCAGTGACGGTTACACTTTCTCCTATATACAGTTCTGCATCGTACTGAGTCTGTGTTTCAAAGGGAATCTCCTTTTCCTGTGATGTACTTACCACACTGACAACGGGGACACTACCGCTTTCAGTAAGAAGTGATAAACATTTTTCATGGTCATATATTTCTTTAGTGGGGATTACGGCAGTTTTATAGGTGAGTTTTACTTCTGTGCTTGCTTCACCGTTCATTGAGTAAGATGATATATATTCGTTCACAACCTTTTTTGCAATGCTTTCATTCTGTGTGCTGAATATGGGAGTACCACCTGAATACAGAGTACAACCATAGCTGAATGCGGGGGAGCTTTCAAGGAGTTTGTCGCAAAGTATACTGTCATAGCTTATATTACTACGGAAAGTGAGGGCAGGTGCCGTTCTGAAGCGGAGATCATCTGCACCTTCGTTTACTGCAGAGGCATATGTTATTGCATTTGTAAGTGCACTTGAATATGCTTCCTCCGAGCTTGAAAAGGCAATTAAATCGCTTCCCTTATATATAGCAGTTCCCACGGTAAAAAAATTGCAGAAAAATATTACGCATCCTGCTACGGCAGAAACTGACACAGTAGTTTTGAGTAAATTATTTCTTACATACTTCCATTCTCCAGAAATTTGTGAAAATATATCTTTTAAATATTCACCAAAGAAAAATTTTCTTCTGATTTTTATCGGTTTTATACGGCTTTTAGGTTTTTCTGCTGTAAAAGGCGTTGAGAGGGGAGAGATAATAAACCCGTCTCCTCGTCTGTGTTCTGCCTGCATATATATCCCTCCTTGCTACAAAAAATATATGCAGACATTCGTGAATATAGAACAGGTTGTACATAGATTCAAGGTTGTCTTGAAACCTTAAATAAAAAGCTCAGGTTCAATTGAACCTGAGCTTTTTAACACAAATGTTAGTTTTTATCTGTAAGTAATTTATTAACCTCTGCAATAAATGTGGTAACATCCTTGAATTGGCGATATACGGAAGCAAATCGAACATATGCAACCTCGTCAATGTCCTTAAGCCCTTCCATAACCTTTTCACCAATTTCCTTTGTTGAAACCTCTCTCTTCAAGGTGTTTTGCAAATCGGACTCAATCTTGTCCACCAATCTGTCAAGGGTGCTTGTTTCCACGGGACGTTTCTCACACGCACGGGTAAGACCTGCAAGAAGCTTCTCCCTGTTAAAGAGTTCTCTGGTCTTATCCTTCTTGATAACTACAATGGGGAGACTTTCTACCTTTTCGTATGTAGTAAATCTTTGAGCACACTTAATGCACTCACGCCGTCTTCTGATCGCTACACCCTCTTCAGTGGGGCGAGAATCAATAACCTTGCTGTCGTCGTGACCGCAATACGGACAACGCATCAAAATCCCTCCTAATTTTATATGTATAATGTTATTTTATTTTTCCAGATTCATTATTTTATCCACTCTTGCCTGATGTCTTCCTCCCTCGAACTCGGCAGACATATAACTGTCTACAATTGCTTTTGCTTCCTCTGGGGAGGTGAATCTTCCGCCTAATGCAATTACATTTGCATTGTTGTGCTGCTTTACAAGTGCGGCAATTTCCTTTGACGGACACAGACCGCATCTTATTCCGTCAATCTTATTTGCGGCAATTGATATTCCTACACCCGTTCCGCAAACGAGGATGCCGAAATCTGCTCTTTTTGAAAGAACTTCGTCACAGCAATACTTTGCATAGTCGGGATAGTCAACACTTTCCGGGGAATCTGTTCCCAAATTTATAACAGCGTGACCTTTACCTTTAAGGTAATCAATAAGAATATCCTTCAGTTCAAATCCACCGTGGTCTGATGCTATTGCAATTGTCATATAAATCTTTCCTTTCTTTCTTCACGTTCTCTCTCTGCCTGGGGTTTCCTTAAATATACAGCTGTCAAATCCTCTGCAGGAATAGCTTCCTTACTAAGTGCTGCATATGCAACACTTCCTGCCCTTTGAAGAAGATTTTGCGGAGAAGCAAATACGGCTTTTTCTCCAATAAGCTCTTTTATCTTTTCTTTATGTACATTTACACCGTCGCCGACAAAAATAGTTCTTTCTTTTAGCTCACTGCAAAGCTCCTCAAGAGAAATCGCGCGCGGCTCTGTTATGCATTCTAAAATATCACCATTATACTTGTACAGTCCGTTATATACCTGCCCTCTCCGTGCGTCCATAATCGGACATATTACAAGGTCTGTTACCGATATATTATGTGCAAGTGACTCTAATGTAGAAACTCCCACAACAGGTTTCTGGAGTCCATATGCAAGCCCCTTTATAGTACCTATTCCTATACGAAGCCCTGTAAAAGACCCCGGCCCCTCGCTGCACGCAAAAAGGTCAATATCCGTTATATCAAGAGAAACCTTCTTAAGAAGCTCATCTATCATAGGCATAATTGTCTGCGAATGGGTGAACTTCGTTGTTGTGCTGATTTCCCCTATAAGCATATCCTCCGACAGTATTGCGGCAGTTGCCGTTAATGCCGAGGTATCAATAGCAAGTATCTTCATATCATATCCTCCACCACAATCCGTCTGTCACTATCGCTGAGTCTTGTTATTTTAATTATTATCTTATCTTCCGGAAGATACTCCATAAAGCTATCAGGCCATTCAATAAGGGATATACCGCTTTCAATCTGCTCCTCAAACCCGATATCCAAAAGCTCGTCGTAATCGTTAAGTCTGTATAAATCATAATGATTTATAACCTCAGTTCCCGTATATCGGTGCATTATTATAAAGGTAGGGGAGCTGACCCCTTTTTCAATTCCGAAGTAACGTGCAAAACCTCTTGTAAATGCGGTTTTGCCTGCTCCTAAATCTCCCGTAAGGCAAATAACTTTAGGTGCAGAGACTTCAGCCGCTAACTGAAAAGCAAATCTTTCTGTTTCTTCGGGACTGTGTGATATAAATTCCATAATAAGCCTCCATTGGCTTGTTCCACAAGATAAGGTTACAATACAACCATTCTATTAGAGTATAGCACAATATGATGAGCTTTTCAATGGTTTTTGCCAAAAAAACCGCTAAATGATTGTAAATGTGGGAAAATGTTGAAAGCAAAAAATTAAAAGTGGGATTTTTGTGAATTTGTGTGATTTTCTATTGACAAAATGTGGGGTTATGTTGTAATATAAGAATGTAGACAAAGGTAAAAGTATCGGAGGTCTTAGACTATGAATTACGAAATAATGGAAAAAATTAAAATAACACCCCGTGCACAGCATCTTCGTGATATGCTTTTTGAAAAAATGCCTCAGATAGAAGCTGACCGTGCGGTTATTGTTACGGAAAGCTATAAGGAAACAGAAAATCTTCCTATAATTAAACGCAGAAGCCATGCTTTCCGCAGTATTATGGAAAAGCTTCCGATAACTATTCGTGAGGGAGAGCTTATTGTAGGCAGCAATACAAAGATGCCCCGTAGCTGTCAGACCTATCCCGAGTATTCTTTTGAATGGCTGGAGGCGGAGCTTGACACAGTTGAAACCCGTAGCGCAGACCCGTTCTACATTGCAGAGGATACCAAAAAAACTCTGAAAGAGGTCCATAAGTATTGGAAGGGCAGAACAACCAGCGACCTTGCTACAAGCTATATGGCTCCCGAGGCTCTCAAGGCTATTGAGCATAACATATTTACAACAGGTAACTATTTCTACAACGGTGTAGGACACTTGTGCGTACAGTATGATAAGGTTCTTGCTATCGGTTATCTCGGTATAAAAAAAGAGGCGGAGGAACAGCTTAAAAAAGTTGACGTTGCTTGCAGTTATTACGCAGCGAGAAGAAGCTTTCTCGAAGCTGTAATTGAAAGTTGTGATGCGGCAATTACATATGCAAACCGCTATGCTGACCTTGCCGAGGAAATGGCAAAGAGTGAATCGGGAGCAAGGAAAGAGGAACTTCTCCAGATAGCGAGAAACTGCCGCAAAGTTCCTGCCAATGGTGCAGAAAGCTTCTACGAGGCTTGTCAGGCTTTCTGGTTTGTGCAGATGCTTATTCAGACAGAGGGAAGCGGTCACTCCATTTCTCCCGGACGTTTTGATGTATATATGTATCCTTATTTTAAAAAGGATTATGAAGCAGGAAAGATAACTCTTGAGTTTGCTCAGGAGCTTGTGGATTGTATCTGGATAAAGCTCAACGACCTTAACAAAGTTCGTGATGCTGTAAGTGCAGAGGGATTTGCAGGTTACAGTCTGTTCCAAAATCTTATTGTGGGGGGACAGACTCCCGACGGAAAGGACAGCACAAACGAACTTTCCTACATCTGTCTTAATGCCACACTCCACATTCTCCTTCCTCAGCCGTCAATTTCTATAAGGGTATGGAACGGCTCTCCCACGGAGCTTCTCATTATGGCGGCACATGTAACTCGTACGGGAGTGGGACTTCCTGCATACTACAATGATGAGGTTATTATCCCCTCAATGCTCAGCAGAGGAGTAACCCTTGAAGATGCCCGTAACTACTGTATTATCGGATGTGTGGAGCCTCAGGCTCCCGGAAAAACCGACGGATGGCACGATGCGGCATTCTTCAATATGCTTCGTCCCCTTGAACTAGTATTTTCAAACGGTAAGAGCAACGGAGAGCAAATCAGTATAAAAACGGGAGAGATTGATTCTCTCGACACGTATGAAAAGTTCTTCAAGGCGTACGAAGCGCAGATGGACTATATGATAAAGCTTCTTGTAAACTCCGACAATGCAATTGACAAGGCGCACGCAAGAAGATGTCCGCTTCCGTTCCTTTCCGCAATGGTTGAGGATTGTATCGGCAGAGGAAAGAGCGTGCAGGAGGGCGGTGCGGTATATAACTTCACAGGTCCTCAGGGCTTCGGTATTGCAAATATGGCGGATGCCCTCTATGCAGTAAAGACACTTGTATATGATGAAAAGAAATACACCCTTGCAGAGGTTAAGGCAGCTCTCCAGGCTAACTTCAGCGGAGATGCTCCCGTAGTCAGTGCAGAGGATGTTACAATTAAAATAGCAGGCGAGCTTGGAAATAAGAATGTAGAACTCAACGAAGAAATCATAAGAGAAATCTACAAGAATGTAAAGGAAGCTCAGGGCGGAAGTTCTGACCCTCGCTTTGCACAACTTCTCGAGGATATTAATGCACTTCCCAAGTTCGGTAACGATAATGATATTGTTGATGAATTTGCCCGTGAAGCGGCATATACATATACACGCCCGATGGAGCAGTATAAGAACCCCCGTGGCGGAATGTTTCAGGCAGGCTTGTATCCCGTATCGGCAAACGTTCCGTTGGGCGCACAGACAGGTGCAACCCCTGACGGAAGACTTGCATTCACACCCATTGCCGATGGTGTTTCACCTGCGGCAGGCAGGGATGTGAATGGTCCTACCGCGGCGGCAAACTCTGTTTCCAAGCTTGACCACGGTATTGCATCAAACGGTACTCTCTTCAATATGAAGTTCCATCCCTCTGCCCTAAAGGGTGATGAAGGTCTTTATAACTTCGTATCCCTTATAAGAGCATACTTTGACAGAAAGGGTATGCACGTTCAGTTCAACGTTGTAAGCCGTGAAACCCTTATCGATGCACAGAAGAATCCTGAAAATTACAAAAATCTTGTAGTTCGTGTTGCAGGTTACAGCGCGCTATTTACAACACTTTCAAGGTCTTTGCAGGATGACATTATCAACCGTACCGAACAACAAAGTTTTTAATTACGGAGTAATTCACTATGGATATTTCTAATGTAAAGGGAAGAATCTTCGATATACAGAAATATTCCGTACACGACGGCCCGGGTATACGTACCATAGTCTTTTTAAAAGGTTGTGCGCTTAGGTGCAGATGGTGTTGTAATCCCGAGTCACAAAGCTTTGATTTTCAGCATATGAATTCCGAAGGCAGTTCAAAGCTTATAGGTCGTGATGTAACGGCAGGCGAGGTTTTTGATGAAGTTAAAAAAGACTTCGCCTATTACAGAAGAAGCGGAGGCGGATTAACCCTCTCGGGAGGGGAGATGCTCCTGCAACCGGAATTTTCTCTGGCACTTCTTCAGCTTGCCAAGAAAAACGGAATAAATACAGCAGTTGAGTCAACGGGCTTTGCTCAGTTTGAAACCATTGAAAAACTGCTTCCGTATATTGATACATATCTTCTTGATATAAAACATATAAACGGCGCAAAACACAAGGAATTTACAGGGCAGGATAACAGCCTTATCCTCGAGAATGCCGTGAAGATAGCACAGCTTTCCAAAAAATGCATAGTTCGTGTTCCAACCATTCCTACATTTAACGATACGGCAGAGGAAATCCGTGAAATAGCACGCTTTGCAAAGAATCAGATGCGTGTTTTGGAAATGAATCTTCTTCCTTATCACAGACTTGGAAAGGACAAATACACGGGACTTGGACGCGATTATTTAATGGGCGAAATTCTTCCTCCTGCAGACGAGCATATGGAAATGCTAAAAAAAGTCTGTGAAGAAGAGGGAATGAAAGCCAAAATTGGAGGTTATCCCATGAACGAGTTTGAAATGAAAGATAAAATGAGAATAGTCCAGGAGCTTGTTCCCGGTAAGCAGATAACACTTGCACACGTTATTGCAAATCCCGACAAGATTCTTTACAAGAAACTTGGTCTTGACCCTGCCGTTGATTATTCAAAATCAGCAATCGGTATTGTGACAATGTCTCCCAGCGAAACGGCAATCATTGCAGGGGATATTGCCATAAAGGCATCAGGCGTTGAACTTGGGTTTGTTGACCGCTTCAGCGGAACACTTATTGTAACGGGAACGGTAAGTCAGGTTGATGCGGCGGTAGAGGCACTTTGCAGCTACGCTGAAAAAACACTCGGCTTTACGGTCTGTCCCATAACGAAAACATGATGAAAAAGCTTATACTTGTAGGCAGGAGCGAGGCAGGGAAAACCACCCTTACTCAAAGGCTTCGCGGTCAAAAAATAGAATATGAAAAAACACAGTATGTAAAATTTGGTGATGTGGTTATAGATACCCCGGGCGAATATGCGGAAAATCCCGAACTTGGTCGGGCACTTGCACTTTACTCCTATGAAGCCGATGTTGTCGGTCTGCTTTTGAGCGCAACTGAACCGTATTCATTATATCCACCATGTGTTGCCGCCGTGGCAAACCGTGAGGTAATCGGGATAGTCACAAAAGCAGATCATCCCGATGCCCGAGTTGATTTGGCTGAAATGTGGCTCCGACTTGCAGGATGTGAGAAAATCTTTGTTACATCCTCCTATAATGACGATGGAATAGCCGAAATTCTTGAGTTTTTATCAAAAAAATTCAAAAAACCACAGAAAACCACAGAAAAACACGCAAAAGGTATTGACAAAACGACATAAAAGTTATAAAATAAACACAAATTCAATTTAATTCTTTTTGAAAGGATGTTTAAATATGGTAAACGAGTACGAAATCAAAAAACAAATTTGCGAAATCGGTAAGAGAATCTATGACAGAGGCATGGTTGCTGCAAACGACGGTAACATCTCTGTTAAGATTAACGACAACGAATTCCTTTGCACACCCACAGGTGTAAGTAAGGGCTTTATGACACCCGACTACATCTGCCGTGTTGACAAGGAAGGTAAGGTATTGGAAGCAAACGGTTCTTTCAAGCCCTCCAGCGAAATCAAAATGCATATGAGAGTTTATCAGCAGCGTCCCGACGTTAAGAGCGTTGTTCATGCTCATCCCATCTATGCAACATCTTTCGCAATTGCAGGTATCCCGCTTACACAGCCCATTATGCCCGAAGCAGTTATTGCTCTCGGTTGCGTTCCGATTGCTGAGTACGGTACACCTTCTACAAACGAAATTCCCGATGCAGTAGAAAAGTATCTTCCTTATTTTGATGCAGTTCTTCTTGCAAACCATGGTGCACTTTCTTTCAGTGATTCTCTTCTTGCTGCATACCATAAGATGGAATCTCTTGAATTCTATGCTCAGCTTCTCTTCAATGCTAAGCAGCTCGGCGGTCCTAAGGAGCTTTCTCCCGAACAGGTACAGGGTCTCTACGAAATCCGTCGTCAGTTCGGCCTTAAGGGTAAGCATCCGGCGGACATCTGCGTAGGTGGTAAGAACAGCTGTCACGCTTGCGGCGGTTGTGCAACAGCTCACAACGGTGGTGCTGCAGACAGCGACCTCGTAGCAGCTATTACAAAGAAGCTTCTCGAATCTCTTGGTAAGTAATTTCCTAATAATATACACAAAGGAATTAGTCACATGGACATCAATTCAGAAAAAATACAGCAGATTGTACAGCAGGTTCTGAGTGAGATGAACGGTGCTTCTCCTGCAAAGAAAGCTTCTTCCGGTCCTGTTCCCAAGACAAGCCGTGTTGCAATGCTTACAAAGCTTGAAAACTTTGACATTCAGGAATATCCCATTCCCGAACTCGGTGATGATGATATCCTTGTAAAGGTTGAGGGCTGCGGCGTTTGCGGTACAGATGCACACGAATATAAGCGCGACCCATTCGG
>JAZRFC010000085.1:0-4285 GCA_045661145.1 Clostridia bacterium | reverse complement strand
CATAGCCTTTTTAGTTTGATTTATAAGTGCCGTTGCAGAAGCATAGGCTTCAAAACATCCTTTTCTTCCGCAGGTGCATTTTTCACCGTCAAGGTGTATTATCATATGACCGATTTCCGCACCTTTTCCGTATGCTCCCGTTAAAAGATGTCCACTGTCTATGATTCCGCTTCCGACTCCCGTTCCGAGAGTAATCATTATCATACTATCAGTACCTTTACCGCTTCCTGCAAGGAATTCTCCCCACGCGGCGGCATTGGCATCGTTTTCAACGTATACTTTCTTTCCTAAAAGTGCTTCCATATCTTTTACAAGAGGCACATCATAAAAGCCAAGGTTATTGGAAAACTCAATATTTCCTGTTTCTTTTTCTATTGCACCGGGACAACCTATTCCAACGGATTTTATATCATCGAAGGAAATTCCGCTTTCTATTGCGGCATCATTTGCACATTCCGCCATATCGGAAAAGATTTCTCCGTATGGTCTTGGTGCGTTGGTTTTTCTCGTTGCCCTGCCGTAAATTGTGCCATACTCGTCAACTACTGCGGCAGCAATATTTGTACCGCCCAAATCTATGCCTACATAATAGTCGGGCTGATTGGTTGTAAGAAGAATCGTGGCCTTTCCCGAAAGGGTGTATTCGCCCATGTTCGCAGGAATGAATACTGTTTCTCCTGATTTTATTTTCTGAGCGTAATTTTCTGTAACAAGCTCCGCTTCTCCCTCCACTGTCATAAGTGCGTGATAGCTCTTTTCATCTGCACAAAAAGTTTTGACGCCTGAAAGTTTTATTTCCTTTACTGCAAAGTATTCGCAACTGCCCAGAAGTCTTGTACCGTCAGAGCAGATGGGGATTTTTCTCGGCTCACCCGTTTTAAGGTTTGATGCCATTACCCCTTTTTCAACATGGAGTTCACGGGGTTTTCCGTCTTTTCCTATTCTGCCGTAATCGTAAAGACGGTATGTAACATTACTGTTCTGCTGAATTTCTGCAATCACGTTTCCTTTTCCAATCGCATGAACCGTGCCTGCTTCCACAAAGAACACATCCCCTTTATTTGAGGGAACGGTATTTAAAAGTTCTTCTACGGTGTTATCCTCAATTGCTTTTTTGAATGTATCTTCAGCAATGTCCTTTTTCATTCCGCAGGTCATTTTTGCACCCTTATCAGCCTGTACGACGTACCACATCTCTGTTTTGCCGTTCTGATTTTCCCACACTTTTGCCTGCTCGTCGTTTGGATGTACCTGAACGCTGAGGTTATCCTGTGCGTCAATAAGCTTTATAAGTATGGGAAGTTCGTCAGACTTACAGAGCGTACCAAGACAACCCTTGTTTTCCTTTATATAGGTTGAAAGAGTCTTTCCGTCGTGTTCTCCGCCAATAATGGTGCTTTCACCATCCTTGTGACAGCTAAGCTCCCAGCTTTCTGCCAAAGGTGTTATGTCAGTAACTTTCCCGTATTTTGTACGAAGTTTTTCTCCTCCCCATATGTAATCCTTATATGAAGGTTTAAGTTTAACAGGTTTTATCATATATTTCTCATCTCCGTTTTCCACTATATCACAAAGATAACATTTCTTGTAATCAATGTCAAGAGAAACAGGGTCAGATGATAAAAAACAGTGTAAAAACTTAGTTTTTACACTGTTTTTTATCATTTATCGGGCAGAAGACACACTTCCCTTTTGTTTTCCGAAAGCACTACCGATGTACGGGTAAGTGATACCCCCTCAATACTCTTTATGTAGTTTAATATTTCTTCCAATCCTTTTCCCGACTTTGTAACTATTTTCAAAATAAAATCAAAGTCGCCTGCCACATAGTAACACTCGGCAATTGCCGAATTGGAATTAATTTTTTTTACGAAATTTTCATAATGCTTGGGATGTTCAAGCCCCACATTCATAAAGGCAAAAAGGTCACGCCCCAATGCGTTCTGATTTATGATAGTAGTGTACTGCTGTATAATTCCTGAACTTTCCAGCTTTTTAATACGCTCAATTACAGCCGAGGTAGACAAATTGATTTTCGCGCTGATGTTGGTTGCATTTTCTCTGGAATTTTCTTTTAAGCAGGATAATATTTTATAATCAATAGAGTCCATATTAAAACCTCGCATAAGACAGATTATACGAAAAAAATCTGTGAAAGTAAAGAAAATTTCAAAAAATTTTTTGTATTATGAATTTTTTGCCGAATAAATACCTAAAAACACTAATTCACCATATTTTTCAACTCTCTTTCATATCATTATTTAAAAGGAGAATGTGTATGATAGTTATTCCTCGAAGAAAGCTTGTTGTTCTGACTCTGTTCGTAATCATATTTGCTGTGGCTGTACATATTTTAAAAATCCCCGACGAAAGTGCATTCTCGGGAGAAATCACAAAAACTGTAATAATTGATGCAGGACATGGACTGCCAGACGGCGGTGCCGTGGGAATGAACGGCACAATTGAAAGCACGCTGAATATAAAAATTGCAAAATTTGTTCAAAAAGAGCTTGAAAAACAAGGCTACACCGTCATTATGACAAGAGAGGGCGAAGAAACAATTGCTGATGGGGATATGCCTGTCGGCAAGCTGAAAAAAGAAGATATGCACAAAAGACTTGAAATCATAAATAATTCCCACGCAGATATGTTTGTCAGCATACATATGAATAAATTTACCGACTCACGCTACCGCGGGGCACAGGTTATCTATTCGGGGAATTTTCCCGAATCGGAAATTCTGGCGGAGGTTTTACAAAAAAGGCTCCACTCCCTCCCCGACAACAAATCAAAGCGGACTCAGGCAAAAGCTCCAAAAGGAATTTTTCTTTTGAAAAACGCACAGATACCTGCAGTAATTGTGGAGTGCGGTTTTCTTTCCAATTATGAGGAAGAAAAGCTTCTCAATACCGAGAAATATCAAAAAGCAATGGCACAGACCATTCTGGGCGGTATAGAAGACTATTATGAAAGGATTGATAAAAATGAAAGTATTCGTAACAGATAAATACAGAGTGCTGACATTTCTGCTGATTTGTACGGTAATAGGAATGGGAGCAATTTTCGCAGAAGAAGACAGTGTAACGGTTTCTACTGCCCCTAAAATAATCCCCATTTATTCCGTCCAGCGAGATGACGGGAAAATTGCAATTACATTTGACTGTGCCTGGGGGGCGGAAGATATGGAAAGTATCCTTGCTACCCTGAAAAATCATAGCTGCAAGGCAACCTTTTTTGTTTTGGGTACCTGGGCAGAGCAAAACCCCGATACAATGAAAAAGATTGTTGCCGACGGTCACGAAATAGGAAACCACAGCTATAACCATACTCACTACACGGCTATGTCGCAAAATGGGATGCTTTCCGACATTGATAAGTGCAACAAAGCCATTAAAGACACATCGGGAATCTCCCCCACTCTTTTCCGTGCACCGTCGGGAGATTACAACAATAGTGTAATAGAAACAGTACACAGCAAGGATATGGAATATATCCAATGGTCGGTTGACAGTTTGGATTGGCGAGGACTAACTTGCGAGCAGATGCTCGAAAGGATTATCCCAAAAACCAAATCTGGCGATATTCTTCTTTTCCATAATGACACCGCCCATACTGCCGAGAGCCTTGATAATATTTTAACCGAGCTTGAAAAGAAAGGCTTTTCATTTTTAAAGGTCAGCGATTTAATTTATAAAGATAATTATACGATTGACCACACAGGAAGACAGGTAAAGAACTAACTAAAACAGGCAGGGTTTCAATGAGAATCCCTGCCTGTTTTTAAGGCGAACAAATTGTTTTGTTTAACTATTCTGCAAGTTGATTGAAAATTTCTTTATCTTCCTCACTAAAATCATCAAACGAAGATAGTAATTCAATTTGCTTATCTTCAATCAATTTTTCAATACCTGCCATAAAGAATTCGTCACCATTTTCTTCTACATAGTAAGATAGCAAATTAGTTTCAACATTCAGTTTGCAGAAAACTTTCTGTTTACGAAAATGACCTACGAAGAAAATATAATTTTCTTTTTCTACATAATTATCTACATTCGTCACAACTTCTTGATTATGCTTGCAATTATAAAGCGTATTAATCTCTTCATCATTCCTGTAACCATGCAGTATTTGATAATTCCCGTTGCCGAAAGCTGCCTTTGTATCCTTCCAAGCCCCATATTCAAGGCCATCTCCGCAAGCCCCTAAAAACATTGATACTATAACTAATAAAACAACCAGTTTTTTCATATCGCTTTCTCCTTTAATATTTTTTAGAATAAGTTAT
>JAZRFC010000084.1:0-13103 GCA_045661145.1 Clostridia bacterium | reverse complement strand
TGGCTCACAGAACGACATGGCTACGATCCGACTTTTTCATAAGTACAGTCAGCTATTGCAGTGCGCCCTTTGATACAGAAACAGCACAGACGATTAATGTCCGTAAAACAATAAACGGAGAAGGATATATTCTCCGAAACGAAATAGCAGTATCGCCCCAGTCCAAGGGCGCATTTGAGTCAGGTGTTCAGGACGGGACAAGGGTTTCTAAAAACGGAAGTCTGGGTATTACCATCAGCGGTAATTATAATGAGGAGCTTGTTAAACAGCTTAAATCCGTGACAGCAAGAATTGACGATATTGAAAAAGCAAACAGCTTTTTCAATATGTATGCCTCGGATGAAGCACGTATCTTCTCGGGACTTAAGGACCTTTCTGCGGCAATCCGTGAGGATGTCAGAAACCAGGATTTTATTTCTGCAACGGAAAATGCGACTCAGCTTTCCAATCTGCTCATAAAAAAAGAATCTACTGACGACCGCGGTTCAACGGCAAACCTGTTGTCGGAGCTTAAAGGTAAAAAGTACGAGCTTGAGCAACAGCTCGGCGGAATCCGTCAGGAGGTACGTTCTCCTGCAGCAGGATATTTCTATGCCTCTCTCGACGGTCTTGAAAGAACAATTAAAGAATCCGAAATCACAGCTATTTCCACCTCGGAAATTTACGAGTTTGACAATACTCTTAAAAACTACACTCCCGATACAGGAAGCATAGGTAAAATTATAGACACATATGCGTGGTATCTTGCCTGCGTCCTTGAAGCGGACGAGACCTCACCCCTCAAAGCAGGAAGCACGGTCACACTCTCCATTGACGAATCTACGGGCGTTAAGGCAACCGTACTGGCAATAAACGAGGGCGAAGCAGGAAGCTGTGCCGTTTTACTGAAATGCACACGCGATATTTCCGGTATTTTCGAGAAACGGAAAGTGGATTTTGAAATCTGTTATGAGGAATATAATGGGCTTTATGTCCCTGCTGCAGCTATAAGAGTAGTAGACGGAGTAACGGGCGTTTATGTCATAAACAGAAATGATGCCATATCTTTCCGTGCCGTGGATATTATTCTTCAGGAGGAAGACTACTATATTGTAAGAAGCAGCTTTACTCCCCCTGCTGATGTGAAGTTTTCTCCTCTCAGACTTTATGATGACATTTTGGTAAATCCGGAGGTGGCAACCCGCAATGAACTTAAAGAATAATTTTGAAACCGTTCATAAAAAGATTGAGGATGCCTGCCTCAGAGCTAAGCGAAATCCCTTAGATGTAACTCTCGTTTGCGTATCCAAGACAATTGATGCTCAAATCATTAATGAAGCGGTTTCCCTTGGCGAGAATGTTTTCGGTGAAAACCGCCCTCAGGAGCTGAGGGATAAGCTTGACAAGGTAGAGGGTGCAACGTGGCATCTTATAGGGCATCTTCAGTCAAACAAGGTAAAATATGTTGTGGGAAAGGCTTCCCTCATTCATTCCGTAGACAGTCTCCAGATTGCATCTGCAATAAATGAGCAGGCAAAAAAACTTGAGGTTGTACAGGATATTTTGCTTGAGGTTAACATTTCGGGTGAAGAAAGCAAATATGGTTTGACAACAGATGAAATCCCTAATATAATTAAAGAGATAGGGATGTTTTCAAACATTCGCTTTAAAGGGTTTATGACTATGGCACCTCTGGGTGCACCCGAAAGCGAAATAAGAAGCATCTTCAAAAAAGCAAAAGAGCTTTTTGAATCCCATAAAAAAGACGGTGCAACTGTTCTTTCAATGGGAATGAGCAATGATTTCGAAATTGCCGTTGAGGAGGGTGCAACTCTGGTAAGAGTGGGACGTGCACTTTTTAAAGGATAATAATTTTAGCAAAGATATATTTTAGGAGGATTTATTATGAAATTCACAAAAAAAATCAGTGACCTTATTTTCGGACCCGAAGACGATGAAGAAGTAGACTTTGCCGCAGAGGTTGAATCTGCCCCCATGGAAGCTGCCCGTTCTTCTGCAGCAAAAAAATCCAAAATCGTAAGCATAGCCGCAACAACACAGATGAAGGTTGTTGTAGTTTCTATCGAGCGTTTTGACGAAGCAAAGGAAGTAGTAGACCACCTTCGCAACAAAAAGCCCGTTGTTGTTAATCTTGAAAAGCTTGACAAGGATATTTCCCGCAGAGTTATCGACATTATAAGCGGTGCATCCTACGCTCTTCAGGGAAGCACACAGAAGGTTGCAAAGGGTATCTTCCTTGTAGCACCCTACAATGTTGACATTATGGCAGATGTTCGTGACGAGCTTCAGAATGCAGAATTCTTCCCATGGGAGGAATAAGCAAAAGTCAATTTCTATATTCTCTTGATTCACGCCACAGCGTTATGTTTGCCCATATTTTTGATATAGCGGTTAAGGCTGACAGATACGGCAGTGGCGTTTACGGAGATTTTCTGTCCGAAAACAGCATTTCCGAGCTTCTTTCCCGAAAGGATTTTCTGCCAATGGAGCCGATCCTTTTCGGTGGTTTTGACGGTGCTGAAAGGCAGATGGTGGCATTTGTGCCCGATTATGAGGAGCCTTCTTTCCCCATCTGCGCAATAAAGCTCTCCTCTCCTATGATAAGCTCTCTCTCCCACCGTGACTTTCTCGGAAGCATTCTGGGGGTGGGTATAAAAAGGGAGAAGTGCGGCGATATTATCATAAGTGAAAAGGAAGCTTTTGTCATACTTTCCGAGGAGATTTCTTCCTATGTCTTAAATTCTCTTGAAAAAGTTGGAAGAGTCGGTGTTAAATGCGAAATTGTGCCCCTTTCTGAAATAAAAATTCCCGAAAAAAGCTTTAAGCCCATTACGGGAACAGTTTCTTCACTCCGCCTTGATGCGGTTGTTTCCCTGTTTTCGGGGAAAGGCAGAAGCAAGGCAAGTGAAATTATTGCAGGGGGACTTGTTTTTATAAACGGAATTCAGGTAATAAAAAACGACTTCCATCTTAAAGACGGGGATATCATTTCCCTGCGTGGAAAAGGCAAAGCCACCCTCTCAGTAGGTGGAACAAGCAAAAAGGACAGAATATTCATCACACTCAATGCGTGGAGTTAAATTATGATTTATATTATTGCGGCAATACTTATTGTTGCCCTTGACCAGATTTCAAAAGTACTTACTACCAGATATTTTGCGTTGGGAGAGGTTAAAACCATTATTCCCGGAATTCTGAACTTCACCTATATACAAAACGAGGGTGCAGCTTTCGGAATTTTGCAGGGAGCAAGAGTTTTCTTTCTCATTATGACAATAGTCGTGTTTTTTGGAGTTCTTTACTACATTATAAAAACACACCCACAGTCCCGTCTTGAAAAATGGGCACTTGCCTTTATGGCAGGCGGTGCCGCAGGTAATTTTATTGACAGATTGTATTTTGGCTATGTCCGTGATTTTATATTGGTGGATTTTATAGAATTTCCCGTATTTAATATTGCAGACTGCTTCGTTTGTATAGGGGCAGGGCTGTACATTCTCTATGCTTTTTCCGATATTTTTAAAAAGAAGGAAGAAAAAGAAATCAATGACAAAGAACCTACTGAAACTGACAGCGTGCAGTAATGCCCGTTGCGATGTCTATATAGCAGAAAATATGCCCGACCTTTCAAGGAGCTTTTTAAAAAAGCTTTTTGACGGGGGTGAGGTTTTTG
This sequence comes from Clostridia bacterium, assembly GCA_045661145.1. Taxonomy (GTDB): domain Bacteria; phylum Bacillota; class Clostridia; order UMGS1883; family UMGS1883; genus UMGS1883. The sequence continues at coordinate 9,430 of JAZRFC010000084.1, read as the reverse complement.
TAAACGGTAAGGCAGTACGCGCCTCCTTTAAGGTTAAAGAGGGGGACTGTATTGAATTTTCCTTGCCCGAGGTAAAAAAGCTTGATGTAAAGGCGCAGGACATTCCCCTTGCTATTGTCTATGAGGATGACGACCTCCTTGTTATCAACAAGGCTCGCGGTATGGTAGTCCACCCTGCCGCAGGGAACGAGGACGGAACGCTTGTCAATGCACTTATGCACCATTGCGGAGACAATTTATCGGGGATAAACGGGGTAATGCGTCCGGGAATTGTCCACAGAATTGACAAGGATACCACGGGGCTTCTTGTGGTTGCAAAAAACGATGCCGCCCATCAGTCCCTGACCGACCAGCTAAGTGACCGCAGTTTGTCCAGGACATATTATGCAATCGTTCACGGCAACCTAAAGGAAGACAGCTTCACCGTGGATGCACCTATTGCCCGCGACACAGCAGACCGCAAAAAAATGGCAATTGCAAAAAAAGACGGAAGAGACGCCGTTACACATATAACCGTATTGGAAAGATTCGGGAAATACACCCTTATAAAATGCAAGCTTCAAACGGGACGGACACATCAGATCCGTGTCCACACGAAACACATTCTGCACCCCATATTGGGAGATAAAACCTATGGACTGAAAAAAGAGGAGTTTTCTCTTGAGGGACAGCTTCTTCACGCAGGTGAAATAGGGTTTATCCATCCCAAAAGCGGTGAAAAGGTAAGCTTTACAGCACCGCTTCCCGAAGATTTTTCTGAAACACTTGAAAAAATAAGAGCAAAATACACCGAAAGAGGTTGATAAATATGGAAAAAAAGAAGTTTTACATTACCACCCCCATATACTATCCCAGCGACAAGCTTCATATAGGTCATTCCTACTGCACAGTTGCCGCTGATACCATTGCCCGTTATAAAAGGGCGCAGGGCTATGATGTAATGTTTCTTACCGGCACAGACGAGCACGGTCAGAAAATCCAGCGTATTGCCCAGGAAAGAGGGGTTACTCCTCAGGAGTATGTTGATAATATTGTAAAAGGAATTAAAGAGCTTTGGACTCTTATGGACATTTCCAACGATAAATTCATCCGTACAACAGATGAAATCCACGTTAAAGCTGTACAGAAGATTTTCAACATCCTTTATGAAAAGGGTGACATCTACAAGAGCGAGTACGAGGGTTGGTACTGTACCCCCTGCGAATCTTTCTGGACAGAGCATCAACTCGTTGACGGAAAGTGTCCTGATTGCGGACGAGCAGTTGAAAAAACAAAGGAAGAGAGCTATTTCTTCAAGCTTTCCAAGTATCAGGACAGACTTATCGAGCTTATTAAGAATAACCCCGATTTCCTCCAACCCTCCATAAGACAGAATGAGATGCTTAATAACTTCCTCATCCCCGGACTTGAGGATTTGTGCGTATCAAGAACAAGCTTCGATTGGGGCGTTCCCGTAGATTTTGACCCAAAGCACGTTGTATATGTATGGCTTGATGCCCTTACAAACTATATCAATGCTCTTGGTGCATTCTCCGATGACGATGCTGATTTCAAGAAATATTGGCCTGCAGACGTTCACCTTGTTGGTAAGGAAATCGTAAGATTCCACTCCATTATCTGGCCTGCAATGCTGATGGCACTTGACCTTCCCCTGCCCAAGCAGGTTTACGGCCACGGCTGGCTTCTCCTTGACGGGGGAAAGATGAGCAAATCCAAGGGTAATGTAGTTGACCCCGTGAAGCTGGTTGAGAAATATGGTGTAGACGCTATCCGTTATTTCCTTATGAGAGAGATGCCTTTCGGTGCCGACGGTGTATTCAATAACGAAGCACTTATTAACCGCATCAACTCCGACCTTGCAAACGACCTCGGAAACCTTGTAAGCCGAACTGTAAGTATGGTGGAGAAGTACTTTGACGGTACAGCTTCCGACAAGGGTATTGCAGACACTATGGATGCTGACCTTATCGCACTTGCAAAGGAAGTTCCCGCAAAGGTTGAGGAGCTTATGGACAGTTACCAATTCTCTCAGGCACTTGCCGAAATCTGGAAGCTTATCAGCAGAACAAATAAATACATTGATGAAACAACACCTTGGGCACTTGCCAAGGATGAAGATAAGAAAGACAGGCTGGAAACAGTTATGTATAACCTCCTGGAAGCAATAAGAATTGCTTCCGAGCTTATCGCTCCCGTAATGACACGCACCACTCCCCTTATCGAGAAGCAGATTGGTGCTACCGTTACAGGTTGGGACAGTGCTAAGACATGGGGCGTACAGAAGAGCTTTACAGTAACAAAGGGTGAGGTTCTCTTCCCCAGAATTGATGTAGAGGCAGAGCTTAAGGCAATTGAGGAAGAAGCTCTTAAGGCAAAGGAAAAAGAAATCGAAAAACCCGAAGCAAAGGAAGAAATCACAATTGATGACTTTATGAAAACAGAGCTTCGTGTAGCTAAGGTAATTGCCTGCGAAAGAATTAAGAAGGCGAAGAAGCTCCTTAAACTCCAGCTTGACCTCGGCTATGAAAAAAGGCAGGTTGTAAGCGGAATTGCTCAGTATTATGAGCCCGATGACCTTATCGGTAAAAAGGTTGTAATCGTTGCAAACCTTAAACCCGTAAAGCTTTGCGGTGAGGACAGCTTCGGTATGATTCTCTGTGCGGCTAACGACAATCAGCTTTCTATTGTATCCCCCGTGGGTGATATGGAATTGGGAAGTGAAGTTCGCTGATGCTGTTTGATACACACGCACATTATTACGATAAAAAATTCGATTACGACCGTGACGAAATTCTTTCCTCTATGAAAGAAAACGGCGTTGGCTATATTGTCAACGCAGGCTGCGGAATCGAGTCCACAAAAAGAAGCGTTGCCCTTGCGGAAAGATACGATTTTGTGTATGCAACGGCAGGCGTTCACCCCAATCATACGGAGGATATGAATGACCGTGCATTGGATGCAATCAGAATGTATGCAAAGCATCCCAAGGTTAAAGCAATCGGTGAAATAGGGCTTGACTACTATTATAATTTTGTAGACAGGGCCGTGCAAAGAGAGGCTTTTGCAAAGCAGATTGACATTGCAAGAAATGTTAATCTCCCCTTTGTGATTCATTGCCGTGATGCCTGCAAGGACACCCTTGATATTTTAAGAAGCGAGTACAAGGGCGGCGGTGCACTGATGCACTGCTTCAGCGAAAGCAAGGAAACGGCTAAAATTGTGCTTGATATGGGACTTACCATTGCGATAGGCGGTACGGTGACATTCAAGAACAATGTCCGCACCGTGGAAGCGGTAAAGTATATTCCGTTGGAAAGCCTTGTAATAGAAACTGACAGTCCCTATCTTGCACCCACACCACACAGAGGCAAGCGAAACAGCAGTTTATATATCCACTATGTGGCAGAGAAAATTGCTGAAATAAAAGGGATTTCCCCCGAATTGGTTGAAGAAATCACCACGGAAAATGCCAAGAAATTTTTTAATATTGAGTGATAGAATGAAAAGATTATTTTTCTCTATTCTTTGTCTGATACTGATTTTAACAGCATGTGGCAAAGAGTATTCACAAGAAAATAAAAGCTCCTCTCCGCAGGAGCTTTTGTCAAATATGACACTTACAGAAAAAATCGGGCAGATGTTTATTGCACGTTGTCCCTCTGTTGATGCGGATATTTACGCCAAGCAGTATAAATTAGGCGGATATATCCTCTTTGGGCAGGATTTCAAAAATTCTGACCCTGAAACATTTAAAACTACTGTGCAGAGCTATCAGGATGCAGTAAATATCCCTATGTTTATTGCAGTTGATGAGGAGGGTGGCATTGTAAATCGAGCAAGCCGTTATCCACAGTTTCGGGAAAATCCTTTCCCCTCTCCGCAGGAGCTTTACAAAGAGGGCGGATTTGAGGCAGTAAAAAAAGATGCAAAGGAAAAGTCAGAATTTCTGCTTGATTTGGGCATCAATATGAATTTTGCCCCCGTTTGCGACATTTCCCAAAATCCCGACGACTTTATGTTTGACAGAAGCATTGCACTAAACCCCGAAGATACGGCAACCTATGTAAAAACCGTTGTTTCCGAAATGAACTCAGCAGGTATAGGAAACGTATTGAAACATTTCCCCGGATACGGAAACAATTCTGATACCCATACGGGAATTGCAATTGATAAAAGACCCTATAAAATTTTTGCGATGTACGATTTTCTCCCGTTTAAGGCAGGAATTGACGAGGGTGCAGGCGTGGTGCTTGTGTCCCACAACATTGTGGAATGTATGGATAAAGAAAGACCTGCCTCCCTTTCCCCCGAGGTTATAAGAATTCTTCGGGAAGAGCTTGGGTTTAACGGACTTGTTATTACAGACGACCTTGTAATGGATGCAATCGGGCTATATACAGACAACGAATCTGCCGCCGTGCAGGCAGTAATTGCAGGAAATGACCTGCTTTGCTGCAGTGATTTTACAGAGCAGATACCTGCCGTTATAAAGGCCGTTGAGGACGGCAGCATCACAGAAGAGAGAATCAATGAATCAGTGCTCCGTATTTTAGAATACAAAATAGAATTAGGAATTATAAAGTAAAAAGAAACGAATGCTCGAGATTTCGAGCATTCGTTTCTTTTTGTTTAGCAACAAGTCAAGGTAAGCACTTGACTCGGTTTAATTTTATCACATAAGTTTTTTGATGTTGACTTTTATCTCAAATTGTGATAAAAAATTTTTAACTGACACAAACTTCGGTTTTTGAAACAACGAAGCCGACCGACAAAATTCTGTCCGCATCATTTTCCTCTGCTGGCGGACAGAATTTATAAATGTCTGATAATAAGTTTATCAATACATTTAGTTGTCGCAAAGGCAAGGCAGTTTCAAAAACAATACCCGACAGTTAAAGAAAACCACGCCCAAGAAACATTACGCCCCTGCGAGGGCGTTTCAAGGGGTTATGGGGTCATAGGGGAGCTAAGGGGGAAATCGCAATCCCCCTGTTCCCCTATAAAATCTTTTGGCTCCCAAAAGTACACCGTCCTTCGCTACTCAGCGGAAATTTTTATAAAATTTTTTGTAAAAAATTTAACCCCCTCGGTATTCCCGAGGGGGTCCTTATTACAACTATTATCTTACTTTATTTCCGCAGTTTGAGCAGAAAATTACGTCGTCTTCAATTTGTTTTCCGCACTTTTCACAATACTCGATTACGGGCTGAGCAGGTTCTTCAGGAGCTTCTTCCTGTTTCTCGCTCATATTGTTTCTGAGACGGTTGTTAATCTGCATTGTATTCTTTACGAGGATGATAAACATCATAGTTCCCTCATAAACCAGACGCACAATCACAGGACCTAAAATCAAAAGAAGCAATCCCGGAAGAGCCAGGCTGGAAGAACCGTAATAATAATCAACTACGGAGAAGAGCATAAAGAACCCAAAAATAACACAAGTTACTGTTGAAAGTATGTAGAAAAACTTAATAATGGATTCCAACCAGAGGCTTCTGAAATTAAAAAGGTCAGACAACCATCTGCAGAAAGGATTAAGTGTACGATACTTTCCCTCGGGCATAATGAGAACATAAATACAAACCATTGCCGCAATTACGCCTATAAAACCTAAAACTAATGTTGCTTGAATTGGCATACAAAACCCTCCTAATAATTTATATACATATTTTAACATAATCTTACAAATTATGCAAGATAGTTATACTAAAAATGCTTCTTTTTAAAATTTATGTAAATTGGAAGAGCAATAACAGCAAGAATCGTAGTTACCCCCGACAGAACAACCCACAGTTTTGAAACGGCTATCCAGCCCGAACTATCGGCTAATGCCTGAAAACCGTAGGTCTGTACAATCAGTGCGGCACTGCCTGCACAGTTAATCATTCCTGCTATTGTACCGTCCTTCCCGAATGCGGTAAATCTTGAGTTGTATGCAGCTATAAGATAGGTTGCCGCAGTCGAGCAGAGAGATATAACACTCATAGAGACGATAATCATATACGAGGGTACTTTCCCAAGCATACAGAGTATAACACTCATAGGAATCATTATTCCCATTGTTACAATAACTCCTATTACTTCATTTTTAATTATGTTGTGTTTTATTAAAAATCTGACAAAAAATGTTCCCGCAACTCCGCAGGCAATGACTATAATGTTTAATATATTTCCGAAAGATGCGGAAATTCCGTCATATGTTTCCATCAGCATTGTGGGGGCAAGAGTCTGTGCTCCCTGCCCTATCATAGTGCGAAGAAAAGTTACACCTACAAGAAAAATCATACCGCTTGAGAGCATCAGCTTTGTTAATGTGTATCCATGGCTGTCCTTTTCACGAATGTTATCCAGAAGTGTCTCTCTGTCAGGAAGCATAAATCGGTCTACCTTTTTGCATACAAAGTGCATTACCACAAAAAGCCCTACAAGAACAAGGAATGATACCGCAAAATTAAGCTGCCATTTTGGCAGAAGCCCTGCAACTATAAACGCAACCAAAAGCCCTGCCGAGGGAGAAAGAGATATGAGAAAGACATTCTTCGGCTTTTCGCTTCGGGGGAGCTGTGATGCCATAATTTTGAATACCGACGGCCAAAGAGCAAATTGTATTGCCGCATTGAACATCCATGAAAAAAGCATCACATAGAAATTCTGATTAAAAAATATGATAAGGTTTGCAACAGCACTGCCCAGAAGCCCGATTTTAATCATTCGCTCGGGATTGTAGCGGTCGGCAAACATACCGCCTAAGATTTGCAGGGGTGCATATACCACATGGAAAGCTGCCGCAATAATTCCCGTCTGGGTTTTTGTCAGCACTCCCGACTCAACAATGGGTGCAAGAGCAGAGCTGAAACAGTATTTTGTCATATATACAAGAACATACATTACCCACAAAAACCAAAAGAAAAATTTTCCCATCCTTTTGTTTTCAAGATGCATATGTACACCGTCAACCGGTGCAGTGTAATTACTCATACCGAGACTCCTTTATTCATTGCGACAGCAAGTTTTTTCTTTGTTGTCATAATGTCATTCCTACAAGCACAGGCATAGTTATTATTGCAAGAATGGTGGAAACTGACACCATCGTTGCCGAAAGCTCAGTTGCACCGTCAAATTTCTCAGAAAACATTGTAGTTGCCGCCGCTACAGGAGAAGATGCCGCAATTACACAAGCGGTTACGATGGGTCCCGTGATACCGCACAGCCACAGTCCGAAAAGCAAAACGACAGGTGATATAATGTGTCTTAACAGCAAGGTTACAAAAGGAGCAAGTCCCTTTATTTTAAAGCTTGCATTGGCAAGATGGAAACCGACTATAATCATCGGAATCGGTGTGTTAAGTGCCGCAAGATGCTTTATCGGCTCTCCTATAACAGACGGGAGCGTAATTGAGAAAAGGAAAAACAACACACCCACAAAAGAGCTTGTCACACCTGGGTTTACAAGAATTTTTTTCAGGGAAATATTCTTTAAATCTCCACTCATAACCACTGCACCATAAGTCCATAGCATAATCTGGAAAACCATTATATAAGTTGTACCATAAAACACACCTTCAGAACCTAAGAGTACCTGTTGCAAAGGCAGGGACATATATCCGCAGTTTGAAAAAACAGTTCCGAAGCGCAAGGTTCTTTCTCTTTTCTTGTCCTTATCTCTTACAAGAAGATGGGCAAGAAGGATAGTTACCGCATAGGATGCTGCCGATGCAATAAGGGTTATGATAAGTCCCCTGAGCATTTTTTCATCAAACTCTCGCTGATAGGAATTTATAATAACACAGGGGGTTACAATGTAAAGGACAAAATTTGTCATTTCCTTTACGGTTTTTCCCGAAATCAGCTTTATTTTATTACAAACGAAACCAACCCCGATTAAAACAAACAGAATCAGCACATAGTTTCCTACTGTTAATATATTGTCAAGCATAATAAACTCCTTTTTTCCCTTATCTTGTGAAATTCCTCGGATATTATACCACCCCAATCATATTGAGTCAAGAAAACACGCAAAAAATTCCCAAAATGAGAGTTTTTTGCGTGTACATCATTTTTTTATTATACCGCAGGCGATTTTATCTCCTGAATTTCCACTAGGCTGTGTTGTAAAGTCATCCGCATTTGAATGTATAATTACAGTTTTTCCTACTATTTCCTCTACCGTAAATCTATCGGTTACAAAAGCCATAAATGCACTGCCGTTATTTCCAAAAATGGGCGGCATATCACCCGAATGTTCGGGGTGCGGACAATTATAGGGATTATAATGGGTTTTTGCATCTCTATACGGGTCGCTTTCGTTTCCTGTGCAGCTTTCACCGCTATGAATATGGAAACCAAAGACGTTTTTTCCACACTCTCCCCCGTTTTTGGGAAGTCCCTGTGCATCTACAACCACAAAAACCTTTTCCATCAGCTTGTAAAAATAGACATTTGCCTTTATCGAAGCATACTCATCCTTTCCGCGGACATTTGCATATGCCGCAGGCGGTCTTTTCAAAATTGATACTAATGCTAAATAATTCATCATATAAAACTCTCCCCCAATATTAGTTCCAGAATTATTATATGATATATGAAAGCAGTTTGATTATATTAAACCTGCAACTCTTCTTTTAGTTCGTCTAAAATATTATCTGACAACGCAGGCAGATTTCTGGATATTTCCGAAGCCTCAACTATGTAGGTGTGAATAACATCCATCATAACCTTTATGATGTTAAAATCCATTTCAGCGTTAAGTCTGCCTCTTTCAGTTCTGAAATTGATTTTTTCAATGTAATTTTCAAATACATCACTGCTGAGAACATACAATTTTTCAAGTATAGAATCAATTTCGGTTACTGAATCTGCCAAAGTAAGTGATTTTTGTATAAGTTCTTGTGAATCTGATTTGTTTTTATTCATAATTTTTCTCCTTTTACGATAACCATATAAGAATTTTTCTTAATTTTAGCATAATTTTACTATATAATGGTGTTAAAGATAAGAATATATTTTTAATGGTTATTTTATTACGCGAATAATCAGCACTGCAGAGCGGTCTTAAAAACCTGTTCCTGAGTGCAATATATACGCAGAAAAATTTTTGTATATGCGGTGCGTAAGGATGAAACAAGGTGGTAACCTTGTAAAGCCGACAAACCGCATAGGCGGAAATTTAGCAAGTATAAATTGTGCTTGGGGATAGGTTTTTAAGACTTTTACCGTGGAGAAATGGGAACGGAGTGACCATTCCGAACAATTGGAACACAAAAAAAGCAAGTCGTATGACTTGCTTTTTTTAGTTCCGGCGACGACCTACTTTCCCAGGCGGCTTCCCACCAAGTATCATCAGCACTGCAGAGCTTAACTACCGTGTTCGGAATGGGAACGGGTGTGACCTCTGCGTCATTGTCACCGAATATGGAGATTGTGCTTTGCA
>JAZRFC010000083.1:0-21097 GCA_045661145.1 Clostridia bacterium | reverse complement strand
CAATTGGCAATAGTTTCTATGGACATCCCAACCGCAATGGACATACGGAAATCAGCAATGCGATTATCGAAGCTATTGAAAACGGCACAACCGGCAAAGAAGTTGTAACTGAAAAAGTTGAAGCTTTGCTTGATGAGCTCAATGAGCTTATTAAAGAATATGGTCCTGAAGCAGTTGAAAGAGCTTACAATTATCTTGAAAGCGAAGGCTATATTGCACAGCTCGAAACCGCAATTGATGAGCTCAAAACCGCAGTTGATGAGCTTGTAGTGGACCTTGAAAATCCTGATTCGGACATTAGTCAGAAGATCGTTGCCGAAACCGACAAACTTCTTGCTATTCTTGAAGTTGAAACCGGTGAGGAACTTCCTTCCGGTGAAGAGGTTATAACTGCTATTAGAAACTACGAAGAAACTCTTGGAGAACTTGAAGAGTATATTGAAAATAACGAGGAAATTCAAGAAGCTATTGCAGAGGTTGAGGCTATAATTGCTCAAATCAACGATATAATCGCTAATCCTGAAGCCTATATTCAAAATATTATAGATAATATTGTTTCTAAATACGAAGAAAATCTTGATGCTGCAACAAATGCTGATTATGTAGCTTGTGGAGAGAACCACTATGTTGCCTTTGCAGGAACAAATACAAGCGGTGTTGAGGACTATGAATACAGCTACAAGTTTGGTGATTATATTGATGCAACAGACGCATCAACGCATTATTTTACAGATGGAACACCTATTGCAGACGCTGTTGATTATATTGAAAGTCTTAATGCTACAGCTAAAGTAGACCTTGAAAGTGCAACTATTGTTACATATCAAACAGATGCAAAAGACATAGTTCTTCCTTTAGTTGTTGATAATGTTAGGGTTTCTGCTGATGATTGGGCAGCGCTTTTAGATGTAGATGCTGAAAAAGCTGCAGAAATTAAGGCAACAATCATTGCTGCGCTTAAAGGCGAATACGCTGATGAAGGTGCAGCAGCGTTGAATGATGGTGTTAATACTGCTCTTGAAATTAAAGAAGAAGCAATGTCAAAGCTTCCTGCTGATTGGGCAACAGCATTAGATGCAGAAGGTGCAAAAGCAGATGAAATTATTGAAACAATTTTAGAAACAGCTTATGATATAGTTTCATATAGTTTGGACGCTGCATTAGTTGATATGGTTGCTCCTTTAGCAGAAGAACTTGTATTTAATACTGTTGCGTACCTTGTAAATAACATTAATGCTGTTGAAGCAATAAAAGCAACAAATCCGAATGCTTTGATAGCGATTGTTGGTTTACACAATCCCGTTAAGGGCTTAATGGTTTCAGTAGATGGTCAAGTTGTTGACCTTGGCGAATATGTTGATTACTTTATTGAGGCTACAAATGTGTACAACACAATTTATGCAGCAGCAAGTGAAAATGTAATCTTTGTTGAAGCTGACGAAACAGAAATCACAGGCTTTGAAAGCATAATTAATATTGACACAACTGATCCTTCTTCACTTGCATATGCTTTATTACCATTGGGTACCGAGCTTAGCAGAGGTACAGTTGTAACAGAAAATGGACACAACTACATTGTAAATCAGCTTAAAACTGCAATTACAAAGGTAAATCACATTGATTCTGATAATGATGACGTTTGTGACAAGTGCGGAGCAAACCTTGCACCTGTAACACCAACACCTAATCCCAATCCCAATCCCAACCCAGGGCCTGGTGGCGGCGGTGGCGGTGGTAGCCTCAACTACTACACAGTAAGCTTTAATTCAAACGGTGGCAGTGCAGTAGCATCAATAAGTGCTAAGAAAGAAGCTACAATTTCCGCACCTTCCGCACCCTTCAGAACAGGTTATGTATTTGACGGTTGGTATACCGATAAGGAACTTACACAGAAATATGATTTCTCCACACCTGTAACAAAGTCATTTACACTTTATGCTAAGTGGATAGAAAGCGAAAATATCGGACTCAAGTTTACAGACATTAAGAGTGATAAATGGTATTATGACGTTGTTAAGACTGTTGTAGAAAAAGGTCTTATGAACGGAATTTCAGATACAACGTTTGCACCTGAGCTTGAGGTTACCAGAGGAATGTTTGTAACAATTCTTTACAGAGCAGCAGGTTCACCCGAAGTATCTGCAACAACAAACTTTGCAGATGTATCTGCTGATATGTATTATGCAAAGGCAGTAGCATGGGCAAATGCTAACGGAATAGTAACAGGCATTACAGAAACCGAATTTGCCCCTGATAATAATATCACACGTGAGCAGATGGCAGCAATTCTTTACAGATATTCAAAAAATAAAGCTGATGCAGAAGATGTAGCATACACAGACAAAGTTGCTATTTCTGATTATGCATTGGAATCAGTAGCATGGGCAAAGGCAGCAGGAATTATGGAAGGAAATGCAGATGGAACATTTGCACCCTTACGTAATGCAAGCAGAGCGGAAGCTGCAGCTGTATTTGTGAGAATGTTCAACCTTTAATACTTGAAAACAAAAAATAACACAACTTGGGGGCTGTCCCCAAGTTGTGTTATTTTTGATAAAAGATATTTCCCGTCGGTTAGGGGGACTCATTATTAATGATATAATTATAACCCCTAGATATTTCATATACCTGTTTTTTAGAAACATCTAATACACACCTCTTTTGTATGTATTATAACACTTAAAATAAGTAAATACAACACTTTAATGTGCAAAAGCACCTTATTACTGTGTCGATAAAAATAAGAAATATTAATATAATAAATACGAGGTGACTCGTATGAAAAATATTCATTTTGATGTATGGCTAGGAATCGGTCTTAATATTTTGCATTACAGAAAAGAACAGGGAATGACACAAATGCAGTTGGCGGAAAGGTGTAACTTGAGCAGAAATCATATTCAACGAATTGAAACTGCCGCTTCTTCGTGTTCTCTTGACACTCTTATTGATATTGCAGAAGCGCTCCGAATACCACTTAAAAAACTATTTGAATTCAGAGAATAGAAAAAGAAGTCTGCTACCGCAGACTTCTTTTTTGTGTTTTTGGCTTTATTTCTCGTTTTTATAAATTTCCTTGAAATATTTGTATGTGTCAACCTTAAGCTCACCGCAAGCAGCCTCGTCACAAGCGATAATTCCGTCGGGATGAAGCTGAAGTGCGCTGATTGTCCATGCGTGGTCTACACCGCCCTCAACACAGTGACGGAGTGCTCTTGCCTTATTATGACCGCTGATAAGGAGAAGTACCTGCTTGGAATCGCAAACTGTACCAACCCCAACGGAAAGAGCAGTCTTCGGCACCTTTTCGGGGTCATTGTCGAAGAAACGGGAGTTAACAATAAGTGTATCCTCAGTAAGTGCTCTCACACCTGTACGGGATGTAAGTGATGTAAAGGGCTCATTAAATGCAATATGTCCGTCTACACCGCTACCGCCGAGGAAAAGGTCAATTCCGCCGTAGGATGCGATTTTATCTTCGTAACGCTGACATTCTGCCTCAGGGTCAGCAGCCATACCGTCGAGGATATTAATGTTTTCTGCAGGTATATCGATATGGTTAAAGAAATTGTCGTGCATAAAGTACCAATAGCTCTGGTCGTGTTCTTTGGGAAGACCCACATATTCATCCATATTGAATGTTACTACATTCTTGAATGTGATTTTTCCTGCCTTATTCATTTCAACAAGTCTTTTGTAAACGCCGAGGGGGGAAGAACCTGTGGGAAGACCAAGTACAAAAGGACGGTTTTCCTTGTGATTGTTGATTGCATCGGCAATATGCTGTGCAGCCCATTCACACATACCGTCATAGTTATCTCTGATAATAAGTTTCATTTCTATGCATCTCCTATTCTAAATCTCAGGGAATTATATTCCTTTGATTATTATTATACTACTACATTTTTCATTTGTCTAGTAACTTTGGATGGAATTTCTCTGTAAAAATGTGTTTACATCATTGGGCAAAAATGGTAGAATGATAGGAAAGAAAGATAGATGAGAGATAATTATGGCAATAAGATATCAGGTGCTGAGATTCCCCGAAGGGAAAGGTAAGGCAGTAACCTTCAGTTACGACGATGGACATCGCGCAGACCTTCGCCTTGCGGATAAATTTACAGAATACGGGATGAAATGTACCTTCAACCTTAATGGTGGTGAGGGTGATTTCGGACAACATATAACCCCCGAAGAGGTAAAAGAGCATTTCCTCGATAAAGGACACGAGGTTGCAGTACACGGTGCTTGCCACCGTGCACCGGGCAGACACCGTCCTATTCAGGGAATCAAGGATGTGCTTGACTGCAGACTTTATCTTGAAGAAACTTATGACACTATTATCCGCGGTATGGCATATCCCGACAGCGGTATCAGAAGATTGACTGATTTTACCTCCTACGAAACAATCAAGGAATATCTTACAGAGCTGGATATTGTATATTCCCGTACATTGGGAGGGGATAACGACTCTTTTGACCTTCCCTCCGATTGGCATCAGTGGATGCCGACAGCCCACCATAACAACCCCGAAATTTTTAATTATATAGATAAGTTTTTGGGATGGAATGTCTCCGGAGGTTATGTAGCCAGCCGTGATTCTAAGCTTTTCTATATATGGGGACACGCTTTTGAATTTGACCGCAATGACAATTGGGATTTGGTGGATAAAATCTGTGAAAAGCTGGGCGGACATGAGGATATATGGTATGCAACCAATATTGAAATATATGATTACATACACGCATACAATTCTCTTGTATACAGTGCAGATGCATCAAGAATATATAACCCCACACTTTATACAATATGGTTTGTAACCAATAACGTTTTATATAGCATTAAACCGGGCGAAACAATAAAAATTCCTAAAGAGTAAATAAAAATATCTTCTGCTTTTGCAGAAGATATTTTTTATCATAAATACATTATCGTTAATGTGTTACAACAGATAATCGCTGAGCTGTTTTCTGGAATTTGCCTTGAATTTAGCTGACGGCTCCGAAACTGTTTCACCCTCAAAGAACTTCGGGGAAACAGTAACCTCGGAAGAAATATCCTCTCCGTTTATCATACTAAGGAGTATGCTTACAACCTCGGCACAGAAAATACTGCCGTCTTCACCAATGCAGGTTACGTCAACAGGCAGGGGAGAATCATTCCATTTTCTTTCCAAAGAAATAACGGAAATATCATTGGGTATTGCAAGCCCGTTTTTGATTTGAAGCATATACACCTTAAAAGCAATGTCGTAATTACCACACACAATCACGGAGCACTCCTTGTTTTCGGAAAGTTCTGTATATATTGAAAAATCCATTGAAGCATCCTGAATACCCGAAAGGCTCTTTTGGTTATCCCCAATGAACAAAATCTTTTTATGTCCAAGTTCGGAAAGCTTCTCTCCTGCCATATATCCGCACTCATACTGATTTACGGTGACGGAAACTCCACCTTTTTGCTCTGCTCCTGCAAAAAGCAGTGGGGTGTTATTTTCATTTATAAGCTCTATGCTCTTTTTCGGAAGTAAACTTCCAAGGACAATAATACCGTCTGCGTTACGGCTGAGGGCACTTGTCACGGCACTTTCGCAAAGGGATTTGCTTCCTTGCGTATTCATTAAAAATATACTGTAACCGCGTCTGCGGAGCATAACCTCAATTTCCTTAACGGCATTTGCGGTATCAAGGGAAGTAATATCATCAACAATAATGGCAATACTCATTGTTTTTCCTCCGCGCAGTACCCCTGCAGAGAGGTTGGGGATATATCCCATCTTTTTTGCAGTATCGTTAATGTAAGCTTTTACCTCTTTGGAAATATCTTTCATATCACGGAGTGCGTGGGAAACAGTATTAACCGAATATCCCGTCTTTTTTGCAATATCGGAAAGTGTAATCTTTTTCATAAAATTCACCTCTGCATTAATTATAATGTAAACTCTAAAACTTTGCAATAGTATATTGTAGAAATATTGTATTTGGTGTATAATATGAACAAAAGGAGGTGTAACCGTGCAGTATGAAGAAAATTTGAAAATATCCGTGTCACTTGCGAAAAAAATTGCCCAAATGGGCGGAAGAGCGTACTATGTAGGCGGTTTTGTCCGTGACAGTCTGCAGGGAATTGAAAATAAGGACATTGATATTGAGGTACACGGTATAACACCTGATACCCTTGAAGAAATACTTTCATCAATCGGCGGATACATTCCTGCAGGGAAAAGCTTCGGCGTGTACAAGCTTGCACACCACAGCATTGATGTGGCTATGCCCAGAAAAGAAACCCTGACGGGAAAGGGACACCGTGATTTTAAAATTGATGTTGACCCGTTTATAGGGACAAAGAAAGCCGCAATCCGCCGTGATTTTACCATAAATTCAATTATGCAGGATGTAATTACAGGGGAGATTATTGACCACTTTGACGGTCAGGAAGATTTAAAAAACGGCATACTCCGTCACGTAAATGATACGGCATTCGGTGAGGACCCTCTCCGTGTCCTCCGCGGCGCACAGTTTTCTGCAAGATTTGATTTTAAAATAGCCCCCGAAACGATAAAGTTATGCAGTCAAATTGACCTTACCTCTCTTTCGTCTGAGCGTGTCTTTGACGAGCTTAAAAAAGCCTTGTTGAAATCTGATAAACCGTCCGTTTTCTTTGAGAATCTCAGATTAATGAACAAACTTTCTTTTTGGTTCCCCGAAATGGAGAAGCTTATAGGAATCCCCCAACACTCCGTTCACCACAGAGAGGGGGATGTATGGACTCACACAATGATGGTGCTTGACGAATGTGCCAGAGTGCGTGATAAGGCAGAGCATCCTCTTTATTTTATGATGTCGGGATTGGTACACGATTTCGGTAAAATTGTCTGCACCGAATTTATAAAGGGTGAGTATCATGCATACCGTCACGAAACCGAGGGCAGGGATATTGTAAAAACTTTTATACGGCGTATTTCAAACGAGAACTCCCTTTTGTCTTATGTTCTTAATATGACAGAGCTTCATATGAAACCACGTATACTTTTTAATGACAACTCTTCAATAAAATCAACAAATAAGATGTTTGATTCCTCCGCATCGCCAAACGACCTGATACTTCTGGCTCTATGCGACGGAAAAGGAAAGATTCCTTCAAAGCCTTGTGAAGCGGCAGAGGAATTTTTAAGAGAAAGACTTGAGATTTTTAATGAATATATGTCACGTCCGTATGTAACGGGGCAGGATTTAATAGAGGCAGGGATAAAACCCGGTAAGGATTTTTCCAAGCTTTTAAAGTTTTCTCACAAGTTACGCCTTTCAGGAGTGAGTAAAAAGGATGCTCTTTCCCAAATATTAAAATTTCGTTAATATTCTTGATATTAACGAAATTTTGTTTTATAATGTATTTGTGAAAATTTGTGTTCAGAGGTAGAAGATTTATGCTAAAGAAATTATTTGCTCCCACGGATATGACAAAGGGTACTCCGTGGAAGAGTATTGCGATGTTTACTTTCCCCATGCTTATAGGTAACATTGCACAACAACTATACAGTACGGTAGACAGCATCATTGTAGGTAAATATGTTGGTGACAATGCCCTTGCCGCAGTGGGAAGCTCTCTTCCTATCCTTAATATGCTTTTGGTACTCTTTATCGGTATTTCAGTAGGTGCAAGCATTATGGTTGCACAGTATTTTGGTGCAAAAAACAGGGAGAAGCTTTCTCATTCAATCGGTAACTGCATTACTGCTACGCTGATTTCCTGCGTTGTGCTGATTCTCGTTGCAACGCCGTTTATACGGCCTGTGCTGGAGCTTTTAAATACTCCCGATACGATTATTAATGACTGTGCAAACTACCTTACCATTTCCCTTGTAGGTATTGCAGGAATGGCGTTTTATAACATCCTCAGCGGTATTATAAGAGGTATGGGCGACTCGTTTTCTGCACTTTTATATCTCTTGGTTGCAACCTTGATTAACACCGTATTGGACGTATGGTTTGTTGCAGGTCTTGGCTGGGGAGTGGCAGGAGTAGCCATTGCAACTGTAATTGCTCAGGTGATTTCTTCTGTTTTGTGTCTTATTAAAATTACAAAGATGAAAGAGCATATTGATTTTGGACTCAGGTATATACGTCCCCGAGCATCATATATCCGCACACTTATAAAGCTGGGGCTTCCCTCGGGTATAACACAGGCAATAATGTCCTCTGCAATGATTGTTGTGCAGGCACTTACCAATCAGTTTGGCGAAGTATTCATTGCTGCAAATATTATCATAATGCGTGTTGACGGCTTTGCGATGATGCCCAATATTTCCTTTGGTACAGCAATGAGCACCTATGCAGGACAGAATGTAGGTGCAGGACTTTATGACCGTGTTACAAAGGGTGCAAAGCAGGGTACAATAATGGCAGTAGGCTGTTCGGCAGTTATTACTGCAATTATTCTTCTTTTCGGTAAGAATCTTATGGGGCTTTTTACCGATACAGCATCCCTTGTGGAAATGAGCTATAACCTTATGATGATTCTTGCAGTAGGCTATATCGCAATGGCAATTACACAGAGTCTTTCGGGCGTTATGCGTGGTGCAGGTGACACAATGACACCTATGTGGATTTCCCTTATCACAACAGTCGGCATCCGTGTGCCCCTTGCATATGGTATTTCATATCTCACAAGAACTCCTGAGCTTCCCTTGGGTATTAAAGAATGTATTCAGATTTCCCTTGTTGCCTGCTGGATTGTAGGTGCAATAGTAACTGTGATTTTCTACGCGAGAGGAAAGTGGAAGAGCAAAGCTCTTAAATAAAGACGGCACTGATATGTATAAAAAAAGGAAAAACATCGCAATGCGATGTTTTTCCTTTTTATAAAATTGAAATTGATAAATCTTTCGGTCGTATTAGATATATTTCTTTACCTTCTTTCTTTGCATACCGTACTGTGTATGCCGTGCCGCCCCGGAAAAATCCGTTCCATACGGCAATTACTCTTTGGGAATTATCAACCATAAATCTGTTTCTTGCAAGCATACAGGTATCAGTGTACATCGGGCTTATAATAGTTCTGGTTGCGGCATAACCTAGAATTTTTTCAAATCTTTCTTTTTCGCTTTCTGCCCAGCCCATACTCTGCTTAGGACAGGGAAGTGCCGCGTGCAGACGGATATTTTTGTTTTTCTGTGCTTTTTCAATTACAATTTCTGCCGCAAAGGTGTCAATTCCCCGTGCCATACCGCAGTAAAAGTCCGTATATCCGTCCTTTATTGCAGTATCTATAACAAGAGATAAGGTTTTTTTCAGTTTTTTAGTGCGGTCACTGTCTTCATCCCTCATCCAGCTTAGATTCTCGGGACGGTGACCTGTAAAACAACAGTACATAATATCACCAAAATTTATTATATCATATCAAAAATATAAACACAATTTAAAAATGTATAAAATTCCTTTTTTATGACTATAATACAGATAAAAGGAGTTGAGTAAAATGGATAACACAGCTTTAACAATAGCAATTATCGGTGCAATCAATTGGGGGTCAATCGGACTTTTCGGTGTTGACCTTGTAGCACTTTTGTGCGGAGGACAGACGGCAATTCTCAGCAGAATTATTTATACCGTCGTAGGTCTTGCAGGCCTTTGGTGTATTACATTGCTCTTCAAGGAAAAAATCCCTGCAAGAAGCAGCCGTTAAAAAAGTGGTTTCCGCTTGTGCGGAAACCACTTTTTTAATTTTTGCATCCCTTGGGGCATACGCGCATACAAACACCACATACGGCACCTCTGCCGATATGCTTAAATTTATCTTTCATATAGTCACTGCACGCCTTTGCATCGTAAATATCCTCACGGCACATACCGTCTTTGTATTCAACACCTTTTATTGCCATTGCTTTGCAGGCATCCTTGCAGAGGGTACAGTCGCCACAAAGAGATTGTTGCTCTTTACAAACTGTTTCCAGCGGTGCATCAGTGAACACTGTGCCAAGACGGACACGGGGACCGTATTTATGTGAGATGAAAAGACAGCTTTTTCCGATATAACCAAGCCCTGCACTGACAGCGGCTTTTTTATGGGAGAAAAGTCCCTTAAGTCCCTCTATTGATTGGCTGGCAGGAATGGCGGCAGCATTGTATCCCTTATGCTGGAGTGCCATTACAAGCTGATGCATCACCGAGTCCATATATGCATTCATCGTTCTGTAATGCTGAAAATATGTATGGGTAGGAGCATTGTCAATCTGGTCAACTACCGCATCTGATAGGTGAAACACAAGGGAAACTGCATTTTCCAATCCGTGGAAAGGAGTGTCACCGCATTTGGTAAAACCAATATCGGAAACAAACCTTTCTTCCAAGAAACTTTTTATATATTCATTCATAGCATTTCCTCAGATATATTTTTTACAAGAATTATATCACGGTATAAAAGAAAAAACAAGAATAAAAGATACAATTTTTATTTTGATAGGATAATTGTGCTTGCACTTCTTTCGTAAATGTGATATAATAGCATATTATATGTCAAAAGAAGGCGATAAAGGTGAAATATGTAAATGTAGCAAATGCAATCACTATGATTCGCATCATAGGAACTCTGCTACTTGTTTTTACACAGCCATTTTCAGCGTTATTTTTTGTAATATATACAATATCGGGTATAAGTGATGTGTTTGACGGTTATGTAGCCAGAAAGACGAAAACCTCAAGTGCATTCGGTGCAATGCTTGACAGTATTGCAGACCTTGTTTTGTATGCAGTTATGGTTCTTAAAATATTTCCCGCACTGTGGGATACTCTGCCCGTGGGGATATGGTATGCAGTTACGGCTATTGTTATAATAAGGATAGTTTCTTATCTTTTGGTTGCAATAAAGTATAAGCGTTTTGCTTCTCTCCATACCAGGCTCAATAAAGTAACGGGATTTGCGGTATTTATGATTCCCTATGTGATTATGGCACCAATGGTTGCGGTCCCCTACTGCGTTACGGCTTGTACAATTTCAGCAGTATCAACTGTTCAGGAAATTACAATACATATGAACAGTACAGAATATGAAGGCAAAGAAAAATAGGATGTGGAAACATCCTGTTTTTTGTTTACAATTATATATACTTGTGATAAAATATATTCAAATAGCATTAAAAACGAGGAACATATATGAGAAAGAAACGATTTTCCTTTTCTACAACACAACTGATTCTGCTTAGTTTTCTGTTTGCAGTAATGGTTGGAAGTGTTTTATTGTCGCTTCCTTTAAGCTCAAAAACAGGGAAATCAGTAAGCTATATTGATGCCCTTTTTACATCTACAACCTCTGTTTGTGTAACGGGTCTTGTGACAGTTCCGACATTCTCAACGTGGAGCTTTTTCGGACAACTTGTTATACTGGCGCTGATACAGATAGGCGGGCTTGGAATCATTACTGTTATGTCAATGCTGATGATTCTTCTACACAGAAAAATCGGAATAGGAAACAGAATACTAATACAGGATTCCTTTAATCTTAACTCTCTTTCGGGATTGGTTAGCTTTGTCAGAAAAGTTGTTTTCGGAACACTTATAATTGAGGGAGCGGGTGCTCTTTGCTATATGACGATATTTATCCCCGAGTATGGTGCAAAAGGAATATGGATATCAATATTTAACTCTATATCTGCCTTTTGTAATGCAGGAATAGATATTATTGCGGAAGATAGTCTGTGTCACTATGCGACAAATCCCATAATAAATCTTGTGACCTGTGCACTTATTATTGTGGGTGGTATAGGATTTATCGTCTGGTGGGATGTTTTAAGTGTTTTGAAAAATAAAAGGCACAACCGAATCAGAAATTTTTCTCTTCATTCTAAAATTGCACTTTCGATGACGGCATTTCTTATTGTGTCGGGAGCAATCCTGTTTTTTGTTTTTGAATATAATAATCCTAAAACTATGGCAGGTTATTCTCTTTTCGATAAGATTCAAATTTCCATTTTTCAATCGGTAACCACCAGAACAGCAGGATTTGCAACCATACCCCAACAGTATCTGACTAATGCGTCTTCCATGGTATCCCTTTTCCTTATGTTTATAGGAGGCTCTCCTGTGGGGACTGCAGGCGGTATCAAGACCGTGACAATTGCGATTCTTTTTGCAACGGCTGTATCTGCTGTCAAAAACAGAAATGAAGTGAATCTTTATAACAGAAATATATCAAGACATTCGATAATAAAAGCAATAGGTGTTTTGGGAATGTCGTTTATGACAGTATTTATATCCACAGTTTTACTTTCGCTGGTTTCAGACGCAGAAATACTTGATGTGCTTTACGAAACGGTAAGTGCAACTGCAACGGTGGGTCTTACCCGAAATCTGACAGTAACCCTTGATACGTTGGGTAAAATTATTATAATAGTAACTATGTATCTTGGAAGAGTAGGTCCGATATCGCTTGCTGTTGCATTTGGAATGAAAAAGAAATCTGAAAATATTATTAAAAATCCTACTGAGGAAATTAGCGTAGGATAGCCTAAAAGGAGCATTACTATGAGTATATCAAAATCATATGCGGTATTTGGATTGGGAAGATACGGAAAAGCAGTTGCAGAGGAACTTGTAAAAAATGGTGCAGAGGTTCTGGCGGTTGATAAAAATGAAGTCTTGGTAAATAATGCAGTAGAAACAATTCCTTTTTGCCGTTGTGCTGATGTTACGGATGCAGCGGTTATAAAACAGCTTGGAATTTCCAATATGGATGTTGTAGTTATTTCTATGGCACATAACCTTGAGGCAAGTGTTATTGCAACCATACTTTGTAAAGAGGCAGGGGTAGAAACTGTTATAGTGAAATGTATGGATGAAACTCAACGCAAGGTTTTAAGCCGTATAGGTGCAGATAAGGTTGTTCTTCCTGAGAGTGAATCAGGCACAAGGCTTGGGAAAAACCTTCTAAGTTCAGGCTTTGTAGATGTTATAGAATTGTCGGAGGATGTTTCTTTGGTTGAAATTCCTGTACATTCAGATTGGATAGGAAAGTCGTTGATTGAGCTGGATTTAAGGAAGAAATATTCAATTAACGTCGTTGCTATAAAGCAGGAGACAGAGGTTTTTACAGATGTAGACCCTGCAAAACCTCTTGATAAAGAGATGACACTTATTGTAATTACCAATAAAAAGAAGCTTTCAAAACTTAAATAAAGGTAAATCAAACTGAAACATAAGAGGAAAAGCATATGATTAGTTATAAGCTTCTTCGGGAAATTATGCCGATTACGGAAGAGGAAAACAGAATAATACGTGGCGGTAGCATCGAGCGTGATTTATATATGTCGGGCGGTAGTGATGTTATCAACAGCAAGCTTCTTTTAGAAAAGGGAAAGCTTATTTCAGTGCGTCCTCATACTCGGTTTGCAGACTTTCCCGAGCATAGTCACGATTTTATAGAGGTTGTGTATATGTGTTTGGGAAGTACGACACATATCATAAACGGGAAAGAGGTACTTCTCTCCGAGGGAGAGCTTTTGTTCCTTTCCCGAAATGCCCGCCATTCAATCCGTCGTGCAGATGAAAATGACATAGCTATAAACTTTATAATCCTGCCTGAGTTTTTTACAAATTCAATTTCTTCTCTCGGGGAAGAGGATTCTCCTCTCAAACGGTTTATTACAGATTCTCTCGAGTCAGCAGGCGGAGGGGGGGACTATCTGCATTTTAAGGTGGCAGGCGAATTGCCTGTGCAGAATCTTGTAGAAAATCTGATATGGATTTTGATTAACGATACCCGTAACAAAAGAACTGTCAACCGCATAACGATGGAGCTTTTGTTTCAGCATCTTATGAATTGTACAGACAGTATTTCCTACGCAAATGAGGAGGATGAGCTTGTGGTAAAATTCCTCAAATACATAGATGATAACTACCGTGATGCATCGCTTACCGAAGCGGCAAAGCTTCTGTTTTGTGATTCAAGCTGGCTTTCACGTGAAATAAAGAAGCGAACAGGAAAAAATTATACAGACCTTATTAGGGAGAGAAGACTTGCACAGGCTGTTTTCTACCTTAAAAATACAAATATGAAAATTTCAGAAATAGTCCCTGCAATAGGATATGATAATATAAGCTACTTTTACAGAATCTTTTTTGAAGCTTACAGTATGACACCCAAAGAGCTTCGTGGTGCAAATAAGGACAAATTTTAATCAAACCAAGATATTAAAAACTTAAACAGATTGTGATAAAATGATAGAAAGATTTTGAAAAGGAGAATTAATATGTCAAGATTTGAATATGCAAAAGAAAGATACGCCGCACTTGGCGTAGATGTTGAAAAAGCGATTGAAACACTTAAAAATATCCCTGTTTCATTCCATTGCTGGCAGGGTGACGATGTAAAGGGCTTCGACTCCGTAGGCCCCCTTACAGGCGGTATTCAGACAACCGGTAACTATCCCGGTGTTGCAACCAATCCCGAAGAGCTTATGGCAGATATGGAAAAGGCAATGAGCCTTTGCCCCGGCAAGAAAAAGCTCAATGTGCACGCTTGCTATGCTATCTTCAAGGACGGCGAATTTGCAGACCGTGACAAGCTTGAACCCAAGCATTTTGCTCCCTGGGTAGAGCTTGCAAAGAAGCACAATATGGGTATTGACTTTAATCCCACATTCTTCTCCCACAGCAAGGTTAAGGACGGACTTACCCTTTCCAGTCCCGACGAGGAAACACGTCGCTTCTGGATTGAACACGGTAAGGCTTGTATCAGAATTTCGCAGTATTTTGCAGAGGAAACAGGCGTTCCCTGCGTTATGAACATATGGATTGGTGACGGTTACAAGGATATCCCCTCCGACCGTCTCGGCCCCAGAATGAGATATAAGGATTCTATCGAGCAGATTCTTTCCGAGCCTTATGACTTTAACCTTGTAAAACCCTGCGTTGAGTCCAAGGTGTTTGGTATCGGTGTGGAAGCATATACAGCAGGCTCCGCTGAATTTGCACTTTCCTTTGCGGCAACTCATGAAAAGTGCCTTCCCCTCATGGATAACGGTCACTATCATCCTACAGAAATGGTGTCCGACAAGATTCCTGCACTTTTGTGCTATTTCCCTGAGATTGCACTTCACATCACCCGTCCTATCCGTTGGGACAGTGACCACAGTGTTCTTTTCGACGACGAAACAAGAGAAATGGCAAAGGAAATTATCCGTTGCGATGCTCTTGACAGGGTGTATATGGCACTTGACTTCTTTGATGCATCAATCAACCGTATTGCATCCTGGGCGGTAGGTTTCAGAAGCTGGCAGAAAGCACTCCTTATGGCTCTTTGCACACCTAATGCCGAGCTTAAAAAGCTTCAGGATGAAAATAAGCTTACAGAGCTTATTGTAATGCAGGAAGAGGTAAAGACACTTCCCTTTGGCGATGTTTGGGAAGAATACTGCAGAAGATGCGACGTAATAGCTGACAGCAGTTGGTTTGAAGAAATTAAGAAGTATGAGAAGGAAGTTCTTGCCAAGAGATAAATGGCATGATATAATTCAAAGAGGATGATGAATCATCCTCTTTGAATATTTAGGAGGAAACAAAATGAAAGTTTTAGCGTTTGATTTTGGTGCATCAAGTGGCAGAGCAATTATAGGTACATTTGAAAACGGAAAAATTTCTTTGGAAGAAATACATCGCTTTGAGAATGGCCCCGTGCTTATGAACGGGGGCTTTTATTGGGATTTGCCAAAACTTTTTCACGAGGTTAAGCAGGGACTTATCAAGGCTGAAAAATATGGTTATGAAAGTATAGGTATCGACACATGGGGTGTTGACTATGCACTTATAACGCTTGACGGCCTTTTGCTGGGTAACCCTTACAATTACCGTGATGAAAGAACAATCCCCGTATTTGAGAAGTTAAAGGAAACAATAGGCGAGAGCAAGCTTTACAAGATGACAGGTATTCAGAATATGAATCTGAACACACTTTATCAGCTTCTTGAAACAAAGGAAAATCATCCTGATTTTTATGCGTTGGCTGACAGAATTATCCTTATGCCTGACCTTTTCGGCTATCTTCTTACCGGTGAAGTTTATGCAGAGCGTTCTATGGCATCTACAACTCAGCTTCTTGACCCCCATACCAAGGATTGGAACAAGAAGCTTATTGATAGACTCGGTCTTGACATTACCAAATTCCCTGAACTTGTTGACAGCGGTACACAGATAGCTCCCGTAAGAGAGGATATCTGCAAGGAGCTTGACATTACTCCCAAGATGGTTACAGCCGTTGCAGGACATGACACAGCAAGTGCAGTTGTTGCAGTTCCTGCCAAGGTAAAGGATTTCGTATATATTTCCTGCGGAACATGGTCGCTCTTTGGTACAGAGCTGGATGAGCCTTGTATTACCGAGATGTCTGCAGAAATGAATATTACAAACGAGGGCGGACATAACCGCACAACCCGTTTCTTAAAGAATATCATAGGCTTGTGGATGATTCAGGAAACACGTCGTCAGTTTAAGCGTGAGGGTAAGGATTACTCTTATGCCGATATGGAAAAGATGGCACGCGAGTCAAAGGCTATGCAATGCTTCATAGACCCTGATGACCCCAGATTTACCCCTCCCGGAAATCAGATTCAGCGTATCCGCGAGTTCTGTCAGGAAACAGGACAGTATGTTCCTCAAACAGACGGTGAAATTGTTCGTTGTATCTACGAATCTCTTGCAATGAAGTATAAATATACTTTTGAAAATCTGCAGAAGTGTACCGGCAAAACCTTTGAAGCAATTCATATGGTTGGTGGAGGAACAAAGGACGGCTTCCTCTGTCAGATGACAGCCGATGCAACCAATGTTCCTGTTATTGCAGGTCCCATCGAGGCAACAGCAGCAGGAAACATTGCCGTACAGCTTATTGCAGCAGGGGAAATCAAGGACCTTAAGGAAGCGCGTGAGATTATAGCAGAATCCTTCTCCGTACAGGAATTTAGCCCCTCCGACAAGACTTTTGACGAGTATTACGATGCATTTTGCAAGATACTTAAATAAGAAAAACAACAAAAAAACACCTAAATCTTAATTTAGGTGTTTTTTGTTGTAAAATGGGGTTGACAAATCGCTTCAAATTAACTATTATATTAGAGGTTTGTTTTTTATTTCAATAAAAGGAAGTCTTAAAAATGAGTACATTATTATCTATGTCAATTGCCCTTTTGGCAGGCCTCTTAATGACAAGAGCGTTCAAGCCTTTAAAACTGCCGTCTGTTACTGCATACCTTATTGCAGGCGTACTTATAGGCCCCTATTGTATGGGACAGCTCGGCGTAGCAGGACTCGGGTTTGAAAGTATGGATGCGGTGCACGCATTATCCCTTGTTTCTCAGGTAGCATTGGGATTCATTGCCTTTTCAATAGGTAACGAATTTCGTGCGGAGGATATCAAGCATATAGGAAAGCAGGCATTTGTTATCGGTATATTCCAGGCACTTGTCGCAACATTGTTTGTTGATGTAGCACTTTTTGTTGTACACAAAATGATGCCTGATGTTCTTTCCGTTTCTCAGACAATTACTCTTGGAGCGATTGCAACTGCAACTGCACCTGCAGCAACACTTATGGTTGTGCGTCAGTACAAGGCAAAGGGTAAGCTTACTGATTTGCTTCTTCCCATTGTTGCTCTTGATGATGCCGTTGGCCTTATCGTGTTTGCCGTATCTTTCGGTATTGCAAAAACCCTCAGCAGCGGAAATCTTGATATGATTTCAATTCTTGTAAATCCCTTGGTCGAAATCGCAGCATCTCTTATCCTTGGTGCAATCATGGGCTGGATTCTTACTCAGCTTGAAAAAATGTTCAACTCCAATACCAACCGTCTTAATATGACAATAACTTTCGTGGTTCTTACGGTTGCACTTTCTATGATTAAGTTTAGTATCGGTCCCGTGCATGTTGGATTTTCTTCTCTTCTTGTATGTATGATGCTCGGTACGGTATTCTGCAATACTTGTCCTCTTTCACACGACCTTATGGAAAAGTCCGACAAATGGACATCACCGCTTTTTGCACTTTTCTTTGTTGTAAGCGGTGCAGAGCTTGAACTCAGCGTATTCAGTCAGGGAGCAATTGTTGTTATCGGTATTGTATATATTATTTTCCGTTCTCTCGGTAAATATTACGGTACATTCATCAGTGCAAAAATGACTTCCTGTTCTCCCGAAATCTGCAAATACTTAGGTATTACACTTCTTCCGCAGGCAGGTGTAGCTCTCGGTATGTGTACGATTGCATCGTCAGAATTCGGTCAGCCCGGTGTGCTTATTCGCAATATAACGCTTTTTGCCGTACTTATATATGAAATTTTTGGTCCCGTAATGACTCGTATGGCACTTCAGGCGGCAGGCGATATCAAGCCTATGAGTGACGAGGTTAAAATGCGCCGTCATATTAAGCTTGAGGAAGCTAAGAACAGACAGAAATGATAATGGAGCTGTGATAAAGCAGCCCTGACCGAAAAACGCAAGAATTTATAATAAAGATATTTTTATAAAGAAAGTAAGAACATTGCAGTTTTAATAGTTTAAGGAAAACTCCGCAGGCTTTCTCTGCGGAGTTTGCTTTTTTATGCGTTTTTCTATCTGCGAACTTCACCTCTCGACGTACCATCGTACGCCATCGGGTAACCCACGGCAAGCCGTGGTTCAGTTCGCGGATTCTGCACTACCTTCTCTTCGCTCCGATAACTCATTAAATTACTATTGCATAAAATATAATAAACAGCAGAAAATATAATAAAAAATAAGTATGGTGATAGTATATGATTCTGACAGTAACTCCAAATCCCTGCATAGACAGGGTATATTTTGTAGATGAATTTGATATGGGCGAGGTACATCGCCCGCACCGTTTTACCCGCACGGCAGGGGGAAAGGGACTCAATGTGTCACGCGTGGCACATCTTATGGGGCATAAAACTCTTGCAATGGGATTTATCGGCGGTTTCAACGGAGAATTTATAAAAAGCGAAATTACAAAGCAGGGGATAGAGAATAGCTTCACACAGATTGACGGGGAAACACGTATCTGTATAAATATTTCCGATAAAAACGGTCTGTCGGGAGAAATTCTTGAATCAGGGCCATTTGTAACGGAAGAGGAGAAAAAGGCATTTCTCCTTGCTTTTGAAAATGAGATTGATTCCGCGGATATTGTCTGTGCGGCAGGAAGTCTCCCGAAAGGGCTTGACAGTTCTTTCTACATTGAGCTTATCCGCATTGCAAAAAAGCACGGAAAGAGGATTATTACCGATGCCAGCGGTAAAACCCTTGAGGATGTTATAAAGGCACAGCCTTTTATGGTGAAGCCCAATCGTTATGAACTTTCTCTCCTTATGGGAAAAGAAATAGACTCAATCGACCGTGTAAAGGAAGCCCTTATTTTCCTCAATGAATCGGGTGTAGAGCTTCCTCTTACGACATTGGGAAAAGACGGTGCTATGGCATATATCGATGGAAAGTTTTATAAGTTTTCCTCTCCTGAGGTGGAGGTTATAAATACTGTCGGTTCAGGTGACAGCTCCGTTTCGGGAATAGCCGTGGGTTTAAGCCGTGGAATGAGCATTATCGACTCCGTAAAGCTTGGTATGGCGGCAGGAACGGCAAATACACAGTCCCCCGAAACAGGCGTAGTCACAAAGGAGCTTGTGGAGAAATATTATAAAGAAATAATAGTTGACACTATATAATAACACAAAACAGCCTTGTGTACTCTCGTACACAGGGCTATTTTGCTCCATGTTTGCGTGACAACATTCATCAAACAGAGTCAACGTAATTAAAAAATGCGCCTGCCGAAGCAGACGCATAAAAACGCAAACTCCGTAAAGTCGCTAAACAATAATCTCAACATACAGAGTAAACTCATGCAATCCCTGAGAGGAGTTTGCGTTTTTTGCAAAATTCAGTCAGAGATTACATAGAGAAAAATCCCTATACAAAAATATAGAGTTCACCCCTTTGCAATATGAAATTATTGTTTAGCATAGTTATAATACCACATTTTTCATAAATTATCAATAGATTTGGAAAAAAATATAAAAAATAACTGCCGTTTATTTAAACGACAGTTATTTTTTGTTGTTTTATAATTATTCTTCTTCCTTAATCTTAGCCTGTGCAGCTGCAAGACGAGCAATCGGCACACGGAAAGGTGAGCAAGATACATAATCAAGACCAATCTTGTGGCAGAACTCAACGGAAACGGGGTCACCGCCGTGCTCACCGCAGATACCGCAGTGCATTTCGGGACGAACCTTCTTACCAAGTTCAACAGCCAATTCCATAAGCTTACCAACACCTGTCTGGTCAAGCTTAGCAAAGGGATCGTTTTCGAAAATCTTTGCATCATAGTATGCATCAAGGAACTTACCAGCATCATCACGGGAGAAACCGTATGTCATCTGTGTAAGGTCGTTTGTACCGAAACAGAAGAATTCAGCTTCCTTAGCGATGTCGTCAGCTGTAAGAGCAGCTCTGGGAATCTCAATCATTGTACCAACTTCGTACTTGAGGTCGATACCAGCGTTTGCGATTTCTTCATCAGCTGTCTTAACAACGTCATTCTTAACATACTTAAGCTCTTTGATATCGCCAACAAGGGGAATCATAATCTCGGGAACGATGTTCCAGTCGGGATGAGCCTTCTTAACATTGATAGCTGCACGGATAACAGCTCTTGTCTGCATCTTTGCAATTTCAGGATATGTTACTGCAAGACGGCAGCCACGGTGACCCATCATGGGGTTGAACTCGTGGAGAGAAGCGATGATAGCCTTGATGTCGGAAACTGACTTACCCTGAGCCTTAGCAAGTGCTTCGATGTCAGCTTCCTCTGTGGGAACAAATTCATGAAGCGGAGGATCAAGGAAACGGATTGTTACGGGGTTACCTTCAAGAGCTTCGTAAAGCTTTTCGAAGTCTCCCTGCTGATAGGGAAGAATCTTTTCAAGAGCAGCTTCTCTTTCTTCTACTGTATCGGAGCAAATCATTTCACGGAATGCAGCGATTCTTTCAGCTTCGAAGAACATATGCTCTGTACGGCAAAGACCGATACCTTCAGCACCAAGTTCGCGAGCCTTCTTA
>JAZRFC010000082.1:0-16401 GCA_045661145.1 Clostridia bacterium | reverse complement strand
TATTTTTACAACAACGAAAGAATTCAACTAAAAACAAAACTGACTCCGTATGAATTACGAAGTCAGTATGTTGCTTAAAACTTAATATCGTTTGCCATAGTAGCTCTTTTTGTACTGTCTGCACAAAATGGAGCAATTCATAAGTTTTTACACGCTCTTTTTTACAATAATTCTTTTCTGAGTTCCTCTGCTGTTTTGGGGCTGAGGTATGACGGAGCAATATCAAGTACACTCTTACAACCTGATATGCCCTCTTTGTTAAGTCTGTAAGCGGCTCTTGCATATGCAACAAGTACGGATGAAGTAAATTCAGGGTTTGAATCAAGCTTTAAGCTGTATTCAATGATGTGGTTATTTCCGTTTCCTGTTTTTCCGCTTCTTATAACAAATCCGCCGTGAGGAATTCCGCTGTGGTCGCACTTAAGCTCCTCCATAGAGATAAAGTGAACTGTTGTATCGTAGTCTGCAAAATAGTTGGGCATTGTCTTGATTTCGTTTTCTATACGGTCAAGGTCTGCACCCTCTTTAGCTACTACGAAACACTCTCGAGTGTGTTTCTGTCTTGTGGTAAGTTCGGGATTCTGTCCGCTTCTTACCTTATTAAGTGCTTCTTCCACGGGGATTGTGTACTGTCTTGCATCAAGAACACCGTCTATTCTGCGGATTGCATCGGAGTGTCCCTGACTTACACCCTTGCCCCAGAATGTATATGTGCTTCCCTCGGGAAGAATTGCTTCACCGTAAAGACGGTTAAGCGAGAACATACCGGGGTCCCAACCTACGGAAATAACGGCAACCTTGCCGCTTTCCTTTGCAGCACCATCAACTGTGGCAAAATGTTCGGGAATTCTTGCGTGAGTGTCAAAGCTGTCAATTACATTGAAAAGCTTTGCCATTTCGGGAGTCTGCACGGGAAGGTCTGTTGCACTTCCTCCGCAAAGAATCATAACGTCAATTTTGTCCTTGTAGGAAGCCGCCTCGTCAGCATGGCAAACCTTGACACCCTCTGTATTTATTTTTACGCTTGCAGGGTCACGGCGTGAAAACACCGCTACAAGCTCCATATCCTTGTTCTGCTTAATGGCTGCCTCTACCCCTCTGCCAAGGTTTCCGTAGCCGAAAATACCAATTCTTATCATAGTTATTGCCTGCCTTTTTCAAGATTTAATTAAGGGCGGCAAAAGCCACCCTTAATGTATTACTGCAATTTATTCAAAAATGCTTCCAACCTGTCAAGACCTTCCTTGATGTTTTCCATGCTTGTAGCATAGCTCCAGCGAACGTGTTCATCGCTGTCGAAGTCGCTGCAGGGAATTACGGAAACAAGTGCCTCGTCAAGAAGAATTTCAGCAAAGGAATTACTTCCTGTAATTGTCTTTCCGTTAATTGTCTTTCCAAAAAGATTCTTGATGTTCATCATAACATAGAACGCACCCTGAGGCATAAGGCAGGAAACACCGGGAAGTGTGTTGATGCGGTTAACCATATAGGTTCTGCGCTTCTCAAACTCACTTCTCATTGCAATAACGGGGCCCATAGAGCCGTTAAGAGCCGCCTCGGTAGCTTTTTGTGCAATAGAGTTGGGGTTACTTGTAGCATGACTCTGCACACTGCCCATTGCCTTTGCAAGGGTAGCGTTTGATGCTGTGTAACCGATTCTCCAGCCTGTCATGGCGAAAGTCTTGCTTACGCCGTTTATAATAATTGTAAGGTCCTTAATCTTATCATTAAAGGAAGCGATTGAAACGTGCTTTCCGCCGTCATAGATAAGGTGCTCATAAATTTCGTCCGAAATTACATATATATTCTTCTCAACGCAGAGGTCGGCAATCTTTCTGAGTTCATCCTCGGAATAAATCATACCTGTGGGATTTGAGGGAGTGTTTATAATAATAGCTCTTGTCTTGTCGGTAATAGCAGAAGCAATCTTCTCTGCACTTACTACAAAGCCCTCTTCCTCGCTTGATTTAAGAAGAACGGGAACACCATCGTTAAGCTTAACCATTTCGGGGTAGCTTACCCAGCAGGGTGTGGG
Organism: Clostridia bacterium; assembly: GCA_045661145.1. GTDB lineage: Bacteria > Bacillota > Clostridia > UMGS1883 > UMGS1883 > UMGS1883. Next base: position 14,366 of record JAZRFC010000082.1, on the reverse strand, counting down.
AATAATAACCTCGTCACCGGTGTTAAGAATAACACCAAGCGCATTCATAAGAGAATGTTTCGCACCGTTAGAAATAACGATATTTTCTATACCGTAGGAAAGACCGTTTTCTCTCTGGAATTTATCCGCAACGGCTTTCTTCAGTTCCTTTGTACCTGAAGCAGGAGTATAACGGGTAAAGCCATCATTTATTGCCTTGATAGCCGCTTCTCTTATATGTTCGGGAGTATTGAAGTCAGGCTCCCCTGCACCGAAACCTACAACATTGATTCCGTTTGCTTTCATTTCGTTAACCTTTGCAGTTATTGCAAGAGTTGAAGAGGGTGCAACTGACTGAAATTTTTTAGACATATACATAAAATTCACCACCATATATTTTCAAGTTATTTTACACTATTTTTTTCCATTTTGCAATAAAAAATTTAAAGATAAAAAAATTTTGTGTAATTTATCACAGATTTGTACGGAAATTGTCCAAGTTTTATGAAATATAACCTTTTTTCTGTGCCTCATTCATCATATCACGGACAATGTCCCATACAGCAGGAATACCCTGCTGTATAAGCCCTGCTCTTTTTTCCACCTGACTAAGGGTGACACTTCCCTTTCTCCACGTGTGTCCGTCGGTTAACATATTGTGCAAAAACGGTTGTAATCTGTCAAGGGATGCGGAGAAAAGTGCGTCAGGAGTTTCCTGCTTGTCAAACTCAATCCACAGATTCTTAAGCTCTTCTCCATCATCTTTCGGAAGTGATGAAAAGAGCTTTTCTGCCGCAAGACGTTCTCTTTCCTCTTTATCCATACCTGCTTTTTCGTCGTAGCAGAATGTATCACCCGCGTAAATTTCCACCAAATCGTGAACAAGGCACATCTTCACACAACGATTGCAGTCTGCTCCCTCAGGTGCATAAGGTGCAAGAAGCATCGCCATTATTGCAATATGCCAGCTGTGCTCTGCATCAGTTTCACGCCGTGACTTGTCGGTTAAAAGGGTTTGCCTGTATATGGATTTCATTTTGTCAATGGTAATCAAAAATTCCAGCCTTTGCTTCAGTTCATAATCGGTGCTGTGTATGAAATCAGCCATTCTCTCTCCTCCTCGCTGAGATGGGGCATTATAAGCTCCCTGCATTTTTCATTATATTCGTTGATATAGGTTTTTTCCTCTGTTGTAAGGATATCCGCTAAAAGTGGCTCTGTTCCAATGGGGCAGTAATTAAGAACCTCAAAACGGAGAAATTTTCCGTATTCCGTTTGGAATGCTTCCTTGACAACAAGGTGGTTTTCCGTTCTTATACCGTATTCGTTTTCCATATATATTCCCGGCTCGTCGGTAATAGTCATATTGACCTTTAAAACCTCGTTACAAGCAGCAGAAAGCCTTTGCGGTCCCTCGTGAACGCCAAGAAGATACCCAACCCCGTGACCTGTACTGCATCTGTAGTCAAGACCATTTTTCCAGAATATATTTCGTGCAAGAGAATCAATTTCCGAGCATTTTGTACCATCGGGAAACACGGCACTTGCAAGAGATATATTCCCCTTTAAAACAAGGGTAAGGGCTTCTCTCTTTTTATATGATATTTTACCCAATGCAAGTGTACGTGTTGTGTCCGTAGTACCCTCGAAATACTGACCGCCCGTATCAATTAAAAGGAGTCCGTCTTTCTCTATTTTTGCACATTTGTCTTTTTCAGGGCTGTAATGCATCATTGCAGCATTAGGTCCGAATGCGGCAATAGTATCAAATGACGGAGAAATATACCCGTCGGATTTTACTCTGTTTTTCTCTATTATATTCACAACATCACATTCGGTGATACTGCCTTTGTGATATATTTCATAAAAAGCCTTTGTAAGAGCTACATTTTCCTTGATATAGGCTTTCTTTATATTTTCAATTTCAGTATCGTTTTTCACACACTTAAGGTTAATTATAAAGTCCCCTATATTTTTCTTTGCACAGCCTAGCTTGTTTATAAGAGAATAGTTTGTCAGGGAAAAATCTACTGCTGCGTATTCCCCCTCTCCAAGCTTTGCCAAATCGTCATATATACTGTTATATTCCGCTGTGGTTATGTTGTGCTTTTCAAGGTAGTCGGATACTTCCCCCTCTATCTTCTCATATCTGGTATAAAGAGTTACATCTTTACCCGTTACAACAAGATACGAAAGCATTACGGGGGTGTGCTTCACATCGTTTCCGCGAATATTTAAAAGCCACATAATACACTCGGGAGATCCTGTGATATAGTGGGTAAAGCTACCCTTTTTCATAAGGTCACGCACTTTGGAAAGCTTTTCTTCGAGGGTTTCTCCGCAGTATTTTTCATCCAATACAAACGCTTTTTCAAGGGGTTCTAGAGGACGGTTTTCCCATACTGCCGAAGCATCGTAGTCAGTATTTACACCGATGCCGTCTAGCTTTGTAATAAATTCGTCAAGATACTTTTTGGAAAATAGTCTGCCGTCAAGACCTACTGTATCATTTGTGGTAAGCTTTTGTTTAAGGTAGTCGTAGATTTTTACACATTCCTTTTCTGACGCTCTGTAAAGAGTGATTCCGCTTCCTGAAAGCTCCTTTTCTGCCTGAATATAATATCTTCCATCCGTCCACAAACCTGCATCATCCGCAGTTACAACCAATGTTCCTGCCGAGCCTGTAAATCCGCTTAAATACTCACGAAGCTTGTAGTGGTCGGAAATATATTCACTTAAATGCATATCAGCCGTGGGGACTACAACTGCCGATATATTATTCTCTTGCATATGTCTGCGCAATGAATCAAGTCTGTACATAATGATTCCCCTTGTTTTGTATTTATCATATTATACAACAACACATACAAAATTTCAACTGAGAGAAACAAAAAACACAAAGGAGATGCGACAATATCATCACATCTCCTTTAAAATTCAGATAGCTTTTAGTTAAACGATGGAGCCTTTACATTAACTTCAAAAGTGTTTTCATTATTTGAAGAGGGTGAAGACATACTGAAATACATTCTTGCTGCTTTCGTTGTGCCGAAGTCACGGTTTGAACCGCTGTCCTGAACCTTGTTAAAGGCATCACGGAACATCTGGTTATGAGCCTCTTCACGGTTTAAAAGAAAGTCTATCGTTTCCCTGACTTTCTTGTCCTCTATCTGTCTATACAAATATTCATACACAACCTTTGCACGCTGTTCGGAAGCAATGTTTGAAAGCAAGTCAGCGCACAAATCTCCCGTTACAGTTACATAATCACTTGTCCATGAATATCCCGATGCATTTATGAGACCTGGATTTAAACCAAGTATAACATGGGATTGGATTTCACCTGCAGGAACCTTGCTTGCGTCCACATCATGTCCGTTTAACAGATTGATTGTCTGTGCAACCATTTCCATATGACCAAGTTCTTCTGCCGCAATATCAAGAAACAGGTCCTTGATTTCGGGGTCCTTGATTCTAAAGCTCTGGGACATATACTGCATTGCGGCTTTTAATTCGCCGTTTCCACCGCCGTGCTGTTCCTGTAACAATGCCGCATACTGTGGATTCGGTCTTTCTATTTCTACCGGATGAAACAACATTTTTTCGTGTTTAAACAAAGTGCATACCCCTTTTCGAAATGAATTTATTACTATTTTTTTCAAAAAGGGAAAATTTATTCAGATTTTAAGTGTTCTCAAATACTCTTTATGTTCATTTAATATTCTGCAACTTTTAGTTGCTTTTTGAATGGTTTTGTTATGAAAATCATCTCTTATACGGGGAATAAGGTTTATATAGAAATTACCTATTTCACCTGAAAATCAACGGCGTCGCTTAATGATTTCAATGTTTCTTCCAACATTTCTTCTGTATATTTTTGTGGTTTACTAAAAACCGCTTGACCAAGAGCGTTTAATTTGTCATAAATCTCTTTATTCATATCAATTTCATAATAAGCATCACACCCGGATGCCTGGTCAAGCAACATTATAATATCATTAAATCTCTTATGTTTTAAATATGAATTGTACGGATAAAGTTCAGCTAAACGATAGCCATATCTTGCGTTTTCAGTATCATATTTGTGTATTGCACCTTCTTCTGTTTGTATGCTCCTATTAAGCATTCCAATTATTAAATTCCCATAATCACTCATAAATTTTGTATCAATGTCAGCCTGAATGCGGTTATCTTTCAAATAATCCGCACAGAGAATTCCTGAAAGAATTATAATTAAAACAACTGTCAAGCATATAAAACTTTTTCTTTTCATTATCTTTTCCCTCCCATAAATCACCCCAATGATTTATATTAAACTTAATTGTGGGATTGCGTTAAGGGCAAGGTCACCGCAGATGCCTGCCTCGTAATTAAGGTAGCCTGCGCAGGAAATCATTGCTGCATTATCTGTACAGAGGTCAATGGGGGGACAATAAAACTGAAGTCCGTTTTTCTTTCCCTCTCTCTCCATCTGCTCGCGTAAAAGTGTATTTGCCGCAACACCTCCTGCAATGGCGATTTTGTCAACTTTCAGCTCCTTTGCTGCCGCAACTGTATTATTTACAAGCACGTCGCACACAGCCTGCTGAAAGGATGCAGCAACGTCGGCTTTATTAATCTCTTCCCCTTTTTGTTCTGCCGTGTGAACATAGTTTATAACGGCGGTTTTAAGTCCGCTGAAGCTAAAATCGTATCCGTTATGGGGGCGGGGGAATCGGATTGCTTCGGGGTTGCCTTCTTTTGCAAGGGCGTTAAGCTTGGGTCCACCTGGGTAACCAAGTCCCAATACTCTTGCCGCTTTATCAAAGGCTTCACCCGCTGCATCGTCGGTAGTTGCACCGATTACGTCAAAGCTTCTGTAATCCTTGATATGGAGAATGTGGCTGTGTCCACCCGATGCAACAAGGCTGACAAACGGTGGCTCAAGCTCGGGGTATGCGATATAATTTGCCGCAATATGCCCCTGTATATGATTAACAGGTACAAGAGGTTTCTTTATGGAATAGGCAAATGCCTTTGCAACAGAAACTCCAACCAAAAGAGCACCTACTAATCCGGGGTTGTAAGTTACCGCAACAGCATCAAGCTGTTCTTTCTCAATATTAGCTTCCTTTAATGCACGGTCAATAACGTGAATAATCTTGTCAATGTGCTTTCTTGAAGCTATTTCGGGCACAACTCCCCCATAGATTGTGTGGAGGGGAATCTGTGAATAGACTACATTTGAAAGTACCTTTCTTCCGTTTTCAGTTACTGATGCCGCCGTTTCGTCACAAGAGGTTTCTATCCCTAAAATATATGCCATCTTTACCGTTCCTTTATTTCTTTTTTGAATAACATTGCATCCTCGCCATTATCTTTGTAATAGCCTTTGCGGATGCCAATTTCATTAAATTCTACTGATTTGTAGAGTGCGATTGCACTTTCATTTCCTGCACGCACTTCCAGAAAAACTTCGTTTACGCCTGATTCTTTCATTTCACTTAAAACCGAGGTCAGAAGTTTTTTCCCTAGTCCTGACCTTCGCATTTTCTTATCCGTTGCAATTCTTAGAATTTCACCCTCATCAGCCGCAACCATAAAAATGCAATAGCCAAGAATGTTTTCGCCGAATTTTATTACAATTACTTTCTTATTATCTATCTGCAATTTTACGGAATTTTCACTCCATGAGTCGGAAAAGTACTCCTTTTCCATAGATACAATGCTGTCAAGGTCACCATTCTCCGCAAAAATGCATTTACTGTTTCTTTCTATACCGCGGATGATATAGTAACGTATCTGCTCGGCTGTTTTTTCGTAAAGCTCCAAATCTCCGCCGTAGGGGTCGGACACGTCACCGTTTTCCCCTGCAAACTCTGAAAGAGTCATTATTTTACTCTCGTTCACATAGCCACGAAGCAAATCTCTCTGTGAGGAAGTCATTGTAAGAATAAGTTTATATTCTTCCAAATCCTCCACAGTAAGCTGTGTTGATATATGGTTTTCAAGAGATACTCCGTATTTTTCTACTGCAATGCAGGCATTTTTCGCTGCGCCCGAGGGTATTCCCACCGAAATTCCTGCCGACTGTGCTTTAATCCCCGAAAGTGAGTTAAATATAGCTTCTGCCATTGGGCTTCTGCAGGTGTTTCCTGTACATACAAAGAGTACATCCTTACTCATTTTAAAATCACCTTGCCCCCTGCAGATTTAAATAGTCTGTTACGAAGCGCAATACCGATACCGCTCTCCTCGGGAAGCTGGGCAAAGACCGTATCTGCACCGTCTTCATCCGCTTTTCTGAGGAGGTAGAAAAGCCTTGCGGCATACTCTGTATCAGTTTCTCCTGCATCATATACTATCTGAGCGTTAAAGTTGCTTTTTGCCGCATTTTTTGCAATGATGCAGATTTTCTTCCCTTTTTCACAGTATTTTTCAAAGGATGCAATATCCTCAAGCACCGTGACATCGGCATTGGGGCTGTAATGGGTATATTTCATTCCGGGACACTTGGGGGCACCCTCAACCTCACCGCCGTAAATTACCTCTCCTATAACACTACGCATATCATCAGGGGTGATTCCACCCGGTCTTAGTACCACGGGAACTTCACCGCTGAGGTCTACAACGGTGGATTCAATTCCTATCATAGAGCTTCCGCCGTCAATTATCATATCCACTCTGCCGTCAAGGTCCTTTATACAATGCTGTGCCGTAGTGGGGCTGGGACTTCCCGAAAGGTTTGCGCTAGGTGCAGCAATTGCCGTTCCTGAAAGCTTTATAAGAGCGTTTGCAATGCTGTGACTCGGAAGTCTTACTGCAACGGTATCAAGCCCTGCCGTTACTGCATCGGGGATACCTTTCTTTTTCTTCAGAATCATTGTAAGGGGACCGCCCCAGAATTCACTTGCAAGCTTAATTGCACTATCGGGAATTTCACGTGCAAACTTTTCCAATTCATTCACATCGGCAATATGAGAAATAAGAGGGTTGTCCATGGGTCTTCCCTTGGCACGGAAAATATTTGCCACGGCATTGGGGTTAAAGGTGTCTGCACCAAGACCGTAAACCGTTTCCGTAGGAAAAGCCACAAGGCCGCCATGTTTTATAACATCAGCAGCCTGTGAGAGTAATTCTATATCAATATTTAACGGGTTAATTGTAATTATCTTAGTCAATTTGAATCTTCCTATCCACAACTGAGGCAATTTTTTCCGCCACTTCATCAACGCTTCCGCTTGCATCGATAATTTCAATATTTTCGTCGGGAAGCCGCTTAAACACATCAAAAAACTTATTTCTGATTTTGTTCAGAATTTCTTCTTTTTCAAAAATCTCCACAGTAGCACGGTTTGTATCAATTCGCGCCTTTGACTTTTCTGCATCAAGGTCAAGGAAAATGCAGAGGTCAGGTTTTCTGATGTCAGGGCAGTTAAGATTCATATCTATTACCCAATCGATATCACTGTCAAGCCCCTGATATGCAAAGGAGGAATAATAATATCTGTCGGAAATAACATCGAAGCCCTTTTCCAGCGCCTGATTAATGCCTATACTTTCATTTACATTGTGAAACACACGGTCAGAAAGAAACATAGCCGCAAGCTCTGTGGCACTACGCTTGTAATTTCCGCTTAAAGCATCGCGGAGGATTCCGCCTGTAACTGACTGTGTAGGCTCGGCGGTGATAAACACCTTCCTGCCCTCGCCTACAAGTTTTTGGCGGAGTTTTTCTATCTGTGTGCTTTTTCCTGCACCGTCTATTCCCTCAAATACTATAAATCTGCCTTTCATATCAAAAAGCTCCTTAGTTGTTTTTTTATCAGAATCCAAAATATGCTTCTGCGTTGTTGTAGCATACACCCTTAACAATTTTTTCAAGTATTTCCCAATCAGCAGGATATTCTCCGTCTTCTACCCATTGACCGATAAGGTTACAGAAAATTCTTCTGAAATATTCGTGTCTTGTGTAGGAAACGAAGCTTCTGCTGTCAGTAAGCATACCTACAAATCTTGAAAGCATACCAAGGTTTGCAAGAGCTTTCATCTGTTCTTCCATACCGTCGCGCTGGTCATTGAACCACCAGCCGCTGCCGAACTGAATCTTGCCCTGAACGGGACCGTTCTGGAAGCAGCCGAGCATTGTTCCGAGAACATAGTTATCCTTCGGATTAAGAGTATAGAGAATGGTCTTGGGAAGACAGTCGTCAATTTCAAGACAATCCATAAACTTGCCAAGGTCTTCTGCTATGCACAAATCGTTAATTGAATCATAGCCTGTGTCGGGACCGAGCTTGTTATACATCTTTGTATTATTATTACGAAGAGCGCCGATGTGAAGCTGCATTGCCCAATTAAGGCGTACATACTGCTTTGCACAATGCTTGAGAACGGCTGTCTTGAACACATTGATTTCCTCAAGTGTAAGCTCCTCGCCATTCATCTTCTTATTAAATACCGCTTCGGGATCACCTATTGCATAAGGAACATACTCAAGAGCATGGTCGCTGATACGGCAACCGTTTTCGTGGAAGAAATCAATTCTTGATGTAAGCCATTCTATAAGCTCGCCGTAGCTCTTTACACCAATCATTTCTATGTAAGACATAAAGGTTTCTTTACCGATTTCCACAGCCTTGTCGGGGCGGAATGTGGGAAGAATCTTGGTTGAAAAGCTCTTTAACGCCTGATGGTATTCCAAAGTGTCTGCAGGGTCGTCTGTTGTGCAGATAACCTTTACATTGGAACGTGTAATAAGTGCCTGAGGCTTGAAATCATCCTTTGCAAGACATTCGTTTACCTTATCCCAAATCATTTTGCAGGTCTTTTCGGAAAGAGTTTCATCAATACCGAAAAATCTCTTGAGTTCGAGGTGTGTCCAATGATAGAGAGGATTACCTATAAGGTAGGGCATTGCCTTTGCAAATTCCATAAACTTCTCGTAATCGTCACCGCCATCACCTGTGATAAGCTCCTCAGGAGTACCGTTTGTTCTTATCTGTCTCCATTTATAGTGGTCGCCGCCGAGGAAAAGCTCGAAAGCGTTCTTGAAATTCTTGTTCTATGCAATCATCTTGGGAACAAGGTGGCAATGATAGTCGATAATCGGCATATCCTTTGCAAACTTGTTATAAAGCTTTCTTGCGGTTTTGTTCTTGAGCATAAAATTATCGTTGATAAAGCTCATTTTTCTTCCCTCCAGAATTATTTATTAAAGAAGTTCTTCAAGTGTTTTTCTGATTGCAAGGATAAAATCCTTTGAATTAACAACGGTGGGGGTTGCACCCTCCCAAAGTCCTGCAAGGTCCTTTGTAAGAGTACCGCCCTCGATTGTGTCGATACAAGCCTTTTCAAGCTTATCTGCAAAATCACAAAGTGCGGTTTCACCGTCAAGCTCACCGCGTTTACGGAGAGCACCTGTCCAAGCGAAGATTGTTGCAACAGGGTTTGTTGAGGTTTCCTCACCCTTTAAGTATCTGTAATAGTGACGTGTAACTGTACCGTGAGCTGCTTCATATTCAAAGTTTCCGTCAGGGCTTACAAGCACGCTTGTCATCATTGCAAGAGAGCCGAATGCTGTGGAAACCATATCGCTCATAACGTCACCGTCGTAGTTTTTACAAGCCCAGATATATCCGCCCTCGCTTCTGATTACACGGGCAACGGCATCGTCAATAAGGGTGTAGAAATATTCTATACCTGCCTCCTGAAACTTGTCTTTATATTCTTTTTCAAAAATATCCTGGAATGTAAGCTTGAAGGTCTGGTCGTATTTCTTTGAAATAGTATCCTTGGTAGCAAACCACAAATCCTGCTTTGTATCAAGAGCGTATGTGAAGCAGGAATGTGCAAAGGATTCAATAGAGCTGTCCTTGTTGTACTGTCCCTGAATAACACCACCGCACTCAAAATCATAGATAGTCTGTCTTGTTACTTCGCCGTCTTCACTTGTGAAAACAAGCTCCGCCTTACCCCTTTTGTCGTTTCTGATTTCAGTAGCCTTATAAACATCACCGTAGGCATGTCTTGCAATGGTAATAGGCTTCTTCCAATTCTTAACGGCAGGGTTGATTCCGTTTACAAGCACGGGTGCACGGAAAACTGTACCGTCAAGGATTGCACGGATAGTACCGTTGGGGCTTTTCCACATTTCCTTGAGGTTATATTCTTCAACACGCTGTGCATTGGGAGTAATAGTTGCACACTTTACACCAACGCGGTATTTCTTGATTGCCTCGCCCGCTTCATATGTAACACGGTCTTCGGTTTCGTCACGGTACTTAAGACCGAGGTCATAATACTCTGTATTAAGCTCTACAAAAGGGTTAAGGAGTTCATCCTTAATCATTTGCCAGAGAATACGGGTCATTTCGTCGCCGTCCATTTCGACAATTTTATTTTTCATAGGAATTTTATTCATTGTTCTTCATCCTTTCGGCGTAGTAATTCATAAGACATCCGTCGAGGATAATCTGTCTTTCATCATCGGTAAGTCCTGCAATATTAAGCTTAATGGAATCATAGCTTCCGTCAGCTTTGATAACATATCCGTTTGCAATTTCTTCCTTATTTTCTATTATACTGCGGATATTGGGGACAAATACATAATCACCGTCGTTATAATTAAATTCAGTATCTTTGTCAATTGTAAAAGGCAGGATACCCCAATTAATACAGTTACTTCTGTAACGCTTGGTAGCATATTCATAACAGATGTTTCCAAGTCCTCCCAGCACTTTCTGGCAGGATGCCGCCTGTTCACGGGCGGAGCCATCGCCGGGCTTTTTCGCAAATACGCAAGAACCAATCTGTGTTACCTTTGCAGTTTCTTCACCACCGAAATCGGAAAGTGCCTTAAGAACTTCTTCTGGAATATTACCCTCTCTTCGTAATTCTTCAAGGTCACGGATTGCCTTGCTGCGTGACACATATTCAGGAACTCTTCTTGAAAGAGCAAACTCGGAAAGCTTTATTGGGTTTGAGCGATAGCTTGAAGTTTCTCCCGAGGGAATAAGCTCGTCCGTAGTTGTTACTTCGTCATGGATAACAGCCGCAAGCTTCAGAAGAACATTTTCACCGAGGGGGTACATTCTTGGCCAGTCCTTGATATTGGGGCCAAGACGAAGTTCCTCGCTTGCATCAGCTTTACCGAATCCGTTATATACTCTTTTTTCATATACGCCACTGTCAAAGCTATAGCTGTATTCTTTGCTTTCAAAATCAATATCCGTTGCCGCTGTAAGAACACCGCCGTTTGCCGCAGTTGCTGCAATTGAACGGGCATCCATAAGTGCAACACCGCTGAGCTGTCCGTCAGACGGCTTGGAGCCTTCGCGGTTGGGGAAGTTACGTGTTGTATGACGGATAGAAAGAGCACTGTTTGCAGGAACATCACCTGCACCGAAGCAAGGTCCGCAGAAGCAGGGCTTGAATACTGCACCGGCTTCAAGAAGCTTCGCCTGAACACCATTCCCCAGAAGTGCAAGATTAATCGGAACGCTGGAGGGGTATACACTAAGGTTAAAGTACCCGTTACCACAGCTTTTTCCGTCGAGAATTGAAGCCGCTTCGCAGATGCTTTCATACATACCGCCGCTGCATCCTGCAATTACACCCTGATCTATCATAATTTTACCGTCTTTTATCTTATCAGTAAGAGAAAATTCAACCTTGTCACCAAACTGCTCTTTTGCCTTAATTTCAATTTCACGGAAGATGTCATAAGCATTCTGCTGAAGCTCGTGAACTGTGTATGCATTTGACGGATGGAAAGGAAGCGCAATCATTGCCTCCACCTTGGAAAGGTCAATTCTGATTGCCTTGTCATAATATGCGCCGTCTTCGGGCTTGATTTCTTTATATTCATCTTTTCTTCCGTGAATGGAAAGATACTCCGCTGTCTTTTCATCGGTTGTCCAGATAGAAGAAAGGCAAGTAGTTTCAGTTGTCATTACATCTATACCGATACGGAAGTCCATAGAAAGATTCTTCACACCGGGGCCTGCAAATTCAAGAATGCAGTTCTTTACAAAACCGTCCTTAAATGTTTCACCTACAAGAGCTATTGCAACGTCCTGAGGTCCGATACCCTTTTTGGGAGCATTTTCAAGATATACCAAAACTACCTTGGGGGCATCTACATCATAAGTCTGTGAAAGGAGCTGTTTTACAAGCTCGGGACCACCTTCACCAACGCCCATTGTACCGATTGCACCGTAACGGGTATGGCTGTCGGAGCCGAGAATCATTTTGCCACAACCTGCCATCTGCTCGCGGGCATACTGATGGATTACCGCCTGATTTGCAGGAACATACACACCGCCGTATTTCTTAGCAGCAGAAAGGCCGAAAACATGGTCGTCCTCGTTAATTGTACCGCCTACTGCACAAAGGCTGTTGTGACAGTTTGTAAGTGCGTACGGTACAGGAAATTCCTTAAGTCCGCTGGCACGGGCTGTCTGGATAATACCTACATATGTAATATCGTGGGAAATGAGCGCATCAAACTTTATACGCATCTTCCCGTCCGCGCTCTCCTTTACGCAATGAGAACGCATTATTTTATAGCTCATTGTACCCTCACGGGCATCATCAGGAGCATTGTAAAGGGCTTTTCCCTCATTTTCGGGAATAATCTTTCCGTCGGATGAGAGATAAACGCCACCCTGTAATCTTTCCAACATAAAACTAACCTCCAAAAAACCAATATAAATCCTATTTTAATATTTTAACACAGCAAATTGTAAATTACAATATTAATTTCTCATAATAGTGCTATTTTATACAAAAGTTTTTTGCCACTCGCCTATTGACAAATAAGAGAAAAATTAGTAAAATAATTGTGTTACATTTGCTGGTGTGGCTCAAAGGCAGAGCAGCGGTATCGTAAACCGCAGGTTGCAAGTTCGATTCTTGTCACCAGCTCCATAAAAGGGCATCAATTTCGATACGAAATTGATGTCCTTTTTTATGCACAAAAAAGGTTGAACGGAAATCCGTTCAACCTTTTAATTTATTAGTGTTTGTCACGTGCGATATAGTGAGTATGGAGAAGGTCGTGCGCCTTGTGGCTGCCGGGTTCTTCAAGGTACTCTTCATATATCTTCTTGATAAAGGGATTGTCATGACTCTTTCTATATTCAAGAGCCTTATCCTCGCTGTAAAGAGCCTTTGCTCTTTCCACGCGGATATCCTTATCCATTCTGTCCTTAGCGCAAACGATGGGCTGTCCGCCGCCGTTTACACATCCGCCTGGGCAAGCCATAATTTCGATAAAGTCAACTTCTACTTCACCGCTCTTAACCTTGTTAAGAAGCTCACGTGCATTACCAAGACCGTGTGCAACTGCTGCACGGATAGTCTTGCCGCCTGCCTGAACAGAAGCAATCTTGATTCCCTCAACACCACGAACAGCTTCGTATTCGATTTCTGAGTGGCTTGTGTTATCAAGGATATCTGCAACTGTTCTGATTGCAGCTTCCATAACACCGCCGGTAGCACCGAAGATTACGCCTGCACCTGTTGCAGCTTCACCGAAGGGATCATCAAATACCTCGTCGGGAAGTTCTGTAAATCTGATACCTGCCTCTTTAATCATCTTCGCAAGCTCGCGTGTTGTAAGAACGCTGTCAACATCCTGAAGACCATTAACAGAAAGCTCTTCTCTCTGTGCTTCGAACTTCTTAGCTGTACAGGGCATTATTGATACAACAAAGATATTCTTGGGGTCAATTCCTGCCTTTTCAGCATAGTAGGACTTAATTACTGCACCATACATCTCGTGAGGAGATTTGCAGGAAGAAAGATTGTCAAGCATTTCGGGGAAGTTGTGTTCACAGAACTTAATCCAACCGGGTGAGCAGGAAGTAATCATAGGAAGCTTTCCGCCGTTCTGGATTCTCTGAAGGAGCTCTGTTCCCTCTTCCATAATGGTAAGGTCAGCGGCAAAGTCTGTATCGAATACCTTATCAAAGCCAAGTCTTCTCATAGCAGCTGCCATTTTACCTGTAACGGGAGTACCCATTTCAAAGCCGAACTCTTCACCGAGAGCTGCTCTTACTGCAGGAGCGGCCTGAACAACAACGTGCTTATCGGGATTTGCAAGAGCTGCCCAAACATCGTCTGTTGCATCCTTTTCACGAAGTGCACCAACGGGACATACTGCAATACACTGACCGCAGTTTACACAGCTTACTTCTCCGAGGCTCTTCTCAAATGCACAGTTGATAGAAGTCTTGAAACCTCTTTCGATTGCATCGATTGCGCCAACTGTCTGGATGTTCTTACACATATTTACGCAACGACGGCAAAGAATACACTTATTGTTATCTCTTACAATAGAGGGAGAAAGTGCATCTATGTCGTATTCGTTTCTTACACCCTCATAATGAATATCTGTTACACCG
>JAZRFC010000081.1:0-78804 GCA_045661145.1 Clostridia bacterium | reverse complement strand
TTCCTAGAGTAAGCATACTTGCAATTATACCGCCTGCCAATGCGCCTGCAAGCACGCTGAAAAAGGTTTTTTTCATATTTTTCACCCTTTCTTACACACTCTTTTCGAGTATGAATGTAAATTTTGTATATTCACCCACTTTGCTTTCGGCAAAAATCTCTCCGCCGTGCTGAGTGATGATTGTTTTTACTATATGAAGTCCAAGCCCTACACCCTTTTTGTCCTGACTTCGGCTTTTGTCTGTTTTATAGAAACGCTCCCATATATGCCTGAGGTCATCCTTTTCTATTCCGTCACCGCTGTTTTGTACGCTGACATAGACTTTTCTGCCCTCGCTTTTGGTTTCAACAGAGATTTTTCCGCCCTGGGGAGTGAATTTTATTGCGTTATCAATAAGATTTATCATAACCCTTTTTATGGAATCTCCGTCAGCCATTGCACGGCATTCGTTTCCGTCAAGATTAAGGTTTACGTCTATCTTCTTATCGAGAAGCTGTTTTTCGTAAGAGAATGCCGCTTCCGCAACAATTCTGTTTATGTCTGTATCTTCCTTATTTATACTGATTTTTCCCTGTTCAAGCCGTGATGCCTCCAAAAGGTCGTTTACAAGTCTATTCAGGCGTCTAGTTTCCTCAAGTACCGTGGAAAGGTATTTTTCCCTCTTTTCCTCGGGGATTGTTCCGTCAAGAATACCCTCTACAAATCCGCTTATGGTGGTCATCGGTGTTCTTAACTCGTGAGATACGTCGGAGATAAAGGATGAACGCATATTCTCAAGTTCTTCAAGTGAATGCATCATAGAGTTGAAGCTTTCCGCAAGCTGTCCCACCTCGTCGGAGGAGGTTATGGGGATTCTCTCCTTGAAGTTACCCGAAGCAATGCTTTTTGCCGCAGTACGCATCCTTTTTATAGGCTTTATAATCTGGCTTGTCAGAGCTGATGACACCAGAAAAGCCACTATCCATGCGATAATCTGTGCCAACAAAATAATTCTGAGCAATCTATTCTGTATTCCGCGAATCTGTGGCATGCTTTTCACGGCAATTGCCGCACCGAGGAACTTTGATTGTTTGGAAATCACATCATATTTTTCAATGGGAACAATTGCAACCAAGGTCTGCTGATTAAAAATTTCCCCTTTTGAATACAGCCTGACAACGCTTTTCCCGTCCTCGACAACCCCGATAAATTCTTTGTCGATTTTATCAATGTTGATACCGGGTGTTTTTTCGGGCGATGCAATAACCGTTCCGTTAAAATTTGTGACAAGCACGGTGCTTTGTCCGCCTACAAACTCAATACCCTGCTTGAAAAAGCTCCAGGTATGCTCATCTCCCGATATGTCGGCAAACTGTGATGTCAATGTGGCTACACGGTTTGCATCCTGCAAAATGGCTTCCTTGTTATTGGAAACGAAAAATTCTCCTATCATCATAAACACAGCAGGAATTACGAGTGCAAGCACCAGAAGTGCACCTGCTATCTGTGTAAGGAATATTTTTGTAAAAAGTGATTTCCCCACTTACTTCACCTCAAATTTATATCCTACGCTCCACACGGTTTTGAGCGTCCACTTTTCGCTCAACCCCTCGATTTTCTCGCGGATACGCTTAATATGAACATCCACCGTTCTTGAATCCCCGTAGTAGTCAAAGCCCCACACATCCTCCAGAAGCTGTTCGCGTGTGAAAACTCTGTTGGGATGGGATGCAAGGTAGTAGAGAAGCTCCAGCTCCTTGGGTGGAATATCCATACTGTTTCCTTTTATGACAAGCTCATAATTGGTGAGGTTTACCGTTAAGTTTTCATAGGAAACAATCTTTTCCGTATTTCCATTATCTTCGGGGAGAGTTCTTCTCAGCACCGCTTTCACACGGGCAACAAGCTCTTTCCCCTCAAAGGGTTTCACAATATAATCATCTGCTCCAAGGTCAAGGCACAGTACCTTGTCAAAGGTTTCGCCCTTTGCCGTCAGCATAATAACGGGCATTTTACTCTCCTTGCGGATTTCACGGCATACGGTAACTCCGTCAGCCTTGGGCATCATTATGTCAAGTATCGCAAGGTCAACCCCGCCCTCGCGGAAGATTTCAAGTGCTCTCCTGCCGTCAAGACACACAACTGTCTGGAATCCCTCTTTTTCAAGATAGAGTCTTACAAGCTCGCAGATATTTGCATCATCATCAGCAATAAGTATGGTCGGTACTTTTTTCATAGACACCCTCCTTTCTTTCAGTTCTTATTATAACATAGTTTTTTTATTATTAAATAGTTTTTTTGTAAACATTATGTAAATATAAAAATTAATATTGTATTTTTACCCGTATAATGGTATAATAAGTGTGCTACACAAACTTAATAGTGTCATTCAAGGGGTATACTATGCCTATTTTTCGTCTATCATACGCTATGAATTTCGTTAAAAAACGTAAATTCCAGCGTATGGTAGACTTGTGCTCCGTATTAAGTTTGTGTAGCAACAAATCGGAGTTTGCGTTTTTTAGTGCGTCGGCTTCGGTTGACGCACTTTTTTAATTTGGAGGAACATATTATGTCTTCAGTATTTTTATTTTTTGGTATTTATGGTGTGATTGAGGGGCTTATTTATGTTCTTGATACGGTTCTGTGGAAAAAAGAAGCAGGCGAAAATTTCCTTGAATACGGAATGTACTATGCACAGACACGCCACAATTTTTATAAACAGGAACTTGGATATGCAGGCTTGATGATTGCTTTGGGGATTATCCTTTTGCTCATCTCTTTATGGCTCATAAAAAAGAAAAAATAAAATTTTCAAAAAACGCATATTATGCGTTTTTTTATTTTTAATTACATATTTTGTCCCGTCATACAACAATTTATAACATTTTTATTGATAAATCTTCTTGGCTATGGTAATATAATAATGTATATATTTTTATCGTTTTTTCGCGAAAAAACCAAGGAGATGTAAAATTTTATGAAATTAGGTATAGTAGGACTTCCCAACGTTGGAAAAAGTACCCTTTTTAACGCTATTACAAAGGCAGGGGCAGAAAGTGCAAACTACCCTTTCTGTACTATTGAGCCGAATGTTGGCGTTGTTGCAGTTCCCGACGAAAGGCTGGATGTTCTTGCAAAAATGCACAATCCCGAAAAGGTAACTCCTGCGATTGTGGAGTTTGTTGATATTGCAGGTCTTGTACGCGGTGCAAGCCGTGGTGAGGGCTTGGGAAACAAGTTCCTTTCCCATATCCGCGAGGTTGATGCAATCGTTCACGTTGTAAGATGCTTCGAGGATGCAAACATTGTTCACGTTGACGGAAGCGTTGACCCCAAGAGAGATATTGAAACAATCAATCTGGAGCTTGTTTTTGCCGACCTTGAAAGTGTGGACAAGCGTATTGACAGAACCATGAAAATGATGAAATCGGGTGACAAGAAATACGCCGCTGAACTCCAGCTGTGGAAGAGATATAAGGAAGCTCTTGAAAGCGGAAAGAGTGCGAGAAGCGTAGAAATCACCGACGATGAAGCAGAAATCGTTAAGGAGCTTTCACTACTTACAATGAAGCCCGTACTCTATGCGGCAAATGTTGCCGAGGGTGATTTTGCGGCAGGTATTGAAAACAACGAATTTGTTAAAAAAGTTGAAGAAATTGCTGCACAGGAAAATGCACAGGTTCTTCCCATCTCCGCACAGATTGAAGAAGAAATCAGCTCCCTTGACGGAGAAGAAAAGCAGATGTTCTTAGAGGAAATGGGACTTAACGAGTCAGGTCTTGACCGCCTTGTTAAAAAGAGCTATGCCCTCCTTGGTCTTATAAGCTACCTTACTGCAGGTCAGCCCGAGGTAAGAGCGTGGACTATTACAAGAGGTACAAAAGCACCTCAGGCGGCAGGTAAAATCCATACAGATTTTGAAAAGGGCTTTATCCGTGCGGAGGTTGTTGCATATAGCGACCTCATAGAATGCGGAAGCCACGCGGCTGCAAAGGAAAAAGGTCTTGTCCGCAGTGAGGGTAAGGAATATGTAATGCAGGACGGAGATATTGTTCTCTTCCGTTTCAACGTATAAAAAATTTTTAAAGGAGGCATATATATGAACAAACGTACATTCTCAATATTACTTACCTGCGTTCTGCTTTTTACGGCGTTTACACCTTTTGCACAACCGCAGGATATTATGTTATATGCTTCCGACGGACGAACCATTATGGTTCCTATGCAGGACGTTGAACGGTGGATAAATGTCGGCTGGTTCAGAACTCCCGAAGATGCGGAGATTATAACCCTCTATGCAACTGACGGAAGAACGCTGGAGATTCCCGAATTTTACAGACAGACATATCTTGACCTTGGCTGGTACAACACTAAGGAAGAGGTAATGATTACAATGTATGCAACCGACGGCAGAACAATGCAGGTCTACAAGGACAGAGCCGAGGCACAGCATTCTGTTGGCTGGTACTACAATATTTCCGATGTTACTGTCACAATGTATGATGCAGAGGGCAACGAGCACGCAGTATTTAAAGACCATATTGAAAAAGAAAAGGCAAACGGTCTTTCCACAAGCAAGAATGATGTTATGCAGCTTATGTTTTCCGCTGCAGGGGAATTTATTTATGTTCCCCATGCACAGGTGGAGGCTTACAAAGCAGTAGGTTGGTATCTGGGCGGTACTTCGAGGTTTGACAACTCACGGCCCATGGTTGCCGTAACCTTTGATGACGGTCCGGGTAAATACACCGACAGAATTTTGTCAATCTTAGAAAAATACAACGCCCGTGCTACATTTTTCGTACAGGGAAAAAGTGTATCGGGTTATGCATCCGTTGTAAAAAGAGCTGTTGACCTGAACAACGAAATTGCAAACCACACCTGGAGTCACGTAAATCTGACAAGCTCGTCTACTTCAACTATTTCTCAGCAGATAACCCAAACCAACACGGCAGTTTACAATGCTACGGGAGTATATCCCAGACTGTACAGACCGCCGTACGGCTCATATAACAGTTCTGTGCTTAATTGTATCCCGATGCCTGCAATTATGTGGTCTGTTGACACCCTTGATTGGAAGCACCGCAATCCTGCAAAAACGCTCTCAACTGTGCAGAGCAAAACTACCGACGGTGCAATTATTCTGATGCACGACATTCATCAGCCCACGGCAGACGCGGTGGAAAGTGTTGTCAGACATCTTCTTATGAATAATTTTCAGCTTGTAACTGTAAGCGAGCTTATCGAGGCACGTCAGGGAAGTCTGGTAAGCGGAAGAGTATACAACAGCGTAAAACCCTAATTGAATAACAAGCTCCTTGTTGGGATATACTTTATGTATATTGTACAAGGAGTTGTTTTTTTATGCTATTTTATCCTGAAATCGCATTCGTTCACTCAAGGGAAATTCTGGATTCAAGAGGAAATCCTACCATTGAAACAGAGGTTTTCCTTGATGACGGCACCTTTGCCACCGCCGCAGTTCCGTCAGGTGCTTCTACGGGAGCATTTGAAGCTTACGAGCTTCGTGACAAGGACAAGGACCGTTACGGCGGAAAAGGTGTTCTGAAAGCCGTTCATAACGTCAACACCGTAATAAATGAAGAGCTGAAAGGTGCAAATCCTTTTAATCAAAGAAAAATTGATGCCCTTTTATGCAGTCTTGATTCAAGCGACAACAAGCACAAATTAGGTGCAAACGCAATTCTCAGTGTATCACTTGCAGTGGCAAAGGCGGCGGCAAATTCTCTCGGGTTAAGCTTATACCGTTATATCGGCGGTACAAACGCCCACATTCTGCCCGTGCCTATGATGAACATTATAAACGGTGGCAGACACGCAAGTAACTCCATCTGCTGTCAGGAATTTATGATAATGCCCGTAGGTGCAAACAGTTATTCCGAGGGGCTGAGACAATGTGTCGAGGTATTCCACACGCTTGCAGGGGTACTAAAAGAAAAAGGCTATTCCACCGCTGTCGGTGATGAGGGCGGTTTTGCACCAAACCTTGAAAACGACGAAGAAGCACTAAAAGCCATTTGCTCCGCCGTTGAAAAGGCAGGCTACAAAATGGAGGACGATTTCAAGATTGCCCTTGACCCTGCCACTACCGAAATGTACGAATCCGCAAAAAATGACGGCAAAGAGGGCTGTTACTCTTTCTGGAAGCAGGGAAATTATCTTACTCGCGAAGAAATGATTTCCTTTTGGGAGGATTGGACAAAACGCTACCCCATCTGCTCCATTGAAGATGCAATGAGTGAAGAGGATTGGGACGGTTGGAAAGAAATTACCGCAAAGCTTGGAAATAAAATTCAGCTTGTGGGTGATGACCTCTTTGTAACCAACACCAAACGTCTGCAAAAGGGTATTGACCTGAATTCCGCCAATGCAATACTTGTAAAGGTTAATCAGATTGGAACGCTTACCGAGTCCCTTGATGCAATAGAGCTTGCAAAGAAAAGCGGTTACAACACAATAATCTCCCACCGTAGCGGTGAAACAGAAGACACAACCATTGCCGATATTGCCGTGGCAGTAAATGCAGGGCAGATTAAAACGGGTGCTCCCTCACGAACAGACAGAACAAGCAAATACAACAGACTTTTAAGAATTGAAGAAGAGTTATGTACTGAATAGGAAAAAGCGTGTAAATTTTACACGCTTTTTCCTATTCGCATAGTTTGTCAATAGCTTTTGTTTCAATCCTTGAAACATAGCTTCTGCTGATTCCGAGAATATCTGCAACCTCTCTCTGAGGCAGGGCTTTCATCCCGAAAAGTCCGTAACGAAGGCATAAAATCTGCTGTTCCCTTTCCGCAAGAGTCGTGTTTATTTTTCTGTATAGTAAGGCTATCATATTTTCCTTATCAATTTTTTCACAGATGTCCTCAGTATCACTTTGGAGTACATCCATAAGCGACACTTCGTTTCCGTCGCTGTCAAAACCTATCGGTTCATTTAAAGAAACCTGATTTGCAAACTTTTTATCTTTCCTGATTGCCATAAGTATTTCATTTTCTATACACCGCGCCACATAGGTGGCAAGCTTGGTTTTTTTGTTGGTGTCATAGGAGGATATCCCCTTTATAAGACCTATTGTTCCAATGGAGATAAGGTCGTCGTTCTCCCCTGCCGACGGGTATTTTTTGACTATGTGTGCAACGAGTCTAAGATTATGCTCGATAAGTATGTTCCTTGCCTCTTCATCCCCATCGTGCATTTTTTTGAGGTAACATCTCTCCTCCGCATCCGTAAGCGGCTCGGGGAAACTGCTTCCCTGAAGAAGATACACATTCCCGCTTTCGAAGTATTTTTTTATTTTAAAAAAATTAAACATCGAAAAAAACACCTCCGATTAACACTATATTCGGTGATGTTTAAATTCGTGTATGTCCAATACTTGTAATATGATAAATTCTATGTTAAAATAGACTTATTGAGGTGACTACATATGAAAGAAAGAATTTACAGTATTCCTCTTACAGAGGCGTTGGAGGAAAACTCAGGCTGTCCGCTTTGCACACTTGAAAAGAAACTTCAGGAGCAGGCAGTGGAATATTTTTTAGGACCATCGATGATGGAGCCTGACAGCCGTGAAATGACTAATGAAAAGGGCTTTTGCAAAAATCATATAAAGATGCTTTTTGACAGAAAAAACAGGCTGAGTCTTGCGCTTATGCTTGAAACTCATATAAAAGAGCTGGAGAAAAGTATGGAGATACCTAAAAAATCTGGTATGTTTTCCAAGGAAGCTCCCGGGGATATTTTCAGCAGGAATTTATATAGGAAAGCCACCAGTTGCGCCCTTTGTGAAAAGCTTGATTCACAAATGTCCGATGCAGCAGAAAATTTTTCTCACCTGTGGGCAAGTGAAGCTGATTTTCGCAAAATGTTTGAAAATTCAAAGGGGCTTTGTCTGGAGCATACTGCTCTTGCAGCACAAAAATGCAATGGGGAAATTCACGGAAAGAAAAAAGAGGAATTTCTTCTGATGCTTTCGGAAAATCAAAAAAGACAGCTTGATGTGTTGTATCAAAATTTACATAATTTCACCCTGTCATTTGACTATCGCAATGCAGGAAAAGAACTTACCACAGAGGAAAAGGAATCGGTAAAAACAGCTATTACTTATCTTGCAAAGGATATATAAACACAAAAATACGGTGTGAATTTTCACACCGTATTTTTCATTTTAATAGTTCTTCTTCACCATTGCCACGGGAAATAAGTCCCTCACGTGCAATATTGAGAAATTCGGCACAAAGCTCATCAAGAATAAACTTTGGGGCAATTTCCTCTTCCCTGCACTCATTCACAAGTTTCCTAAGCTCGGAGTTTGGCTTATTAATGCTGCAGTTTTTGAAGAAAGTGTCAAGCGTACTCTCCGCCTTTCCCATATTGTAAAGTATACCCAAGTTAAAGGCAGGGGGCATAAAGAATCTGCCCTTTTTCTGTATGCAGTCGCTCCTGACCTCCAACGTACCGCGAGAGGTAAGCTCCACATTGCGGAAAGAAAGATAGCATTCAATATCTTCTTTCACGGCATCATCTTTCAGAAAATATTCTTTGATAGGTACGGGGCTGAAAACCTCATACTCTCCGTTTCGGATGCGGTTAAACATACCTTTTTCAAGATAGAAATCTATAATATCGTCGGTTGTTTTAAAATTACGGTCAACACTTCCCGTTGTTTCGGGGGAGTTACTGAAGCCGCTTTGCTCCCACAGATAGTCACGGAATATCCGCCAACCTTTCCCCTCAAAATCGGGGGAATTACCGAAAAGAAGTCCACGCACAAAGTCCAGCTTGCAAAAGAGGGTATATGCACGGGGGATTTCCTCCAGCCCGATGTCAAGGTGTGTCTGCACCGAGGACATAAATGCAGGAAAATCGTTGTAGCTGTGTTTACCGGGGAATTTGTGGAGATACTCCTGCACCATATTGTAGGTTGCAAATGGAGTATGATTTACGCTGATTCTATGATAGTTGGGGTTTGTCCCACGGTCTGCAAGGGAATGGTTTTCTCGTGCAAGGTATTCCTGCACCATATCATAATAGGAGTCAAAACGGGATTTTATATCCAGAAGATTGTCACCGTACATCATTGAAAACTCAAAATTGTTGTAGGAGTTGTCAAAACTGAGGCAATCGCCTTTTTCGTTTTCCATAAAGAGCTTTTCTCCGTTTACCCCATAGAGCACACAGGAAAATCCTTTTCCCTCAATAAAATCCATAATGGAGGCGACAAACTTTGTGTCTACGTCGCCTCCATTATTGTTTATCAGCGGAAATTCCAACTCGACGCCCACATTGCCTGATTTTTTTCCTGCAAAGGGTTTTATAAATCTGTCTCTTATAATTTCACGCGGATTATTCATATTCTGTTACCACTCAAGAAGATTTGCCATGTAACTGTCAAGCTCTTCAATCTTGATTCTCTTCTGCTCCATAGTGTCACGGTCACGAACTGTAACGGATTCATCCTCAAGTGTATCAAACTCGATTGTGATACATACGGGAGTACCGATTTCGTCCTGACGGCGGTAACGCTTACCGATTGAGCCTGCATCATCATATTCACAGTTATACTTCTTAATAAGCTTCTGATATACTTCGTCAGCCTTTTCTCCAAGCTTCTTGGAAAGGGGAAGAACTGCAGCCTTAACAGGTGCAAGTGCAGGATGAAGACGAAGAACTGTACGAACATCGCCCTCTCCTACTTCTTCCTCGTCATATGCTTCGCAAAGGAATGCAAGAGCTACGCGGTCTGCACCGAGAGAGGGCTCAACAACATAGGGAACATAACGCTCATTTGTAATCTGGTCAATATATTCCATACTTTCACCGCTGTGATTCTGGTGCTGAGTAAGGTCGAAATCTGTTCTGTCAGCGATACCCCAAAGCTCGCCCCAACCGAAGGGGAACATAAACTCGATGTCGGTTGTAGCATTGGAATAGTGGCTGAGTTCTTCAGGACTGTGGTCACGAAGACGAATGTTTTCCTCTTTCATACCGAGGGTAAGAAGGAAATCTCTGCAGTAATCCTTCCAATACTTGAACCATTCAAGGTCTGTGCCGGGCTTGCAGAAGAATTCAAGCTCCATCTGCTCGAACTCTCTTGTTCTGAAGATGAAGTTACCGGGGGTAATTTCATTTCTGAAAGACTTACCAACCTGAGCTATGCCGAAAGGAACCTTCTTACGGCTAGTACGTGCAACATTCTTGAAGTTTACGAAAATACCCTGAGCTGTTTCGGGACGAAGGTAGATTTCAGCCTTTGCATCCTCGGTAACGCCCTGGAATGTTTTAAACATAAGGTTGAACTTACGGATATCTGTAAAGTTGTGCTTACCGCAATCAGGGCAGTTAATACCGTTTTCGTCAATGTACTTGAGCATTTCTTCGTTGCTCCAGCCGTCAACTACGATGTCCTCACCTTTTTCGTGGCAGAAATCCTCGATAAGCTTATCTGCACGGTGTCTTGCCTTACACTCCTTACAATCCATAAGGGGGTCAGAGAAACCGCCAACGTGACCGCTGGCTACCCATACCTGAGGATTCATAAGAATCGCACAGTCAAGACCTACGTTGTAGGGGCTTTCTGTAACGAATTTCTTCCACCAAGCTTTTTTAACATTGTTCTTATATTCTACACCAAGAGGACCGTAGTCCCATGTATTGGAAAGACCGCCGTAAATTTCACTTCCTGCATAGACATATCCACGTCCTTTGCAAAGCGCAACAATCTTATCCATTGTTTTGTCCTGATTTCTCATAGTGGTGCCTCCCTAAAAAATAATATTTTTCCATTATCCTATATTCTACCCCATTTATTGGCATTTGTCAACCAAAAAAGGAGCCTTTACAGACTCCTTTTAACGTTATACAGTTGCTTTTGCTTCTTCTTCCTTTTCAAGCTCGCGGTAAGCAACCTTACCTACCAGCGTTTTGGGAAGATTATCACGGAATTCATATTCCGAGGGGAGAGCATATTTTGCAATACTTTTTGCACAATGTGCTTTTATGGACTCCCTTATTTCGTCTGAAGGAGCAAAGCCGGGTTTCAATACAATAAATGCCTTTACCCTCTGCATTTTATAGTCATCCTTGACACCGATAACCGTGCTGAAAAGCACCGCCTCGTGAGCATCAATAACATTCTCAACCTGAGAGGGGTATACGTTGTATCCGCTTGTTATAATCATTCTCTTAAGACGCTGAACAAAGTAAACAAAGCCGTCTTCGTCCATATAGCCAAGGTCACCTGTATGGAGATATGTTTTTCCATCCTCATGCACACGGAGAGTCTGATAGGTTTCCTTGGGGTTATTTATGTATTCTTTCATCAGGGTGGGACCTGTTATACAGATTTCACCCATCTGATTGGGTGCTACTTCCTCGTTGGTTTCGGGGGTTACAATCTTGTAGAACGTATCTGGGAAAGGAATACCAATACTACCCTCTCTGTAATGTCCATTAGGAGTAAGACAGCTTGCTGTTACACATTCGGTTGTGCCGTAACCCTCCTGTACCTGAATTGTTGCACCGTGTTCTTTGAGAAACTTATCCATTTTTTTCTTAAGTTCAATTGACAGTGAATCTCCGCCACTGAAAAGTCCTTTCATAAAAGAGAGGTCAACCCCGTCCATTTCCTTGTTGCGGAGGATTGCCTCAAACAAGGTAGGAACGCCTGCCATATAGTTAGGCTTCTGTTTCTTGAACAAAGAGGGGAATTCCTTGGGATTAATCTGCGGAGTGAGTACACATTTTGCACCTGCAGAGAGCATTGTATGTATGCCTACGCCCAGACCAAAGCCGTGAAACACAGGCATTATGGAAAGCATTACATCGCCTGGTTCAAGGCACTGCGCCATAGCCACAGTCTGCATTGCAAGAGCATTGAAATTAAGGTTTGTAAGAAGTATTCCCTTTGAAGTACCCGTTGTTCCGCCGCTGAAAAGAATTGCCGCTGAATCATCGCCCTTTCCCTCATCGATAATATCCTGTGTACAGTTTTTGGCATTTTCCATAAACTGCTGCCACGAAATTGTCCACGAAGATTCCTCTACCTTTGGCTCATGACCTACAAATTTATACAAAAATCCCTTTACTGTGGGAAGTGCCTCCCCTATTTTTGCAACTATTACTTTTTCAAGCTGTGTTCTGCCCTTTATAGCTTCAAACTTATTGTAAAAGCGGCTGAGAGTTATTGCTATGCGGCTCTTACTCTCATTTATGTAAAACATAATTTCGTTTTCAGCAGAAAGCGGATGCACCATACTTGCAATTGCACCGATTTTGTTGACTGCATAAAACATAATTACTGCCTGAGGAACATTGGGGAGACATATTGTTACTGCATCACCCTTTTTGATTCCCTCCTGCCTCAGTGCTTTTGCACAAGTGTCTACATCCTTAATAAACTCGCGGTATGTAGAGCTTTTACCCATAAAGTCGTAAGCTGTATATTCAGGATATTTTTCTCCTGTATTTTCAACCATTTTATAAAGAGATATATCGGGATAGTCCAATGTATGCGGAGTAGTTCCGTAAAATTTCAACCATTTTGCTTCAGAATTCAAAGTCAATTTCCTCCCCTAATGTTTTGTCGAGCAGCTGCGGGTTTTTAAACAGATGCTTTATAAGTTTGAGGCTGCGTGCAAAATAAAATCCGTCCGCAATTCTCTCATCCAGAGTAACACCTATACTCATAACGTCACGCACCTGAGAAACTCCGTTTTCGTCAATGACGTTTTCCTTGTGTACCTCACCGATTGTGATAACAACACCGTTTGTTCCGAAGTTGTTAAGATGGTGATATACTGCATCACATTTGATGCTTCCGAGATTTGAAAGAAGCACGCTGCAGTAATTTATATCTACACTGCTGAATGCCTTAGGCATAAAGCCGTGAGAATCGGCAAAATTCATAAACCACATAAAAAGATTCATAAACCACTTAGGGAATTTCTTGACAATATTCAGGATATTATCAACACTCCTTCCGCTGTTTTCTTTTTTTGCCTCTTTCACGTGGGGCGTAAGTCTGTCGGTTATTGTGCAGAGGTTTTCATCATCCTTGGGCTTGTATATCATCAAGGATTCCTCCGCATGGTCCTCAAACTTTTTCTTGATTGTAAAACCAAGGGAAATATCGTGGCGCATATAATAACGCTTTCCTGAAATATATCGGTTTAAAAGGGGGCGCATCTTGACTGTTCGTGCAACGGCAGCAATTACACAATGGAAAATTGTTACCTTTCTCTCCCCTGACAAATTTTTCTCTTTTATATAAGAAAGAAGCTCCGTAACATCTATTTTTTCGTTGATATAAACCTCCGCATCGGTCCTTTTAGGCATAAGATATGCCATATAATGATGGACACCGTCTATATTACGTATACGGTAGGCATCATACCTGTCTCCCCATCTTCTCATCTTTTTATCCCTCCTAATATTCAAACACTTTGCTTATTATAACAGAATTTCACAAATATTTCAACATTAAAACATAATTTTGCATTTTATTCCTGTATTAATACTAAATTGGGTTTTCCTATATAATTAAGGTTGTATTTATTAATAAGCTTCTGTGCTTTTTTCTCCGATTCCCTGTCACCTGCGGCATCGGCACTGTGGGCATCGAGTCCTATTGTAACGGGACAACCCACCTCACCTGCAATTTTCCAGAATCTCTCGGCAGGATAAATTCTGTCCTCCCGTATCCCCTGACAATTAATTTCAAGGGGAGTATTTGTCCTTTTCGATGCTATGCAGAGCTTTCGCATTTCTCTTTCGTAAAGCAATTTATCGCCAAGATAGTTTATCATATCGGGATGTGCCACATAAGTGAAAACACCGCTTTCCATAGCTGATATAATCTCCTTAACATAGTTCATGAGGTCTTCATCAGTAGCTTTACCGTTTATTACATGATAGCCGCCCGTAAAAATTCCTTTCATATAATGCTGACCGAGAATAAGATACTCCGCCCCTATGCTTTTTACAAAGGCCAGCATATCGTGGAATTTGTCAGGATAGTATTCCATTTCAAAACCGCTTTTTATATCTATCTTATTCTTATAAAGCTCTCCTAATCTGCGGATTGAGGCAACGTACTCCCTTGCCTCGGCGCACGTCATTCTTTGTCCTGTTGCCTTGTCATCGGCAAAGAAGTAAGGGGCGTGGTCGGAAAATCCCATATGGATAATTCCGCTTTCTATGGCACACTGTATATATTCTGCTATTTCGCCCGTTGCATGGCCGCAAAAGGATGTATGTGTATGGTAATTATAATTCACCGTTATCAGCTTCTTCCTTGATTTTTTTAATGATTTCAGGACATTTCTTCACAATATAATCATATCCGTCTTTACTGTGGGGAATCGTACAACCACTGCAATCCTTTATCCCATCTTCGGTATAAGTAAAGTTACCGCCACATTCCCTGCCCATAGAATAAAGGGGACAAAAGCAGAAAAGACAGTTAAAATCCTCCCCCTTGGTCTTGTGGCAGGGGTAATATTCGCAATCTTTATTTTGAAAGTAGGCATAGTTGTTTTTCATAATTCCCCCCCCATGTGATACTTATATATTATTATACAACGTCTATGAGTAAAATTCAAGCAGAAACACGGTTTACATCCGAGGTTAAAACTTTTTTCAAAGTTTTTAAAAAAACCTCTTGACAAACTGATGCAAAACAAGTATAATATGTCAAGTCAGCGGATAACAAGCGTGTTAACGCATCGGCATCTGACGTGACAAGATATCCGGCCCGGTAGTTCAGTTGGTTAGAACGCCAGCCTGTCACGCTGGAGGTCGAGGGTTCGAGCCCCTTCCGGGTCGCCAATTTTGCTGCCCTAGCTCAGTTGGCAGAGCACTTCCTTGGTAAGGAAGAGGTCGGCAGTTCGAATCTGCTGGGCAGCTCCATATTTGTGCCATTAGCTCAGTTGGTAGAGCACCTGACTCTTAATCAGGGTGTCCAGGGTTCGAGTCCCTGATGGCGCACCATAAGAAAACAGCATCTGCTTTTAAGTAGATGCTGTTTTCTTATGGTGCGCCATCCTGAAGGTGGCTGAAATTCCGCATAATAATGCGGTTTTCAGCTCACAGGGACTTTGAACGGAGAAACAATTCGCTGGATTGTTTCTCTTCGTTCAAACTGATGGCGCATGTTGCTCTATATGACATGAATGTTTGTCAAAAGTTTGTCAAACTATTTCTGTATTTTTAAAATACCTGCTCCGCTTTATGTCTGTTTGTAAATATTTATTTTATTCTGTTCACAAGCTTATAATAGCCCCAATATAGAGGGCTGTTATTTTTTTTTGCTTCATCAAGAATTTTCTTAAATCTATCAACATCATCAATAGGAAAATATGTATGATTTAGCTCCCATGTAATATCATTAGCTGTTTCCAGCATTTTCTTTCTGCATCCGACAATAAGCGGTAGCAAATTCTCCTCAAAATCCTTTCTCGTATTTCCACCGAAGAAATTTGTACCAGGGCAGGTTTTGGCGGATTTTCCTTTTGTGTAATCACCCAATTTCTTTCCTGACGCTGTCCACCAGCCGTGGTATACAATTGCATTTTCAGGCTGAAGAGAGAATTTATCCATAAGGATTTTTACCGCACTCACGATTGCATCTTTCTGTTCTTTTCTCATCACATCTCCGCACTTATCAAAATTTCCTACGCATTCTATACATATAGCACCTGCGTTTCCCCCCTTTATGCCTGCAGGAATCATTTCCATACTTCTTCCCGTCACTATTGCACCATCAGGGAAAATCGTAAAATGCTGTGCTATGTCTGACCAGCCGTTGGTGTTTATGTGGTAATTTCTCATTCCCGTCTGCAGTTGAATATGATTGTCCCCTGTAAACTGCTTATAGCCGGGAATATAGGTATGGTGAAGCTGAACAAGCTTTATTCCGCGTGAAACATTAAGCGAGGTTATGTACTTTTCAAATTCTTCTATATTATATTTTTTAAACTCACTCATCTTATCAATCCTTCCTTGTACATAATATGTTTAATTTTAAAAATTATGTTTCTTCGCTTTTCTCTTTTAAGGTTTCCAATGCTTTCTTTAAAAAAGCAGGATACTTAACACCCATACGCCCGATATTTTCAATGACACTAAGCCCCTCGTTGCCTAAGAAAAAGAATATTGTAGCATTACGCACATAGCTTGTTCCGGTGATAAGGTCAACTCTTACTGCTAATGCTACAAGGAAAAAGATACATATTTTTTTTACAATACCTTTAAACCCTACTGCACTAGAAGCACCTCCGCTCTTTGTTTTTTCAGACTTGTGAAAAACAAGGGCAACGGTCATTCCCGTTATGTAATCTACAATCATAAAAAGAACCAATGCCTTTAAAAAAGAGTCCCAACCGCCAAAGGCTTCCGCAAAAACGCTTCCCATACCTGCACACAGGGCAAGTAGGGCATTTTTAATTGTTGTGTTCATTTTTTACCTCCTCCGCATAAATTTCTCTTTCATTTTTCTCAAAATCGTATCCGACACCTGCCGTTACATACGATTTCGTAAATCCAAGTTTCTTTTCTCCTGTCTCGTTTCCGTTTTCGTCAACAACAGGTTCATCAAGTGTTACTTCGTGAAGCTTGTACCCCTCATTCGGACTGATACGATAAGACAATATATTTCCGTCGGCATCTGTTCGCGCTTTAAAGGTTGCGTGCTCTATTTTTGTTTTAATTCGTTTATACATTTCACCACTCCTTATGCCAATGTAAGATTCCACTTTTTATTATCTATCAGTTCCGCCCACGTGCAAGCTACCCCGTTATATTCTGCCGTTGCACCTTCGAATTCAAGGGCGTTGAAAGCTGATGCCTTAAAGGTTCCTGTGTAAGTGTATTCGCTGTCTGTTCCTGCATAGTCTTTCAGTGCAGATATAATACTTTTCATACTCGCCACTGTAAGAGGACACGCTGCTGCATTTACACTTCTTACAAGGATACCCTCTATGGTGACATTTTCTAGACGTGAATCGTTATTAAAGCTTAACGTGGAAGGTAAATTTTCCCCTACGATAATTTTATCAATCGTTACTAAGCGGGAACAATTAACGACCATATTAGTAATATTTGTTGCTTTTCTTGTGTCCAAAACTCCAATCCTATTTCCGTAAAAATTTTGAAAAGTTTGGAGTAAATTTGTAGATGATGAAAAATCAATATCTGAAACCTCTGTAATGTCACAAGTTAGATAAGTCGATAAATAAAACATTTGTTCTGCATTTGTAGGTTTTATGGGGTATTTAGGTTTAAAGATACTGGGACTCCAACTATTTCCTGCAAAAGCCCGTCTATAGTCAAGTCTGCTTCCGTTATTCTGAAAAGAATCCCAAAACTCGTTATACTCCTCTTTTTTTCCTGCCTCATATACTTCATTTACACCGCTTGCCATATCATCAAGTGTAAGTGCTTCTGTACCGCCTGTCTTACTGCGGATATTATCTGCAATAGCAGTCATTTTCTCATTTACGCTCATTACCACGCACCTCCTAAAATAGCATCTTTTACATAGGCTTTTATTTCAGCTTTATCGTTTTCTGTCCAGTAATCTACTCCTTTTTGGGGGAAATCACCTTTTTCCCCTTTAACCTTGCCGACATTAAAGGAGTAATCGGTTTCTCCATCAACAGTCAGAATAAGTTCACCGTTTTCGTTAAGTGTTG
This sequence comes from Clostridia bacterium, assembly GCA_045661145.1. Classification (GTDB taxonomy): domain Bacteria; phylum Bacillota; class Clostridia; order UMGS1883; family UMGS1883; genus UMGS1883. The sequence continues at coordinate 61,105 of JAZRFC010000081.1, read as the reverse complement.
CTTCGGGTTTATTTCCAGAATCGGGATAATACAGCCACAAATCTCCGTTTTCATCTACGCTAAAGGAATAAAAACCGTTAGCAGGAACGACACTTCCGTTTATACCTTTATCTCCCTTGTCACCTCTGTCGCCCTTTTCTCCTTTGTCGCCTTTGTCACCCTTCTCGCCTTTTTCACCTCTGTCGCCCTGAATACCCTGCGGTCCCTGATTTCCTTTCTGTCCCCGCTGTCCACGTTCTGCAATTATCTGCCAGAAATCACTGTTTTCGGGAGATACTCCCTGATTTTCCTTGATGCAGACATAAGCGCAGCCTTTATAGAAAACCTTGTTTCCTGGGTTATAAAGAGTGGCACTGTTGTAATCCTCCCAGACATTGTGATTCTCACAGTAGGAAGTTATACTTTTTTGCGTTTCCTCCATCAGGCTTTTCACACGGGGCATCAGGGCTTCAAATTCACTTTGAAGCTGCATTGCCTCGCTTGGAGTTATGGGAACGATTTCGTCGCTAAGGTCGGAATAACCCACGAAAAGACTGTCACTTACAGACTTATTTACAATTTCGGGGTTTGATTCAAAATATCCCTCAACTGTGAATGTACACCAACCTTGCGTTTTTGTGATGCAGGGTGGAATAGAGGTCTTATACTCACTTTGGTTTTCTATATCGGGAACAAGGATTACGCTTGTAAGGTTTTCTCCCTTGCTGTCACGCCAGAGAACTCTTTTGGAAAACCCTGTCCAACTGCTGTCAAAGCAGAATGTTATACTGCAGGAATTTGCATCTCCTGCCACACCTGCATTTTTGCTGTTTTTTGAAATAAACTGTCCGCTGACTTTAATTACTATATCCTTCATATTTTCTCCTTTTACAAATAAAAAGTGTAATAACCCACAAACACAAACCCCCGTGATATATATATCACGGGGGTTGTCGAAAGTCGTTACACTTTTTAAGTTTTTTATTTATTTTTTAAATAATTATCAATTGCCTTTGCCGCACTCTTTCCTGCACCCATTGCAAGTATAACCGTTGCGGCACCGGTAACTGCATCACCGCCGGCATACACACCTTCACGGGAGGTTTTTCCGTCTTCTCCGTCGGTTACTATACAGCCACGGCTGTTAACTTCCAAGCCGGGTGTAGTACTGCGGATAAGAGGATTGGGACTTGTTCCTATCGCCATAATTACAGTGTCCACTTCACGGTCATATTCACTACCCTCTATCGGAGCCGGTCTTCTTCTTCCGCTTTCATCAGGTTCTCCAAGCTCCATACGGACACATCTTATACCACTGACATTTCCATTATCGTCGCCGAGTATTTCTACAGGGGCAGTCAGAGTTCTGAAAATAACCCCCTCTTCGTGGGCGTGCTCGATTTCTTCATTTCTTGCAGGAAGCTCTTCCATACCTCTTCTATAAATAATGTACACTGCTTCAGCCCCGAGCCTTACGGCACTGCGAGCCGCATCCATCGCCACGTTTCCGCCGCCTACTACTGCAACGCGCTTACTCTTTTTAACGGGCGTTTTGGAATCGGGCAGATATGCTTTCATAAGATTTATTCTGGTAAGGTATTCGTTTGCACTGTAAACTCCGTTAAGACTCTCTCCCTTTATATTCATAAAGCTTGGGAGTCCTGCCCCGCTGGCTATATAAACTGCGGAAAATCCATCATCAAAAAGCTCATCAACGGTAATTGTTTTACCGATTATTACATTGGTTTCAATTTTCACACCCATAGCCTGAAGCTTTTCAATTTCTTCACTGACAATCGTTTTGGGAAGTCTGAATTCGGGGATTCCGTAAACAAGAACACCACCCGGAGTATGAAGTGCTTCAAAAACCGTTACCTCGTAGCCAAGCTTCGCAAGGTCGCCTGCAGCAGTAAGTCCCGAAGGGCCTGAACCTATAATAGCCACCTTTTTGCCATTTAACTGAGGCTTTTGGGCTTCTTCCTTATAATGCTCTCTGCAGTAATCGGCAACAAACCTTTCAAGTCTGCCGATTGCCACACTCTCACCTTTAATACCGCGGACGCAAGCACTTTCGCACTGACTTTCCTGAGGACACACTCTTCCGCATACGGCAGGAAGAGTGCTGCTTTCTGAAATAATTTCATATGCACCCTTTATGTCCTGTGCCGCAAGTTTTTCAATAAACGCAGGAATGTCAATTCCAACGGGGCACTTGCTCCTGCATGGCTTGTGCTTACAGGCAAAGCATCTTTTCGCCTCTTCTATTGCCATCTCATAGGTATATCCCGTGGCAACCTCATCGAAGTTCGTTCTTCTTTCTTTGGGGTCAAGAGAAGGCATTGGATTTTTTTTAGGACTCATATTAGTCATATCACATTACCTCCTTTTTGAAGAGGTTGCAGGTTTCTTCTCTTTTATGTGCTTCAAATTCCTTGTATATTCCATTACGCTTCATAGCTTCATCAAAGTCCACCTGATGTCCGTCAAAATCAGGACCGTCAACGCAGGCAAACTTGGTTTCACCGCCTACCGTAAGACGGCATCCTCCACACATTCCCGTTCCGTCTACCATAATGGGATTCATTGAAACTGTGGTTTTGATACCGTATTTTTTTGTGGTAAGACACACAAATTTCATCATAACAAGGGGTCCGATTGCAATAACCTCGTCGTAATCATTGCCTGCATTTATAAGCTCTTCCAGGGCATTTGTGACAAGACCTTTTTCGCCGTAGCTTCCGTCATCGGTCATAATTTTCATTATGTCGCTCACCGCAGAAAATTCCTTTTCCAGAATCACCAAATCTTTATTTCTGAAGCCTGTCACTACGTGTACTTCACATCCGTTTTCGTGAAGCTTCTTTGCAACGGGGTACGCTATGGCACATCCCACTCCACCGCCTACAACACAAACCTTTTTGAGATTTTCAATCTTGCTGGAAGTTCCGAGAGGGCCTGCAAAATCACAGATGAAATCACCCTCATTAAGAGCGTTAAGCTCCATTGTGGATGCACCTGCTACCTGAAATATTATAGTTACTGTTCCCTTTTCACGGTCATAGTCGGCAATTGTAAGAGGAACTCTCTCTCCATCCTCCGATACCCTGAAAATTATAAACTGTCCGGGTTCCGCCTTCTTCGCAATAAGGGGAGCTTCTACAACCATTTTGGTAACGGTGGGGTTAAGCACCGTCTTTTCAGCAATTCTGTACATATAAATTCATCCCTTAATAAACAATCTAAATTCAATTATACTCGATTACTCGCATTTGTGCAAGTAGTTTTTTACTTTCGGGATGCATCACACGGGGTTTTTTGTGTTTTAAACAGATTTATCTGCTGTAAATTTTGTACTGCTGTGCTTTCTTATAGTCGTAGTCAGTGGTATGAAGTCCTGCCGGAAGTCCCAATATTTTTGCACTTTCTTCATCAAGGTAGCCTAAATTCTTCCACTTCGTCAGGGCAGTATCAATCATGTCCTGATTACGGTTATATTCATCTTCCTCTTCGGCAGCATTTACCTTGTACTCAAATTCTTTTTCCTTGTTATAGAGTTCTCTCTCCTTGTTGTAAAGCTCTCTGTCTTTGTTGTAAATATTCATACTGTCAAGATATTTTTCGTACTCTCCGTCTGACAATGCCTGAATAATTTTTAAGATGCTTTCATCCGTATCAATTCCGTCAAGGTATTGTTCATATGCAGCCTCATAAAGCTCGGGAATCTTGTCTGTAAGCTTGTGGTTATAGTTTTCTCTTGCCTGAGCGGCGGCACTTACAGCATAGCTTGATGCTATACCTCCCGTAGAAGCGGAAAGCTCGCCCAACAGATCCTCCATTGCCCTGCTTCCTTCACGAAGATACTGCTGTTTGTAAAATTCATAAAGCTCGTCTTCATATGGATTGTAGGAAAATTCTTTTATTTTCGTAAGTCTTTCCAAAATCTTTGAAATTTCGCTTTCGTAGGAATTTTTATACTGCGGTCTTTCTCCGTAGGAGCTTTTTTCCATTATGTAGCGAATTGCCTGGTCATAAACGTCATCGTAAGCATATTGAGTAAGACCGTCTGTTCCGGTTGCCTTTGAAATACGCTTTTTCAAGGTTTCGGAAACATCATTTTTTGATGCTCCTGATGACATCTGCTTTCTGAGAACATTTGAATAGTCGGTTTTATCAAGCCAGCCCGAATAACGATTTGTCTTTTCGTAGCCTAAATTTTCGCCGTCAATCTTTTCATTTCTGCTCTGCTCATACTTTGCTGCACTTTCGTAATCGCCTTTGGATACTGCCTCGTTAATTTTTGATTGATAGTCGGTTTCTTTGTTATAACCCATTTTCCTCCCCCTTATAAATGTTTGTTTTACTTAAATCAATTTCAATAATATTTGAACTGTCAAGGTGAGTCAGAATATATTCCAGCAGCTCCTGATTGTTTCTGAGATAACTTTCAATAACTGAGATTGCTTCCTGCGGACTTTTTCCTGATATATCACCAAGCTTCATAAACAATAAAATCACCTCAGTTTACCGTGTATTCTCTTACTATCGACTCCAGCACACTCTTTCCTTTTCCTGAAATTCTTATACTGAATTCATGACATTTTTTTACCACACAGGGAATATTGAGATACCTCTTGCTTTCACCATGAAAACTTCCGATGTTTTCCCATTTGCTGTCATCATATTTAATATCCACACTGATAAAAGAACCCTTAAAGAGCTGTGTTTTCAAATGAAGTCTGGAATAGTTTTTTGTTTTGTAGTATTTCTCGTCAAAAGGACACAGCGTTACGCTCCACAAAACCTTATCATCCGTACTTTCCGAGATTTTTTCTATGCCTTCATCTTTAAAGGTGAAAACATTTTCTCCGTAAGAAGCATATCCGTTGACACCTTTAATTCCGGATTTACACCAGAAATTTTTTTCAATATCCCATATAAATTCTTCCCGACCGTTTTCTGTATCAGCACTTATATAATAAAGCTTTCCGTCAGTCCCTGCTGTTGCATTTCTCATTTTTATGTTCCCCAGCTTATCAGAAATTCTTGTTGGGCTTCCCCCATAAAAGCTGTAAATACCGCCGTTTCCTTTATATATAAGTCTGTCACCTGCTGTAACTATGCTTTTCGCATCGCTTTTTAATATGCCTGCACCAAAGCTTTCAGTAAGCTGAAAATTAGCAGGACGGTTACCATAAAGCCTGTAACAGGAGGTTTCCTTAAAAAAGTAACAACTGTTTCCATAGTTTACACACGCCGTAAAATCTCCCGCTGAATTAGATTTAACGGAAAAACTGTCGGTGGATATTCCTTGATAGGTGAAAAACGAGGTTGCATCTCCTAATGCGGATGCGTATATGGTGTTTCCTTCGCAACCCCACAGTCTGTTCTCATAGGTGCACACAGAAACAAAATCAGGAATCTTCCTCTTTATTGTTATGCTCTCATCTTCATTCACCTCTAAAAATGTTCCTTCTGAAAAAATGAGAGATGTTCCGCGATTAGACACTACCGTCGCACTCTTGTTATTATAAACCTTATTTTTGCATCCGCTGATTTCCACGACATCGCCTACTTTAAAGTGTGAAAAAAGATTTCCCGTATAGTTTTTTATAGTCACAAGTTCATTTATAATTTCATAACAGTCTGTTTCTTCATTATAGTTGACACTTGTAACTACACGGTACTGGTTTTGGTTACATTTTTCAAAAATTATTGTTTCTGCACTAAGTTCACCCGGCAATTTAGGCAGGAATCCTGAAAATGTTATTTTTCTGTTGCTTACAGCAACTTCCCGATAGGTTACAAGAGAGATATCTTTTTGAAACTCTGTCTTTTCCATTTGCCGTATTTCCTCATAATAGCCATCCTTTAAAGAAATACTGTTAGTGGTAAATGTAACCGTACCGCTTGTGTATACTTCTCCGCTGAGGTGTTTAAACTCATTTTTCTCTGTATCGTAATACATTTTATCAGGAAAAACCAGTATTTTACTTCCCAATACCGCAATCTGTTTTTTACCCGGAGAAAGTTCTCCTACTTTTTTGCGGTCATAGTAAAGGCCGTCTTCAGCCGCAATACATTCCTTCTTTTCAAAAATAACGGCAGAGGGATAAGCACATCTGAATTCATTTTCTCTTTTTTTCCTTTGGGTAAGAAATGGATATTCACCATGAGTTATACCGTTACATTCAATAAGTTCTCCTTCAGCATAATCACTTGTCAGGTTTAATCCTCCGAAACTTATTATACTGCGTTTATACCTGTTTTCTCTCTTCAATATTGGAAGATGCACCTTATCCCCTCCTCAAATCACAAAACTACACTGCGGCGGCATATTGTTACGGATATAGTTCTTCCTGAACTCCTGATAAGCCTGTTCAAACAGTACCGCCGAAGCAGAATAGTTTGCCATTTCTCCGCTGAAAAAGTCGCTCATTGCTATAAGATACAGTTCATACATATTATCATAAGGAGCTTTGACTACAAGCTCTCTTTCCCCGTCTTCCGGAAATTTATAGGGCGTAAAGTCATTTTTGTGCATGGTTTCACGTATAATTTTTCCGTCAAGTTCGCTGAGCCAACGACACTTTATTGAATCAGAAATCGAATCGGGATGAAGCTTTAATGTCTGCTCTATTACGGTATTTATTGTCATACTCCGCTGCACTCCTTCCACACACCGTCAAGAAATACATATATTCCTTTTTCAGCATCAGGCAATTTCATTGTCGGTCGCGAGCTTGCCGAAGTGTTTTCCACGGGAAATTCAGAAGGCAAAACTATTGCAGGACGAAACATCTTTTTTTCATAAGTGTCTACTATTGAGAAATCCCCGGTTGCGGTAATTGTGGTTATTTTCTTCATACTGCTGCAGGTGGATGTCATATACTCGCCGGCTGTATCGCTACCGTTGATTTTGGCAATTCTGTTATTTTTAGTATTAAAATAACTCATATTCGCAAAATCCGACTGACTAAGCAGGAAGCAATGTCTATAACAACCGCCTTCTACCTCTACCGACAAAAGAGAATTTCTTATTTTGTCAGGGAAAACAGATATATGAATTGATTCCAGATAACTGTCTATATCACTCATAAAATATTCTCCGCGGTTACCGTAATCATAATAAGCCTTTTGTCCGCACAATTCTTCCCTGACCAAAGTAACGCTGTTCTCTGCATGACGGTTCAGTCCTACAATGATATAGGTGCAATCCTTACCATTTTCTTTTAATATAACTGCATTTCCTTCCTGACACTCTCCAAGCTTTTTTTCAGAAGTGTCTTTTGTGATAATGCATATATCTCCGTTTGCACCTGACTGGGGCAACTTTACTCCTACGGATATGTTTCTCACGGCTCTTTCTGTGAGAGGAGCTTCCGCCGCAATAAGGCTGCCTGCCATATTCCCCCCTGTTTTTTCAAGACATTTTTCAAAAAGTTTTTCGGCATATTCATAAACATCCGTATTTACACCTTTTTTATCATAAACTGCCTTAATCATATCTCCAAGAGAGTCTTTTCCGTCCTTTCCTGCAGGAATTCCGAAGTTAAGTAGAGGGGAGGCAGGATTTGCTACATCTATTTCTACTGATGCATCCTCTCCCGGAAGCAGGGTTTCTACTTTTCCAACAGAAAAAATGGGTGTCAATCCGTCCTTTCCGTTATCTCCTTTTTCGCCTCTTTCACCCTTTGCACCTGTATCGCCCTTGGGTCCCATTTCGCCCTTTTCGCCCTTTTCACCTATGATTCTTCCTAAATTGAATCCCGCCATATAAAAGCCCTCCTTTTATATGTTTCTTGCGGTGGCTTCCGTGAAAAATTCATCGGACTTATTATCCATAAGTCTTGCTGTCTTTACATCCTGACTCATAGACTGTGCAATTACATCGGCAAACTTCTTTTTCACCATTACCTTCTTACCGCGTGCAATAACACAGCTTTCGCCGTTTACCGCTACGAACACATCGTCCTTGTAGTCCTTGTTATCACGGAAAAGCTCAATTTCCACCAATGTGTTTCCGTCAACCTTTTTTTCTTTATTTGTCGCCATAATTTATTTACTCCTTTCAAATGTTCCATCAGTCGGTCCTGCCGACTGATGGATTTTCATTTTGTTCTTTATCAGAAGCTTGAGGCTGTTTCGATACGAACCATATAGGGTTCAACAAGTCTTACAGCCGCCTTGGTTGCCTTCCAGCCTGCGGTTGCACGCTGGTTGAGAGGGTCTGACGTACCTGCAGAGCCAAGCTGCTTGACGATATGCTGAAGACCGCCGCCGGAAATTTCGGTTGTGCCATAAGCATTATCGCCGATGATAAGGGTTGCGTACACATCAACACCGTCTTTTCCCTCACCCTCGAAAATCTTTGCTTCGGAGGTTTCCACAAAGCGGACATTTTCAATCTTACCGATTTCTCCCTGATAGATACCCTCGGGGTCGGAGTAAGTCTTTACATTTATCCACTTGGGGTCGCTCATAAGGTCATAAGAAGCATCGGGATGAATAATACCCACGTAACTGCCGTTGATTGTTTCGGCATTCATCTTCTTAAGGTATCTTACCGCACGTCTTATCGCATCAACGGTAAGGTAGTGGTTGCCTTCTTCCTGACCACCCACAAGAGCATCACGGCTGTCAACCTGACCTTCTGCAAACTGTACGTTTGTACCGCCCGCAAGAACCTCTCTTGTAATAGTGTCAAGAGTTCTGCCTGCCTGACCGCCGAGAAGCTTTGTAGCCTGAACAAGATTATTGTCAATGGCTGTAAGCAAAAGAATATCGGAAAGCTCAATGAAACCGCCGAACTGCTTAACCTCTGCAGATACTGTCTTCATATCAAGCTTCTGGCCTTCAGGTGTAACGCCCTCCATAAGAGGAGTTGTCATCTTGGGAAGAGGGTCGTACTTGCGAAATTCAATTGTCTTACCGCCTTTTTGCGGGATAGGGCACTTCTGACCGAACTGGTCATGGACCAGCTTGGGTTCCGCCATATCAATAAGATAGTCGGAGTAGTAAATCTTCATTTCACCCGAAAGACCGCCGTCTCCGTTATAGGGAGTGTTTTCTCCCGTATTGGCATTTGTAATGCCTGCTGTCGTATTAACAACATCGCCTGCAGCAAAATGCTGCAAATTAAACTTATACATTAATTAGTCCTCCATTTTTTTATAGTTTTTAAAGGCTGATTCTTTCGCCCTTGGCAGCTCTTCTTGCAAGCTCTGATCTTTCCTTTCTGGAAAGCTTGGATGCATTGCCAGAAAGAAGAATGCCCGATGCACCCTCACTTCCGTTTTCAACGGGTCTGTTACCCTTAAGACGGATTGAATCAACGACCTTTTTTTCCGCAGCTTTTGTGTTGTTTTCAAGGATTGCATCGATATTTGCAACCTCGTATGCGTTTTTAACACCTACACCAAGCTTGAGAAGTCTCATAAATTCAGGATTTTTTATCTCCTTTTCAAAGTCAAATTCGGGATAAACCTCCTTGGTTTCTGCCGCTTGCTTTCTGAGTTTCTGCGCCTCGCCACGAAGCTTCATAAGCTGAAGCTCATTCTCGTGACGCTTCTTAAGGAAGTTGTTTTCCAGAGCAAGTCTTCTTAGAATTTCTTCCTTGTTTTCTGCGTTCCTCATATTTTCTTCCTTCAAATTTTTCACCTCCCTGAGTCTTTTGCTGATGATTTTCTGCACCTTTTTTGAAAACTGTTCCTTGTATTCGTTTTCAATGAGGGCATCAAATTCTTTTTCCTTGTCCCTTGTGCTTCCGGCGGCAAAGCTTTTTTCATCGCCCGTTTGCGGATTGCTGACTTCCGCAGTTTTTTCAGCATTTATATTTCCCTCTGCCTGCGCGCTTTCGGCAGAGATAATATCCTTTTTATCATTTTTCTTCATATTTTTACACCCTTTCATTCTGTGAAAGTTCCCTTATTTTTTCTTCCACGGCTCGTTTACCCTCAAAGTCCATTATTTCAAGTGCCGCCAATGCACATGCAGAATTTTGGGGATTGAAAAACCCCAATCTGAAAAGCTCCTTTGCAAGTTCATTCTGTGCAAGTCTTGTGTATGGACTCTTTTTCTGCGTTTTCACCGCAATATCGAAAACCGGCTTGCGGTAGAGGCTGTCCCCGTTTTTAACTGCCTTAAGATTTTTATTACTGTAATCGGAAAAACTGTATCCGCCGTCTGCCGTTGTTATGCGAAAACACCTTGTTTCCGTATAGAACTGACGAATCAGCTCTATGCACAAATAATTTATTGTGGTGTATGCCCTGTAAGTTGCCTTGAGCATATCACGGCTCATTTTATTGCCTGCTTCCTGAAGTGCCGCAATGGCTGATGCTGCGGTTACTCCGCCTCCTGCGCTGCCACGGTTAAAGTCGCTGTTAGAGCTTGTTTCCTTTAGTTCGTTTATCTTCATCTGCAGGATATTTGTGCAGGCAGGAGGGAGCTGACTGACACCAATGGGGCGGAGTCTTTCCTCGTTTATATCTCCCTCCACGTGAACAATAGGTCTTGACCAATCTAAAAATTCTTGTTCATTCACCCCGGCGGAGATTTTAGCAAAATATCTGGGTTTTGCCGCCATAAGAGCATTATCTAAAATAACATCATTAAGCTTATCAATGTACATCTGCGGATTTTTCGTGACAGCTACAAAGCCAAAACCCACGGGAGTTCCCTCCTCGGGAAAAAGGCTGTCAAGGACTATGGGATATTCGCCGTGGTCATACCATCCGCAATCCTTGTATTCTTCTTCATTTTCTGAGGCAAAAAGTACATTGTCCCCTACAAATTTGCAGTAATGAAGAACTGTTTTACCGTCGGAATTACGGAGCTTATAGTACCAATCAACTACCAGCACCTTATTTGATACATCTACTGTATCGTCATATATGTACTGCTTTACATCAATTGCACTGCCGAGATTCTTTCCGCGGAGAGAGGGGTATTCGCTCTCCAGAACATCCGAATCCTTTAAATCAACAATAAAAAGGTTTCTGCTTTTTTGTATATCGTTTACGCCCGGCTCCCAGAAAATATTAAGAAGGTCAATCTTCTTAATCTGTATGTCACCTAAGCCGTTTTCCGCCTCGCTGTTCCAGAAAACTCCATAGGCACAGCATCCGTGCTTCAGCTTGTACCACCAATTGTTTGAATAGATTTCTTCGAAATTGTTATGTTCCATAAGGGCAGGCAAAATCCCTGAAAGAAGCTTTGCCTCCTCTTCGTCATCTCTTGCCCTTGGAAGGACGCTTGCATCAGGAAAGGAGTCCATTGCATCGGCGTGTTTACTTGTAATAGTGTTAAAAAGCCACGCACTGACGCTTTTCGTTTTACCTTTATCCTGCTCCTTTCCAAAAGTTTCCCAATGCCTTAATCTCCACCATTGTTCATCCTCGATAATTCTTCCCTCCAAAGACGATTTGGAGTTTTTGTAATCACGCAAGACTCCTGCGGCAACGGCAATTTCCTCTTTTCCTATTTTCCGCCTTAAGGACGCGGTTTCTTTTTCCTTTAAAAATTCAGTTAATTTCATTCATCTTCCTCCACTTCGGGAAGTATTACTACTCCCGTTTCCTGTTCTTCTTTTCCGTTTGTTTCCGTACGGGATGTTTCTCCTGTTATGACTTTTTTTATTTCGGTCAGGGAGTCAAGTGCCTTTATGGCATTATTGAGTGCCTGCATATCCATTTTACCGAATATACGCTCCTCTTCTCCGCTGTCTGAACCGTTCTTCTCTTTTACGATATATCGGTAGAATTGTTTTTTGTCGTTTATCGCCTCATCAAGCACTCCTAAAAGTTTATCGGCAATTTTTTCATTATCTGTAAAAATTGTATTCTCCGTAAGAATCCTCCTCCAATGGGTTATATATTTTTACCGGGCTTTCTTTTTTCGGCGGATTTATGGGGTTTGTCATTGCAATGTATCTGACCTCGTCATAGATATGGTCCTCCTGAGTTGTGTCAATATCCTCCACATCGACCTCGCTATACACAAGGGAGGGAATCGTTCTTATAAAGTGCTTGCAGGTGCTGAAAACATAAAGCATCGGTATCCCGTTTTCATCAAAGGCAAGTCGGTTATGAAGCTGCATTTTTCCTGCAACACGGGTGTTGTCAGCCTTTTCGAAGAATATACCCTGCCTTTCCATCATTACGGCAACACTTTCGCCTCTGCTCTCGTCAAAAATTGAAGGGTCGGCTATGCCGTATATATATTTTCCCTTAAGGTTAATGTCCTCGTTTTCAATGGCTTTTATTTTTTTTGCAATTTCCCCCGGTTCCCATCGTACCCCCTCGTTTGGAGTTCCCGTACAACCGTAAAGTTCCCGTATGCGGTAAAGCCTGCCGTCGTGGTCCACTCCGTACCACCCTACTGAAAAAGGACGGGAATAACCAAAGTCAAAGCCACGGTATATTTTCCACGAATGAGGTATTTTGAAAGGTGGAATTACATGGGTATTCTTCCTTGTGGAGTAGCCATCAGGGTTGTTTCTCCATTCGGTAAAAACCTGCCCTGAGAAGCTGTCCCAATCACCATATAAAAGCGCCCTTTTCTCATTTTCGGGAAGAGATGCAAGGCGGGTTATGTATTCAGGGTCATTTTCCATAAGGATTTTGTTGTCAAAAATACTTGAGGGAACAAAAACCCTGCTCTGCCGTCTTATTTCACTTTTGCCGTCGGGGAATGTTATTTTGACATCCTCATGAATAGGAGTCATAGGCGGAGCAGGCGTAATAAACCTCTCCTTTACCCATCCGTGACCAATACCGCCCGGATTTGCCTGAGCACGGATGTAACATCTTGTCCCCGGTCCGTTGGGGCGGTTTCTGGAAAACAGATAGCTGTATTCATCCCATGTAAAATGAGTCAGCTCGTCAAAGTCAATAAAGTCGTACCTTTTACCCTGATAGTTCGTTCTGTCCTTGGTATGCTGCATTGCACCGAAATATATTTTTGCACCGCTTGGGAATGTCCAGGAGTGTTTCTGGTCGTTGTACTTTGCATCGGGAAATGCAGGAAGGTATATTTCCCTGCTTCTGTCCACCATTTCCGAAAGCTGCGGATATGTTTTTCTCAGGATAAGTCCTCTGTAATGAGGGATATGCACCTGACGGAGTGCCTCGGCAATGGCACAGTCGCTTTTCCCTCCTCCTGCCGCACCGCCGTAGAGTGCTTCGTGTTCTCTGCGTTTCATAAATTCTTTCTGCCTTGGTTGTGGGGTCCAGATTATGTTCATTCTTCAAGTATCTCCAGCAGGTAATTTCCGTTTCCGTCATCCTTTGCACGAAGATGGAATTTTCCCAGAGCCTCACTTACCTCTTTTTTTGAGATTTTTACTGTTTTTTCTTTGATCGCAAGCATAAGATTTGCTGCCGCACAGTCGAGAAGCTGATGCATTGCCTCTATTTCTTCTTCACGTAGCTTTATTTCCTTTTTTAGATTCTCAATCTTTTTGTCGCGGCGGTCAATTTCCTTTTTATATTCCATTACTTTTCTTCCTTTCTGAAATAGTAATTTTCAAGGCAATGGGCGATGGGACATTTTCGCCAATTGTAGCTGTTTGCACAGTATCCCAAAACATACTCACTCCTTGCACTTGCATCGGGGAATTTTAATGTTCCTCCCTCGCAATAAAGCTTAAGGTAGTTGTCCCTTTTATAAAAAGGGCATTGCATCATCATCGGCATAGGTTTTCACCCTCCTTCCTGTATTTCATAGCCATATATTTTCCGTAGCTCATTCCCATTTTCTGTGCCTCCTCCTGAATGGAAGTTAAATCATCATAAGGCAATGACTTATAGTTTTTATACGGAGCATATCCGCATTTGTAACGGGAACGGCAAAATTCACTGCAGGTACGTCGTCTTAAGGAAAGTTCGGGAATTCTCCTGCCGCATACTATACAAAATTTTCCGTAATACTTCATTTTTTATCTTTCCTTTCATGTAAGCTGTTTCTATTATCCTTACGTTTTACGTAAGTCAGTATAATCGGGTGTTTGTCGATTGTCAATACTTTTTACGTAAGTTTTTTAAATTTTTTCTTGCTTTTTACGTAAGTTACTGTTATAATAACATCAGAAGCCCTTAAAAATAGCATTTCGAAAGGACTAATTATTATGAAATTACATGAAAGAATAAAAAAATGCCGTCTTGACTCAGGTATGACACTTTTAGAGGTTGCAACCGCTTTAGGTGTCCGTGAGGCAACCGCACAAAGATATGAAAGCGGAGAAATAAAAAATCTCAAGCAGGCAACAGTGCTTGAGATGGCAAGAATATTTAATTGCTCCCCCGCCTACCTTATGGGCTGGGAAGACTATCTAGAAAGCTCTGCAAATACCGAAAAACTACCATTACTCGGTAAAATTGCGGCAGGTCAGCCCATACTTGCAACGGAAGATTGCGAATATTTCTCCCCGATAAATGATACACGGGCAGACTTTTGTTTAAGAGTCAGGGGGGACTCTATGATAGGTGCAGGAATAAAAGACGGGGATATAGTTTTTATCCGCAAACAGGAATCTGTTGATGACGGTGAAATCGCTGCCGTTCTGGTAGAAGATGAAGCAACACTTAAAAGAGTGTACATCTCCGATGATGCCGTTACTCTTATTTCCGAAAACCCAAAATACAAACCAATGGTATATACAAAAAAACAATGTAAAAATATACGGATTCTTGGTAAAGCAGTTGCGTGCCATACGACTTTATAAACAAAAAATGGATTAAGACAAACTTTGTCTTAATCCATTTTTTGTTTCAATATACTTCTATTGCCATAACCTTATCGTAAAGTGTCTGTATCTTTTCCACGGTAAGTCCCGGGCATCGTCTGTGTTTTTTTGCAAGGTCATCAGTGTAGTCGTTGAGCATATATGCCGTATACAGTCCACTCTCTGCGTGTGTAACGGTGGGAAGCATTTCATAGCTTTCCACAAAGGTTTCACCGTTTTCCTTTGATATGGTCACTGATGCCATACCGCCCAATATTTTGTCTGTTCCGCTTTGGTTGGAAAGAAAATTCCCAAGCGAGTAAAAAACAACCGACTTGTTAGCGTTTTCGGAAGTATGCTCCGCAACAGGCTGTATTACGTGGGGATGCCCTCCGATAATTACATCGGCACCGTTTTCTGTTAGAAATTCAACATCTCTCTTCTGTTCTCTGGTGGGATTGTGGGTATACTCCGTACCGAAATGCACAAACACCACCGTAATATCGGCAATCTCCTCCGCCCGTCTTAAAAGGTCAGCATTTCCCTCACCGCGGTCAAGCAGATTTACAAGATAGGGCTTGTCCGCAGGGAGTCTGTACCCGTTAAGTCCATAGGTGAAATTAAGCATTGCAATTTTAAGGCCGTCTTTTTCCCACACGGTTATTTCCTGCTGTTTTTCGGGGGATTCGTGAATACCTAAAACGGTAATATGTTCATACTGTTTCCAGAAATTCATCGTATGCATCATCGCATTGTACCCACGGTCATAAGTATGATTTGTCGCGTGAGTAACCACGTTAAATCCTGCAGTAGCAACGCTTTCTCCCACCTCAGTGGGTGTTCCGAAAGCCGGATAGCCCGTGAAGGTCTGAGTTTCGTCCACGAAAATTGTTTCCTGATTTATTACTGCTATGTCGGCATCTGCAATATAAGGAGTTATATGGGTATATAAGCCGTCGAAGTTAAATCCGTCCTCTGTCCTGCAGGCTTTGAATATGGGTGAATGTATAAGATTATCTCCAACCGCCTTTATTGTTACAGAAATCTTCTCGGGTTCCTTTTGGGCTATGGTTTTAACCTCGCTGTCCTTTCCCGTAAAAGCGACAACATAGACAAGGATCGCTACGGCACAGACTATCACAGATAAAAGTGTAATCAGTTTTTTATTTCTGCTCATAAGCCTTTCTTATCCTCTCCATGGAGCGTTCTTCGCCAAGCACCTGCTGTATACACCAGATGTCGGGAGAGTTTGTTCTTCCCGTAATTGCTACACGAATAATACCGCTGACATCTCCAACGTGCCCCTTGTAGCTTTCGGGGTTTTTCTTATAAAGCTTTGGCTGGGGAGCGTAACCAAGCTCTTCTCCCAATGCTCTTACCTTGGAGAACCATGTTTGCTGATCATCGCTGTGGTCGTAGGTTTCCATATATTTCGTAAGAATAGCCTTTCTGTCTTCTTCCGAAACATTTTCGGGGAAAGAGTCTTCCATCCTGAAAAGTTCGTCAAAGAAAAAGCTGTAAAAATCCTTGGACTGCTTCCAATGGCTGATGTCCTTTCTGGGCTTTTCTCCGCCTCTGCCGATTGCAATCATGCCGAGAGAGAATTCTTTGTCACGTGTAAGAAGATTGTAATACTCTTCGTCACATTCCTTCGCCCATTCTGTTATATAGTTATATACAGTTTCAGAATCAAGCGTTGCAAGGTAGTTCTTGCTTACATCATTAAGCTTATCTATGTCAAAGAGAGAACCGCTTACTCCCATTTTCTTGGTAGTAAACTCGAACTCTTTTACGTCCTTTTCGGGGTTGTCCATTCTCCACTGCTCATAGTTGGAGTTAAGTACGGTCATAAGGTATTCCCATACTGCACCGGGAAGATAGCCCTCACTCTTGTAGTAGTCAAGAGAAAGCTCGGGGTCCTTACGCTTGCTGAGTTTACGCTTCACGCCGCCATCTATCTTCATAAGCTGTGCTGTATGACAGTAGATTGGAGCTTTCCAACCCATAGCCTGGAAAAGCTGAACGTGGATGGGAAGTGTTGCAAGCCATTCCTCGCCACGGACAACGTGGGTGGTCTTCATCAGGTGGTCATCAACAACGTGAGCAAAGTGATATGTGGGGATACCGTCGGACTTTAAGATTACTACATCCTGCTCGTTTTCGGGCATTGTGAGTTCTCCGCGGATACCGTCATCAATGGTAAATGTTTTTCCTGTATTTTCGGGGGCGCGGAAACGAATTACATAAGGCTTGCCCTCTTTTATATTTTTCTCCGCTTCCTCTACGGTAATATTTCTGTGAACAGCCCATTTTCCGTAATAACCGAAGTTTTCCTTAAGTTCTGTCTGTTTTTCACGCATTGCGGAAAGCTCGTCCTCTGTGCAGAAGCAGGGGTATGCCATACCTCTTTCGATGAGCCACTTTGCAAATGTCTGATAAATTTCCGCACGCTGACGCTGACGGTAGGGACCGTAATTACCTTTTTCACCGTCGCTTGTTGCACCCTCGTCAAATTCAACACCGAAATAACGGAGAGTGTTTATAACAACATCAACTGCACCCTCAACCTCACGCTTGTTGTCGGTGTCCTCTATACGAAGATAGAATACACCGTCGGAAAGGTGTGCAAGACGCTCGTCGGTAATTGCACCGAAAAGGTTTCCCAGGTGTATAAATCCCGTGGGACTGGGGCCCAGACGAGTAACCTTTGCACCCTCGGGGAGGTTTCTCTCGGGGTAAAGGTTTTCGTAATATTCGGGAGTTTTGTCAATTCCGGGAAGCAGTAGCTCCGCCATTTTTTTGTTGTCCATAGTTATATTCCTTTCTTATTTTTCGAAGTATCCTATATAATTTACAGTAGGTGCATCGGGTAATAAATAATTACAAATATCAATAAAATAGTCATCCGTCATTGATGCAATATAGTCTGTTACAATTTCGTCAGGAGTATTTTCTTCCAGATAGCCAACCTGTATCTGGTAATATCCCCTGCGTGTGTTAACATAGTCAATATGATGTCTGTGAACAAGGCTCTGCTTGTCCCCAATCTGAGAAATCAGTTTTTCATAAAGCATCTCAAACATCGGCTTCAGAGATTTGTCGTACTGCTCTTTTACACTCTGTGACAGATAAATATTTTCGTAGTTATCACTCTTGGCTTTTTTGAGGGCTTGGAAATATTCCTCGTCCATTTTTATATAATCCTTGCCAAAGCTGTTTTCTACAATGTTTATCACAAAGTTATTTATCATATAAGAGTTATCACTGCCCTTATAAATACCTGACAAGCCTGCCCTCTCTGCATCCTGCCTATCCTTTCCGATATAGGCAATGATGTCGCTTACACGAACCACGCAACCCTCGAGCGTTGAGGGTATAAGCTTTTTTATATTCTCACGGGAGAGGTAGCATCCCTCCACCTTTTCGTCAAACTCGGAAAATCCGCTGAGAACAGACGGTCTGTATTCCTGAAGCTCCAGCTCACCGTTGTGGCAGAGTATTCCGTCCAATGTATCAAGGCTGATATTGAGGTTAAAGATTTTGTCAAGCACCCTCACGCTGTGGACATTGTGATTAAAAAACCTGCCCGTACGGTTGTGGTAAATCTCGTTCAAAAGGCTTTCCCCTGCGTGGCCGAATGGGGTATGTCCCATATCGTGACCTAATGCAATCGCTTCTATAAGGTCAAGGTCAAGTCCTAAGAGTCTGCCGATATTTTTCGCGATTCGTGACACAAGCTGTACGTGAAGTGCACGGCGGGTTATGTCGTCATCCTTGTAGAAAGAGAACACCTGGGTTTTGTCGGTGTATCTGTTGTAGTACGGATGATGCAGAATTTTCTCAATATCACGGATGTAGCAAGGCCGCCAAAGATTGGCTTTATCCCTTTCCTCCACCCGTCTTTTTACCTGCTTTACGGGGAGATTCAGCTTGTTCCCGATTTCTTTTACTTTTTCGTCTGATAATTTAAGGTAGTCATTCTTTGCCAAAAATCTCCCTCCCTCTTTTAACAATAAGCTGTGCGGCAATTCCCGTCAGCACTCCGCAGAGAATTCCTGAAAGGCACAGCACGGGCAAATAAAAAATCACGCCCTTACCGATTATTATATATGCACAGATAAACTGCGCAAGATTATGGCATAGCCCTCCCATTCCGCTTACGCTGACAATTGAAAAGAGCTTGCTCCTTTTCGCAATAATCATTACCGAAAGGCTGAGGATTGCACCTGACAGGCTGTATATAAAGGATGTCACACTGCCGAAAAGAGTCATACACAAAACCACTTTAAGGATTGACACTGTCCAGGCTTCTTTTGTACCCCAGACAAAAAGTACGGTTATAATAACTGTATTTGCAATACCCAGCTTTACCCCTGCTGCAATAGGCGGAAAAAGGCTTTCCACATAGCCGAGGATTACCGCCACAGCAATAAATGCTGCAAGCTTTGCTATCTTCCTTGTATTTATCATAGGATTACATCAACTTCTTTTTTGTTTTTACCCTCTATGGTCACACTTAATCGGTTTGGCAGACAAACTATACTCTCTCCGCTTTTGCTGATTTTTTGTTTTTCACAAAGTCCATCGGGGCAATCAGAATGAGTTACGAAAACTTTACCGTTTTCTATTACCACAGTATTTTTCCCAAACTCTGACACAACTGCAATTTCACAGTTTTCAGCAAGCGAAACCTCTCTGTAAACTTCACCGTTCAGCGATATTGTGACCATACCGCCCATAGGTCTGGGGATAAGCCACAATACAAGAAAAATCACGGCTACTATAATTAAAGCAATATCACCTTTTCTCATATTGTGCATACTCCCTCCATAATACACTATTGTATAGCTTTTTCGGGGATTTGTAAAGTGGTTTAAAAGAAAAAATACGCTCTGTGTCAAACAGAGCGTATTTCGCCAAACAAAATTCCGTGTTCTTTACGTGCTATTTTTACCTTTTTGATTTTTCCTGTCAGTTCTTCCCCGCCTTTAACGTATATGCGGAGATAATTTCCCGTAAGTCCCTCTGCATATTCACCGTCTGTCTGCTCAAAAAGGACCTCCGCTTCACTTCCTATAAAAGAATTTTCTACATCCTCTGCAATTTTTTCAGTCAGTTTTATAAGCCTTGCCGCACGCTCTTCCCTTACCGAATGGGGAACTTGGGGCATCTCGGCGGCTACTGTTCCGCTTCTCTCGGAATAGGGGAAAACGTGCACCTTCAAAAAGCGTGCCTTTTTCACAAATTCCAGAGTTTCAGTAAATTCTTCCTCCGTTTCTTCGGGGAAACCACAGATAATATCAGTGGTTATACCGCTATCGGGCATCTTTTGCCTGATTCTTTCAAGAGTATCAAGATACTCGTCTGCCGTGTATTTTCTGTTCATCCGCTTAAGAACGGTGGTGCTTCCCGATTGCAAAGAGATATGGAAATGCCTGCACATCTTTTTCTCCCCTGAAACAAAGGAAATAAAATCATCATCAAACAGCGTGGGGGAAATACTGCTGAGTCGTACTCGCTGAATACCGTTCACACGACACACCGCTTCAATAACTGTTTTGAGGGTTGTTCCGTCCTTAAAATCCCTGCCGTAGGAGGCAACGCTGATTCCTGTCAGCACAACCTCGGAAAAGCCTAAACTAACGAGCCTTTTTGCTTCGTTTACCACATTTTCAATTTTTCTTGAACGCACGGGTCCTCTCGCATAGGGAATAATGCAGTAGGAACAGAAATTGTTACATCCGTCCTGAATTTTTATGTAGGCACGGGTACGTTCCAGCTTTCCCTCGCACTCAAGCTCCTCGTACATTCTCTCTTTCATAATGTCGGCCAGAAGGTCAATATCCTCACCGCGGAGCTTTGCCGTTACAATTTCCGCAATTCTTCCCCGGTTGCTTGTTCCGAGGACTACGTCTGCCTCCGCCATTCTCTTGACTTCCTCTGCCTTGGTCTGGGCATAACAGCCCGTCACAGCAACAATGGCATCGGGGTTTTGCTTTTTGGCACGGCGGATAATCTGCCTCGATTTCCTCTCACCGATATTGGTAACGGCGCAGGTGTTTATAACATAGGCATCACACTTTTCGGTGAAAGAGCCTATCTCCCACCCTATTTCGCTGAATTTTTTCGCATAGCAGTCTATTTCATACTGATTGACCTTACAGCCCAACGCATAAAATGCAACTTTCATCAGATCATTCCTCTGTTTTTCATCTCATTCACCTTGAGGAGAGCAAGGCAGGTTTTTGCATCAACAATTTCACCATTTAATGCCTTTTCCACAAGGGTTTCCAAGGGAACTCGCTCAAGCTCCATAAATTCGTCCTCGTCACGGTTTATACTGCCCTCATAAAGGTCGGTTGCAAGGTACATATGAACCACCTCATAACAAAAACCGGGGGTGGGATACATCTTACCGAGAGAAATATAATTTCTTGCACAGTAGCCCGTTTCCTCTTCAAGCTCTCTTTTTCCACACTCCAACGGGTCCTCTCCGTAATGGAGCTTGCCTGCAGGGATTTCAAAGGTGTTTGTATCAAAAGGACGGCGATACTGCCACTCCATCATAACTGTACCGTCATCAAAAAGGGGCACTACACACACTCCGCCGGGATGCTCTACGAGTTCACGGGTGGCGGTATTTCCTCCGGGGGTAGTTACTGTATCTACGCGGAGGTTTATTACCTCGCCTTTAAATATATATTCCTGCTTTACTGTCTTTTCTGAAAAGTCCATTATTCTGCCTCCAACTTTATAAGGGTTTCCAATTTCGGGGTGATTCCAAGCATTCTCTTAAGCTCAAAATACTCCCTTGTTGCCTTTTTGCGGTTATTACCATCCTTGAATGCCTTTATAAGAAGATTCTTGGGAGTTTCCACGGGGGAAATGTATTCCTGCGCCGTTACGGAATATCCCGATGCTTCAAGAAGCAGACAACGGAGAGAATCCGTCAATAAATCTGCTTGTCTTGCCTTGAATATGCCGTATTTCAGAAGCGGTGCAAAAGGTTCATAGGAATACTGTGAAAGAAGCTCCTTATGACAGCAGGGCACAGCAAAAATCGCTTTTGCCCCTGCATTTATAGCTGCACCGATAGCCATATCGGTTGCCGTGTCGCAGGCGTGCAGGCTTATTACCACGTCGGGCTTTCTTTCGGGTTTGTATGTAGTAAGGTCTGCCTTTACAAAGGTCATATTGGTGTAGCCGAGGTTTTTTGCACTCTTTTTTGAAGCCTCAATTACAATTTCAGAATAGTCAACGCCCGTAACGTGGCAGTCTTTTTTAAGAACATCCTTGAGGTAATAGTTAAGTGCAAAGGAAAGATAACTTTTTCCGCAGGCACAGTCAAGCACCTCAATTTTTCCGTCCAGCTTTTTGAGATAATCTGCAATAAGCTCCACGAAATGGTCAATCTGATTGTACTTGCGAATCATATCATTTTTGATTTTTCCGTTTTGTCCCATAATGCCGATTTCTTTCAAAAGGGCATTTGCCTTGGGCGGTGCAATGAGATACTGCCTTTCGCCCACGGTGGCGGTTGTATTTTTCTCAATGGGAGCAATATCGTCGTAGCGCAGGGTAACATTTCTGTCGTCCGCATTTATAATTGCATCGGTGCCACGCTCCTTATAAACAAGCTGCATAGAGTCGTAATCCTTTGCAATTTCGGAAATCTTCTCCCACGAAAAGGGCTGTTTCATGCCCGAAAAGGTGAGAACAAGCTCTTCACCGTCCTTTTTGACAGTGGCAGGAAACGATTTTGTTCCCGATTTAAAGTTTATTTTCATTTCAATAAAATATTCCCCGTTACCATAGCGGGATTTAAGCATTGTAAGATAAAAGCCAAGTTTATTTATCGAGTTAGATTTCATAGTAAATCACCTCAATAGATTTTAACATAAAATGCCTTTTATTTCAATTATTTTTTGTATTTTCGAAAAAAACAGTAGATTTTTTCGTCAAAACGGAGTATAATGGTACAATAACGAAAAAAGAAAGGGTGATTATTATGAAAAACAAAATCTTATCGCTTCTTGAATCGGACAGCCGTCTGACATCTTCGAAGATTGCGGTTATGCTTGGCATTGAAGAAGGTGAGGTTAAGGCCGCCATTCGTGAGCTGGAAGAGGAAAATGTCATCCTTGGATACAATACTATCATCAATTGGGAGCTTGCAGGCAGGGAAACCACCCGTGCAAACATTGAAATAAAGCTGACTCCTCAGCGTGGCGGCGGCTTTGACACCGTTGCGGAGAGAATTTATAAATTCCCTCAGGTTAAATCGGTTACTCTTATGTCAGGCGCGTATGACCTTTTGGTAACGGTAGAGGGAAAGAGTCTTAAGGAAGTTGCTATGTTCGTTTCAGAAAGACTTGCACCTATGGAATCTGTTGTATCCACAGCTACACATTTTGAGCTTAAAACATACAAAAAAGATGGAGTCCTCTTTACGGAAAAGGAAGAAGATAACCGGGAGGTTATTAGTATATGATGGATTATTCTAAATTAATTTCCCCCGGGATACAAAACCTTGCTCCGAGCGGCATCCGAAAATTTTTTGACATAGCAGCAGAAATGAAAGATGCAATATCCCTCGGCGTTGGTGAGCCTGACTTTGTAACCCCTTGGGCAGTGAGGGAGGCAGGTATTTATTCCCTTGAAAAGGGGCGCACTCATTATAGTGCAAACAGCGGACTTTTAGAGCTTCGTAATGAAATTTGCACATACCTTGCCAGAAAATACAACCTTCACTATAATCCCAAGACGGAAACTCTCGTAACAGTAGGCGGAAGCGAGGCAATTGACCTGCTTATCCGTGCAATTGTTACGCAGGGGGATGAGGTACTTATTCCCGAGCCTTGTTTCGTATGCTACAAGCCATGCACTCTTATGGCAGGCGGTACTCCCGTAACCATACAAACCGAGGAAAAAGATAATTTCAAGCTGACTCCTGAAAAGCTTCTTGAAAAAATCACACCTAAGTCCAAGCTGTTAATACTACCATTCCCCAACAATCCCACAGGCGCGGTAATGACAAGAGAGGATTTGGAGAAGATTGCTGAAATCGTAGAAGAGCACGACCTTTTCGTTCTTTCCGACGAAATATACGGTGAGCTTACATATACGGGCGAGCCACACGTTCCTTTTGCATCCATTCCCGGAATGAAGGAAAGAACGGTAACGGTAAACGGTTTCAGTAAAGCGTTTGCAATGACAGGCTGGCGACTCGGTTACGCTTGCGGACCCGAGCCGGTTATAAAGCAGATGACAAAAATTCATCAGTACGCAATAATGTGTGCTCCCACAACAAGCCAATTTGCCGCTATTGAAGCACTAAAAAGCTGCGATGAAGATGTTGAATATATGTGCACGGAATACGACCACCGCCGTAGAATTATGGTAAACGGTTTCAGAGAAATGGGGCTTAGCTGTTTTGAGCCTTTGGGTGCATTCTATGTATTCCCCAACATCAGCTCAACGGGACTTACAAGCGAGGAATTTGTGACAAAGCTTCTTTACGAAAAGAAAGTTGCAGTTGTTCCCGGCACGGCATTCGGTGAATGCGGTGAGGGCTTTATCCGTTGCAGTTATGCGTACAGTATCAAGAACATTGAAAAGGCTCTGGAACGAATTGCAGAATTTGTTCAGGAGATGAGATAAAGCAGCACCGAACACAAAAAAGGTTATGTGATAATAAAATCACATAACCTTTTTTGCTGTGTCGCAACAGCAGGTATACTACCTGCAACCAATATTTTACACCACATCAGATGTAAAATCAACATATTTTTTTAATATATGTTAAAATTTTCTTGAGGTGGAAAAATGAATTCATACATACAAAGATTAAAAGAGCTACGCGAAGATAACGATTTAAGCCAAAAAGAAGTTGCCGCACATTTAAATACTACCCAACAGGTATATTCCAGATATGAAAACGGGACAAATGAAATTCCGACCCATCATATTATAGCCTTATCAAGACTATATAAAGTCAGCTGTGATTATTTATTGGGTGAAAGCAACTCTAAAGAAAGAAAATAATCATAAACTAACTAAAATAGGTTCAAGCCTCTGTTCTTTCCGAGTGTGGAGGGTGGACGGAAAATAGTGCAGAACGGACAAACTGAGCCACGGCTTGCCGTGGGTTACCCGAAGCTGTATGTGTATACAGCGAGAGGCGAAGTTTGTTCGTAGTGCAAATGGATAAAACAAAAAGGCATTCGCAAACATTTGCGAATGCCTTCCTTTTATATTTCTAAGTAATTGATATGCTTTCCTATATATATTTTTCCATTTGCACGATCTGTGCATTTTACTACACCCGTTTTATAAACTTGGCTTCCATGTAATACCTTTTTTCGTTAGCCTCACCCATTGAAAAAGTCTTTCTCGGCAGTGCACCATCTTTTATAACGGTTTCAAAAAGACTGCTCTTTTCGGGCTTGGGAAGAAGAAATCCTACTGCACCCTGTTTTGCGGAAAGGGACTCTACAACATCTTCCCCGTGGATATAGTCAACCTCATAGGAAAGAGTGTCAAGATATTTCTGGAGTGTTCCTACTGCAAGAGGGCTTGTGGTGTTGTTCATATAAAGAGTTTTCTTGTCGCTACCCTTTACAAGAACGATTTCCTGACCACCGTTATTTTCCATGGTACAACCTAGCGTATCTGCAAGTGCATTTATGAAGTTTTCTTCATCCTCTACGCCAAATACAACTCTGTGAATAGGTTCAAACTCAAGCACGTCGTCGTGAATATTTTCAATTTCAACAAGGCAGAAACGTGCGGGATGTGTTTCCTGTTCTTCCTTGGAAAGTGTGGATTTGAGATTGTCCCAGCAGGTTTTTGCCGTTGCCAATGAATGATTACCGTCGCCTACCGCAAACACTAGTCCGTCGGGAGCATTGGCAGAGAATTTGTCAAGAGATGCCATAAATTCATCATCATTTGCCACAATCCAGCCTGCAAGATGTCCTCCATCTGCCATAAGCTCGAAATCGTAGAGCTTTTCGCCCTTCTGAGCCTTTTCCACAAGTGTTTTTTCCTTGTCGTCTACAAGAAGCATTACGTGAGGAAGCTCAAGAGGAGCATTCTCACGGATTTTTACACGGGGAGGAATCCTTTCAAGAACTGTACCCTCGGTAGCACGAATGGGACATTTTACCCCTTTGTGGAAGTCGTATGCCTCCAGGTCTACCGCCCCCACGATACCCTTTCTGATTCTGCCACCTGAGAGAGTTCTTTCAACATACACAAGACAATTTTTGTAGGTTTCAAAAATACCCTTGTCGCAATATTCTTTCATTGTGTCATTAATTTTTGCTATTCTGCCGTCACCTTGGGACAAAAATGCCTCGGGATATACAAGGTTAAGTGTGGAGGGGCTGTCACCTACAACCTCCTGCGCTTTTTCCCAATATTCGGGCTGTGACGTGTATTGGTCACAAGCCACTACGCTCCACTTGGTTAAATCTGCGTTTTTGGGAAGCATAATGTCTGCTCTGTTAAAAATTGCCATATGTATCTCTCCTTTATTATTCCATTTCACCAAGTTCGTAAAGAATTGCCGAACATACCGCAAGGGGCGCTGTTTCTGTTCTCAAAATTCGTTTTCCCAAGGTTACACTTGTAATTCCGTTTTCCTTTGCAAGCTTTATTTCGTCGCTGTCAAAACCACCCTCGGGCCCAATCATGACGGAAACAGTTTTCGGAGTTTTCCCTGAAAGAGCTTTTTTAAGGGACATTTCCCTCTCTTCCTCGTAAGGAATCAGGGCAAGGTCCGCTTCCGTTGCCATTTTTACCGCTTCCTTAAAGCTTACGGGGGAAAGAACCTCGGGAACAATTCCGCGTTTGCTCTGCTTTGCCGCCTCTCTGGCGATTTTTCTGAGTCGGTCCACCTTATTTTCCTTGTCAAGCTTTGCCACGGCACGCTTTGTGTCCATGGGAACAAGTCTTACTGCGCCGATTTCCGTCAGTTTCTGAATTATTGTTTCGAGCTTGGGGTTTTTCGGCACGCCCTGAAAGATTGTCACCTTTACAGTTGGCTCTGTTTCAGCCTCTCTTCTTGAAAGAATGTCTGCAACAACTGTTTTGTCTGAAAAATCCGACAGCACAGCCTCGTAAAAGAAGCCCTCTCCGTCACACAGCGTTACGTTGTCACCCTTTTTCATACGTAAAACACGGCTGATGTGCTGTGCTTCCTCGCCTGAAATTGTGGCAGTATTTTCCGTTATATCGCTCTTATCTATGTAGAAATTAGCCACAATAGTTACCTCGAAATTATGCAGTACCAATCATTTTCTTTCTTAATTTCCTGAATTGAGAAGCCGTTTTTCTCGATAGCTTCCCTGACCTCATCAATACGCATCTCAATAATACCGCTGGCAATGAATGTTCCTCCGTCTTTCAGATAACGCTTCACATCACTTGCAAGGGGAATAATTACATCAGCAACAATGTTTGCCACAACAACATCGTAAGGTCCGCTTTTTTCCGTGCTACTCTTAAACTCTTCGTCAATGAGGATATTTCCGTCAAGAACAGTATACACATCCTCCCCGATGCCATTAAGTGCTGCGTTGGAGTATGCAATTTTCTTACAGTTGGGGTCAATATCAACGGCTCTCGCTTCACCTGCACCAAGCATCAGCGCAATAATAGAAAGGATACCGCTTCCGCAACCCAGGTCAAGTACCTTGTCTCCCTTTTTTACAGTGGTGTCAAGAGTTTCCACGCAAAGGCGTGTTGTTTCGTGCTGACCGCTGCCGAATGTCATTCCTGGGTCAATGTTAAACACAATTTTACCGTCAGCATCATTTATTTCTTCCCATTCGGGCTTTATTACAAGTCTGTCACCAACATAGATGGGTTTAAAATACTGCTTCCAATTATTTTCCCAATCCTCTTCCCTGCAGGAGTCAATTTCTACCCTGAGAGAACCAAAAATGCCGTCTGCATCAATACTCTTGAAAGAAATCAAATCATCACGGACAGCAGAGAGCATCTTGTGACCTGTTTCGTTGTCGCTGAGATATATCTTCACACGGGTTTCTCCGTTCATTTTTTCACGGAGTTCCTCATCCACATAATCCCAATACTGCTTATTGTTTTCAAGGAAATCCTCAAAATCATCCTTGTCAACAATTTCAAGTCCCGTTACACCGAGGTTATAAAGTCTGCCACAGAGGGGCTCTATCCCCTCAGGAGTTGTATATATACTAACCTGAAGCCAATCCATAGTTAATTTTCCTCTCACTTAAAGTAATCTCTGAGCTTTTCAGTAAATTTCTTTCGCTGATTGTAGTTTTTGTCATTGCTTTCTTTGGCAAATTGCTCAAGTATGTCACGCTGTTTTGATGAAAGATTCTTGGGTACTTCTACTATCACACGGACATATTGGTCTCCCCTTGCACCGCCGCGTATTGAGGGGATTCCTCTGCCCTTAAGTCTGAATTTTGTTCCGTGCTGAGTACCCTCGGGGATTCTCTGCATAATTTTTCCGTCAACTGTGGGAATTTCAATTTCACAACCTAAGGAAGCTTGAACAAAGGTAATGGGCACATCAATGTACACATTGTTCCCCTCACGGGTAAACACGGGGCTCGGTTTAACATAAACGGTTATAAGCAGGTCTCCGGGACCGCCTCCTCTTAAGCCTGCCTCACCCTGACCGCGGAGAGATACTGTCTGCCCGTGGTCGATACCTGCAGGAATGTTAACCTCCAGCTCTCTCTTGGTTCTGTTCTGTCCGCTTCCGTTACAAACGGGACATGGGTCGGAAATGGTAGTTCCTCTGCCGCCGCACTGATTACAGGTAGTGGTGGAAGCAAACTGACCAAAGGGAGTGTTCTGGACACTTCTCATCTGTCCTGTTCCTCCGCAACGGGCACACTTCACGGGAGATGTTCCTTTCTTTGCACCGCTGCCGCCACACTCGTTACAGCTTTCTCCACGGATGATGGTTACTTTCTTTTTACAGCCGAAAACAGCTTCCTCAAAGGTAAGCTCTATCGCCTGCTGAATGTCATTACCCCTTACAGGTCCGTTTCTTCTGGAGCTTCTTCCACCGAAACCGCCACCGAAAAAGCTGTCAAAAATGTCACCCATATCAAATCCGCCGAAGCCGCCGCCATAACCACCTCCGCCAAAGCCTGCATTGGGGTCGACACCTGCATGACCGAATTGGTCATAACGGTTTCTCTTTTCGCTGTCGCTTAATACGTCATATGCTTCTGCCGCCTCTTTGAACTTATCAGCCGCCTCGGGATTGTCCTTGTTAAGGTCGGGGTGATACTTTTTTGCAAGCTTTCTGTATGCTTTTTTTATTTCATCGTCCGAAGCACCCTTTTGGACGCCTAAGACTTCATAATAATCTCTCTTATCTGCCATTTTGTCACCTCAAAGAATGTAAAGGGGCGGCGAAAGTCACCGTCCCTTTGCATTATTGCCAATTAGTTATTTGTTGTGTCTGTGAAATCTGCATCATACACATTTTCGTCGCCGCCGGGCTGTGCACCTGCATCTGCTCCGGGCTGACCCTGAGGGTTAGCCTGAGCGTAGAGTTTTGTGCTGATTTCGTAGAACTTCTGCTGAAGAGCCTCTGTTGCAGCCTTAATCTGGTCGTTATCGGTACCCTTGAGGGCTTCCTTAACCTTGTCAATTTCAGCCTGAACTGCATCCTTGTCAGCTTGGTCTACCTTATCTCCTACTTCGCCGAGAGTCTTTTCACTCTGATATACAAGCTGGTCTGCATTGTTGCGGATTTCGATAGCTTCCTTGCGCTTCTTATCCTCTTCTGCATACTGTTCAGCTTCTTTTACAGCCTTGTCAATATCTTCGTCGGAAAGGTTGGAGGAAGCAGTGATTGTAATCTTCTGTTCCTGACCTGTTCCGAGGTCTTTTGCGCTTACGTTTACGATACCGTTGGCATCAATGTCGAATGTAACTTCAATCTGGGGAACTCCACGGGGAGCAGGTGCAATACCTGAAAGCATAAAGTTACCGAGAGTCTTGTTATCGGCTGCCATTTCTCTTTCACCCTGAAGAACGTGGATGTCAACGCTTGTCTGATTGTCAGCAGCAGTTGAGAAAATCTGGCTCTTTCTTGTGGGGATGGTTGTATTTCTTTCGATAAGCTTTGTGCAAACGCCGCCCATTGTTTCAATACCGAGAGAAAGGGGTGTTACGTCAAGAAGAACGATGTCCTTAACGTCGCCGCCAAGTACACCTGCCTGAATAGCCGCACCGAGAGCAACACATTCGTCGGGATTGATACCCTTGTGGGGGTCTTTTCCGATAAGCTTCTGTACAGCTTCATTAACAGCAGGAATACGGCTGGAACCGCCAACCATTACAACCTTGTCGATTTCGGATGCGGAAAGACCTGCATCGGAAAGAGCTTTCTTTGTGGGAATGATTGTACGCTCTACAAGATTTGCAGTAAGCTCGTTGAACTTAGCGCGTGTAAGAGTAATATCAAGATGCTTGGGACCTGTTGCATCTGCAGTGATGAAAGGAAGATTGATTGCACTTGTTGTTACGCCTGAAAGCTCAATCTTTGCCTTTTCTGCAGCTTCCTTAAGTCTCTGCATAGCCATTTTATCAGTAGAAAGGTCAATACCGTTTTCTTTCTTGAACTCTGCTACAAGGTAGTTAATGATAGCATCGTCGAAGTCGTCACCGCCAAGGCGAGTGTCACCGTTTGTTGCCAAAACTTCAAATACACCGTCACCGATATCAAGGATAGATACGTCGAATGTACCGCCGCCAAGGTCATATAC
The DNA here is from genome assembly GCA_045661145.1 of Clostridia bacterium. GTDB lineage: Bacteria > Bacillota > Clostridia > UMGS1883 > UMGS1883 > UMGS1883. The sequence goes on along the minus strand of JAZRFC010000081.1, from coordinate 30,622 downwards.
CATAACCTTCTGGTCGTTTTCCTTATCCATACCGTAAGCAAATGCTGCTGCAGTAGGTTCGTTTATAATACGGAGAACCTCAAGACCTGCAATCTTACCTGCATCCTTTGTAGCCTGACGCTGTGCAACGGAGAAATATGCAGGAACAGTAATTACTGCCTGAGAAACTGTTTCACCGAGGTAGCTTTCTGCATCAGCCTTAAGCTTTGCAAGTACCATGGAGCTGATTTCGGGGGGAGTGTAAGCTTTGTCGTCAATGCTTACCTTGTAGTTTGTACCCATTTCTCTCTTTATTGAGATAACTGTTCTGTCGGGGTTTGTAACTGCCTGTCTCTTTGCAACCTGACCTACAAGTCTTTCACCTGTTTTTGTAAAAGCTACAACTGAGGGAGTAGTTCTTGCACCCTCTGCATTAGCGATAACGGTAGGCTCGCCACCCTCCATAACTGCTACGCATGAATTAGTTGTACCTAAGTCAATACCGATAATTTTTGCCATGATTTTTACCTCCAAATATATCAAAAAATTTATAAACTATGTTAGTTTGCTACTTTAACCATACTGTGTCTTATTACACGGTCACCAATTTTGTAACCTTTCTGGAATTCCTCCACGATTACATTCTCGCCTGCTTCTTCGTCGTCAATATGCATTACTGCATTGTGAAATTCGGGGTTAAAGGTTTCTCCAACGGACTTTATTTCCTCTACACCAAGGGCGGTAAGCACATCATCCATCTGTTTTTTCAGCATTACTACACCCTCGTAGAAGCCGTCCTTGTTTTCTGCCGAGTCAATTGCGCGCTGAAAGTTATCCATAACGGGTAAAAACTTTTCAATAACGACCGCTTTTGCTTCGGGGTAAATGCTCTCTTTCTCTTTAATAGTACGCTTGCGGTAGTTGTCATATTCTGCAAGAGTACGCATATATTTTTCGTTTACGTCGTTATATTTTTTTTCAAATTCGTTTTCGGGCTCGGTTTCTGTAACTTCGGGAGTTACCTCTTCTTTTACTTCTTCCTTGATTTCTTCTGCTTTTTTCTTAGTTGCCATCTGTATCATCCTTTCCGTAAATCATTCTTCCCAATATTTCGGTAAGGTTTGCATTTATGAGTTCAAGCGAGGAAATTACTCTCGCATAGTTCATTCGTTTAGGACCTATAATACCGATTTTTCCGTGAAGCTTGCCACCTACATTGTAAGATGCTACGACAAGGCTTGTGTCACGCATTTCGGGAGCGTTGTTTTCACTGCCAATTTTTATGCTGATATTTTCTTCTGCCGTTTCCAGAAGATTGAGCATCTGGGACACATTCTCTTTCCTATCAATAAACGAGAAAAATTCCCTCGCGCGTTCAATATTTTCAAATTCGGGGTTGTTAAGTATGTTGGACGCTCCGCCGATGTACACCCTGCTTTGAGTGTTGCCGAGACATTCCAGCACAAACTCAACCACTGTTTTTAAGAAATCGCCGTACTCTGTCATTGCTTCGTAAATCAGCATCAGCCTTGCAGGGGTAAAATCGTCTGCGGAAAGTCCCGTAAGCTGTCCCGACAAAAATTCTGAAATAGAATCAATAATTTCGTAGTCAATTTCCGCACTTACTTTCATATGGCGGTTTCTTACCACGCCTGCATCGGTTACTACCACGATTAGCACACTGCCCCTCTCAATAAGCATCATTTTGACACTTCTAAGACGGCTCTTCTGTGCCGTGGGAAGCTCCACAATGGCAGGGTAATTCGTTGCCTTGGAAATAATGTCAGAAATTTCGGACACCACATTTTCAAGCTGACTGTATTTTCTGTCCATACTGCTCTGCAGACTTGAAATCTCCTCCATAGTGAGGCTGTAACGGTGCATCAGCGAATCCACATAGAAGCGGTAACCCATTTCCGAGGGGATTCGTCCTGCGGAGGTGTGGGGCTTGTCAAGATAGCCCATTTCCTCCAAATCCGCCATTTCGTTACGGATTGTTGCGGCTGAAAGGCCGAGGTCGTGATTCTTCGCAATGTTTCGCGAGCCTACGGGCTCTGCCGTCTGGATATAGTCTTCAATAATGGCTTGAAGTATTGCTTTTTTTCTTTCGGAAAGCTCCATATGCTCACCTCTTTTCGTTTGTTAGCACTCAATCTCCCTGAGTGCTAACAATAATGTACCACTACCCACGCCGAAAGTCAAGTATTATTTTCTATTATTTCAAATTTATTCATATTTATTATTGTAATTCACTTAGAATTGTGTTATACTAAGTCTGCGACATAAATCTTAATAATGGTCTTTGTATACAAGTATGTATTTTTACTTTTGGTAAAAGTGCATGCTCTGTTTTCGCATACTTGTATAAAGGACCGAAAAGATTTGTGTCGCTACAAAGAGGGGTGTGCATTTTTCGGTGCATCAACTTTGTTGGTGCACTTTTTTAATTGCACATCTTTGTCGCCAAACAAAATCTAGCTAAAACAAGAACAGAATCTCCAAATTGAGATTCTGTTCTTGTTTTAGCTTATTTAATTGTTTTGTTCGCTACTTCTTCAGTAATCTTTGCAATAAATTCCTCTATTGACATACTTCCGATGTCACCATCGCGACGGTCACGGATAGAAACTGTGCCCCCTTCAATATCCTTATCACCTACGAGAAGCATATATGGAACTTTTTCAAGCTGTGCTTCACGAATCTTATAACCGATTTTTTCGCTTCTGTCATCAATTTCAATACGGATTATACCGCTTTCCTCGAGCTTTCTCTTAACCTCGTAAATATAGTCAAGGTGACGGTCAGCAATGGGAAGAAGCTTCACCTGAACGGGTGCAAGCCATACGGGGAATGCACCTGCATACTTCTCGATAAGGAGTGCAAGCGTTCTCTCGTAACAGCCGATTGATGTTCTGTGAATGATGTAGGGATTCTTCTTCACGCCGTCCTTATCCACATATTCCATACCGAACTGCTGTGCAAGCATCTGGTCAATCTGAATTGTGATAAGAGTATCTTCCTTGCCGAATACATTCTTAATCTGAATGTCAAGCTTGGGGCCGTAGAATGCTGCTTCACCGATACCCACCTTGTAGGGGATTTCAAGGTGATTGAGGATTTTTTCCATCATACCCTGAGCTTCATCCCACTGCTCGGGAGTGCCGATATACTTTTCGCTGTCGTGGGGGTCCCACTGTGAGAAACGGTAGGAAACATCTTCGTAAAGACCAAGAGTCTTGAGCATATAGATAGCAAGCTCAAGGCAATTTTTGAATTCATCCTCCAACTGCTCGGGTGTACACATAAGGTGTCCCTCGGAGATGGTGAACTGTCTTACACGGATAAGGCCGTGCATTTCGCCGGAAGCCTCGTTACGGAAAAGTGTAGAGGTCTCGTTAAGGCGCATGGGAAGGTCACGGTAGCTTCTGCCACGGTTAAGAAATGCCTGATATTGGAAAGGACAGGTCATGGGACGGAGTGCGAAAACTTCCTTGTCCTCTGCCTCGTCACCCATTACAAACATACCGTCCTGATAGTGGTCCCAATGGCCGGAAATCTTGTAAAGGTCGCTCTTTGCCATAAGGGGAGTCTTGGTAAGGAGCCAACCCCTCTTCTGTTCTTCATCCTCAACAAATCTCTGGAGAAGCTGAATTATTCTTGCAACCTTGGGAAGAAGAATGGGAAGTCCCTGACCGATAACATCGCTTGTTGTGAAGAGCTCAAGTTCACGGCCGAGCTTGTTGTGGTCACGCTTCTTTGCTTCTTCACGCCTTGCAAGCTCTGCCTCAAGGTCTTCTTTATTAAGGAATGCTGTTGCGTAGATACGCTGAAGCATCTTGTTCTTTTCGTCGCCTCTCCAATATGCACCTGTTGCACTGAGAAGCTTGTATGCCTTAACCTTGCTTGTGTAGTTCACGTGAGGACCTGCACAAAGGTCTGTAAATTCACCCTGCTTGTAGAAAGAAATTGTTTCGCCCTCGGGAAGGTCATTGATAAGCTCAACCTTGTAGGGCTCGTCCTTCATAAGCTCAAGTGCTTCTTCACGGGGAAGTTCAAAACGCTCAATTTTGAGGTTTTCCTTTGCTATTTTTTTCATTTCCGCTTCGATTTTCTCCAAATCCTCGGGAGTGAAAGGAGTGGGAGTGTCGAAGTCATAGTAAAAGCCTGTGTCAATAGCCGGACCTATTGCAAGCTTTACCTCGGGGAAAAGTCTTTTTACAGCCTGCGCCATAACGTGTGACGCAGAGTGTCTTAAGGTTTGCAGTTCATTCATTTCTGCCATTTTATATCATCCTTTCAAAAAATAAGCACCCCTAATACAACGTATTAAGGGTGCGTTAGTTCAAAAACCAAGCACGGTTCCACCTTAATTTTAACTCAATTTCCATTAACGCAGGTTCACGGCAGAGAATACTAGGTTTCCTCCCTGCAGCTCCGGAGTGGTCTTCACCAAAACTCTGTATAGGGTGCTTCCAGCTTTGCACCCCTCTCTCGTATACTCGGCAGAGGTTACTGTCTCCATCATTGCTTTTTCCTTTGTAATTATAACACAAGAGCTTTAAAAGGTCAAGAAAAATAACAAAAAAAGAACAGCCCCTTTCGGGACTGTCCTTTTTTAAATTGACTATTAATTTTATAAGAGTCAAAGATTACGGAGCAACAACTGTAATTGTAAGTGTACCAGTTACATTAGCATATCCAGCCTTTGTAAGAGTATAATCAACTGTAATTACATTGCCTGCTGCAAGAGTACCAGCATCTACATCAATCTGGTCACCATTGATTGACAATGTAACACCAGGAATTGTGTAAACAAGGTTGGACAAAGTAACAGTATCAGCATTTTCTGTGAAAGTAATAACACCATCACCAGCTTCTACTGTGTCAGCTGTAATAACAAGGTCACTCTTTTCAGACATTCTGTAAACAACAACGTCTGCAAGCTTGCCTTCAACTGCTCTTACGAATACATATGTTACATAAGAATCGAAGTCGAAGAGAGCCTTAGAAGCACCTTCTGCTGTTACTGCAGGATACTTGTAATCTTCAGAGAAGTCTACAAGAGTATAGTTAGCATCTCTGTAAGAAATGTTTGCATTTGCAGCATACAAGTTTGCAATAGTAGAATAAGGAGGTGTAGTATCAGCAGGATCCTGAACAGGAATTGCATATGCTACAGCTGAATCAATAGCAAACTTCTTGTTATCAGCACTTACAAGAGCACCGAAGCCCTGTGCAATTTCATCATCAACCTTTGCAGTTGTGATCTGAGTAGAAACAGAAGTTGCAGGAGCAGACTTAACGAAGTCGTTAAGAAGCTCGAATTCGCTTACAATACCTTCTTCATTGGGTTCTGCAATAGCGAGAACGTCACCAGCCTGAAGAACAGCGGGATTCTGTCCATTGTAACCATCTTCATTGTAGATAGTGATAGACATTTCTTCGCCAGCCATCATACCTGTGATTACATATGCATCATCATCATTGTAAGATACGTTCTTTCTACCGGATACAACGAATACAGCACCGTCAGCTGCAAGAGCTTTTGCAAGGTCTACGCCAACACCTGCGCTGAATACGCTATCTTCTTCGTCGAAACCAACAAGTGTGTAGAGTTCATCATCAGCGAAGAAATCAGCAATTGCACCAACCTTAACGTCAGTAGCCTTGATAGCTGCATTAGTGCCAACAGTATTTGTCTTAACAGAGAAGATTACTGCATTTTCGTCGAATTCTTTGTTACCAACTGTAATAGCTGCTTCATCATACTTACCGTTTGCATTCTGAGCAGTACCGTCAAGGAGTCTAACCTTTGTAACAACACCGCTGCTGTTTACAGCAAGCTTAACAAGAAGGTTGCTTGCAGCTGTGAAGTCGCCCTTCTTTGCGAAGTAGCTTGTAGCTTCCTTAGCCTGGCCGTCTGCCTGTGTTGTAGCAGTAAGTTTAGCCTGGTATTCTGTGAGGAATTCACCCTTTGTATCGATATTGTTGTAAGTGTTGTTATCAGCATCTACAACAGAAATTCTGTCAGAAATCTGGTATTCTGCAACTGTACCGTCAGCAAGAACTACCTGTACATAGTCTTCGCTGATACCAGAAGTCTTCTTGTAAAGAGCTGTGATAAGAGCGTAAGAACCACCGTTTACGGGAGCAGTTTCGTTATAAGCGATCTGACCGTCAACGTTAAGGAAGAAGATACCTTCTTCACCAGCAAGTTTTGCTACCTGGTAAGAACCAGCAGAATAGTATTCCTGCTTAGAAACTTCGTAATCAGTACCACCGATTGTTACGATACCTTCATCAGGATTGTAACCTTCAACTGCACCTGTAACTGTTGCAGAGGAAGCGTAGTAGATATAGAAGTTCTTTGCAACCTTAACAGTAGAGATTGTATCGTTTACAGCAAGGTCAGCAGCTGTAGCAGCTACGCCGTCCTTGTAGATAACAAAGAGCTTGCTGTCATTGTTAGGATCAATCTTGCTAAGGTTAGCGCCGGGGTTATAAGCTTCGAAGAGGTAAGAACCGTTAACTTCTTCAACCTTTTCGATTACTGCTTCGTTTTCATAAGCTGTAACGAAGATGTATTCGATTTCATCATCACCATCGTTGGAAACGAATTCAACGATACCACCGTTACCAAGCAAACCTGCGATAGCAGATGTTGTGTTGTAACCTGTACCAAGGTTATCGAAGTTCTTGTAAAGAACTGCATTAGCTGCAAGAGAAAGTCTCTTAGCACCGCCATCCTTGTAACCAACATAACCTGCTTCGTTGAACCACTTGTGGCCTGTTTCTACAAGCTTGTTAGCACTAATCTTGATGCTTGTGTTTCTGTTCTTGCTTTCTGTGATAGCGAAAACAGTTTCTCTGTCTGTAACTTCATCATGACCAATGTAAGCGATTACATACTTACCAGCGAGATTGTTTACATCTACGCGTTCAGCATCGAATCTGCCGTTGCTCTGAAGAGCCTGTACAGTACCGATGGGTTCCTTGTTGTAAGGTCTGTAACCTTCGTAGCTTGCAGTGGAACCGAATACCCATGCATCACCATCGATTGTAACGAAAGGTTCTGAATCGGGAACGTATGCACCGTAAGCAGCAGCTTCAGTAATGGGGTTAGCAATTACTGTACCTTCAACCTTTACAACGTCAAGGTAAGTTGTAAGGATGTTTGCATTGTCCTTCTGATAAGTGTCAGTACCGTCTGTTGACCAAGCTGTCTGGTCCATAAGACGAACTTCAAGAGAATTGTAAACGAGAACTGCGATTGTTCCTCTCTTTGCAGCGGAACCTACAAGACCGTTAGAATTCTTTGTGATACCTTCAGCAGAAGCGATTGCAAGGTAACCTGTGGGGTAACCACCCTTACCTTCTGCAGCGATGTCATAACCGAGTGCAGAAACAATCATCTTAACTGCCTGCTCGTAAGTAACGAGATCTTCGGGGCCATACTGACCATTGCCGTAACCGTTAATGATCTGCTGAGCCTGAGCTACATTGATGTAGCCGCTTGCCCAGTGACTAGCGGGAACGTCAGTGAATACTGTTGAACCCATGCTGCTCTGTGCCTGATCCTCGTAACCGAGAGTACGGCAGATGATTGCAGCCATCTGAGCTCTTGTAACAGTATCTTCGGGCTTAAATGTTCCATCTTCAAAGCCTGTAAGAATCTTAAGACCAGAAAGAACATCAACTGCCTCAGAAACTATTGTTCCAGCAGTTACATCTGAATATGCAGCAAATGTGCTAACTGCACCCATGCTGAGAATCATAGCAAATGCAAGAACAACTGCGAGTGTCTTCTTGAGATTTTTCATGATAATCTCTTCCTCCTATAAAATTATATTTTGAGTGGGGCTTTCCCCCTTTACTCTATTGCGAGTATAACATCATTTTTTTTATACGTCAATAGGTTTTTTTCATCTGTAACCAAACTGTAATGTTTTGTAATATTAGTATCATATTGTGTAATTTACTGTAACATTGACTCAAAGTAAAAATGAGCTTCATATTTAAATAGGAAGAAACTCATAAAAAAGAGCCTCTTCCTATTTATATTACGATTTTTTTAATTTGCAGTTGCCAGCATTACCTCTACTCTTCGCACCGAGCCTTTTCGTATAAATTCTATTTCGACGGTTTCACCGCCCTGCCGTCTGTAAAGCTCTTCACGGAGGGAAAGCATTGTATCGATTTTTTTGCCGTTTATCGAAACAATAATGTCAGCGTAGCGGAGCCCTGCCTTGAATGCAGGTCCGTCGGTATCAAGCTTTGCAACAAAAAGACCTTCGCTGATGGTGTCGTCCACCCGAAGGTATTTTGCCGCCTCAGGAGTATATGCATATAGTCCGAGGTACGGCGTGCGGAAGCTTCCTGCATTCTGAAGCCTTGATATGACGGGGATGCAGGTATTTATCGGTACGGCAAAGCCCATTCCCTCTGCCGAGGAAACCTTGACGGTATTAATTCCCACAACCTCTCCCGATATATTTATGAGGGGGCCCCCACTGTTTCCGGGGTTTATGGAAGCGTCGGTCTGGATAAGGTCCTCCATATAGCTTTGCTCACCCTCATCATTTTCTATGCTGATGCTTCTGCCCAATGCACTTACAATACCTGCAGTAACAGTCCTCTGAAACTGCATACTGAGTGGGTTACCGATAGCAAAGACACTTTCCCCGACTCTGAGGTTTCTTGCATCGCCCAACTGACAGTAGGGATAATCTGTACCCTCAATTTTTACAACAGCAAGGTCAAGACTGCTCTCACTCCACACGGTTTTCCCTTCAAGAGTTTCACCGTTGTACAGCGTTACCTCAATACGTTGGGGACGGGCACCTATTACGTGGTGATTGGTGATAATATACCCGTCACTGCTTGCAAGAATGCCGCTCCCCATATACCACTGAGTTTTGCTGTTTATTCCCGAGGATGTGTCGGCGCTGGATATTCCCACCACACATTGGAGGGTTTCCTCCAACATATTTTCCACATTGGAGGGACTTGTTTCCCCTATATCTCCGAAATTTGTGGAAGAATAGCTGAGTCTTTCACCGTTTTCGGGAGATAAATTTTCCTCGGGGGAAAACAAGGTATATGTTCCTGCGAGAATAAGCATAATTACTGCGCCGCTTCCTAAAAATAATGCCGCTTTTTTAATAACACCTTTCATAAAAACACCTCTTTGGTTAGCATTTCCAAAGAGGCGTTTTTTATTTACAGATATTGTTATTTTGTTATGAGGGCAACTGCACGTGCTTCGATTCCCTCACCTCTGCCCGTAAAGCCCATATGTTCATTGGTTTTTGCCTTGATGCTGACTGCCTGAGCTGAAACTCTCATTGCCCTTGCAAGGTTTTCACGCATAGAGTCTATGTGCGGTGCCATTTTCGGTGCCTGTGCTATGAGGGTTACGTCAATATTCCCTATTTCATAGCCTGCATCCCGTACTTCCCTTACAGTTTCCTCTAAAAGGAGCATACTGTCGGCACCCTTGTACTTTTCGTCGGTGTCGGGGAAATGTTTTCCTATATCACCCAATGCCGCCGCACCGAAAAGCGCATCAATCACGGCATGAATAAGTACATCCGCATCACTGTGTCCTGCCAGACCTTTTTCGTAAGGTATGTTGACACCGCCTATTATAAGAGGTCTGCCCTCTATAAGTTTATGTGTATCAAAGCCCGTTCCTATCCGCACAGCACTGCCTCCTGTTCCGCGTTTACGCAAGATTCCCTCGGCAGTTACAATGTCCTCCGCCGTGGTAAGCTTGATGTTTTCGTAGCTTCCCTCAACAATTATTATACTTTCGCCCATTTTCTCCATAAGGGCGCAATCGTCTGTCATCTGGAAGCCAAATTTGTCATATGCAGATTTAATAAGCTCCCTTTTAAAAGCCTGCGGGGTCTGTATAAGCACCGCCGAGTCTCTGTCGACGGTAGATGCAATAATATTGTCGGGGGTGACGGTTTTTATGGTATCCTTGGATTTTACGCCTGCCGCCGCACAACCTGTTGTCATGCAGGCAATGAGGGTATTTTCTATTATTTCCTTTGTAACAAGGGGACGGGCCCCGTCGTGAATCACTACAATCTCGCCCTGTGCCGCATCAATCCCCAAAAAGGAGCTTTCCCCACGGGTTAATCCGCCAAGCACAAGCTTTACGGGGTACGGTTTCAATTCTTCTGCAAAGGTATCCCTGTTCTTTTCGGAGCAGACTATGATTATTTCATCAAAAAAACCCGTGTGCGAAAAAGCCTCCACAGTACGGGAAAGCACGCTCTTTCCAAAAAGGTCAATAAGCATCTTGTCCCTGCCCATTCGTGTTCCGCTTCCTGCCGCTACGATTACTGCCGATACGGTTTTTCCGTTGTACATAAATTCACCCACCTGTAAATTGAAACAAAAGCTTCCCCTCTCGGAGAAGCTCGTTATATTATCCTTTTGCAAGTTCTTCATCAACCATACCGTAGAGACGCTGTTCAATACTGCTGTGGTCAATACCCGTTGCCACTACAATTTCGCTGATAAGAATCTGCTTTGCGTTGGAGAGCATCTTCCTCTCCCCCGTGGAGAGTCCTTTCTGTCTGTCACGGAGCATCAGACTCTTCACAACGGCGGAAACCTCAAAAATGTCACCGCTTTTAATCTTTACCATATTTTCACGGAATCTCTTATTCCAATTTTGTATAACGTCAGTTTCTACCGTACGGAATTCATCAAGCACCTTCTCAGCCTGCGCCTTCCCTATAACGTCGCGCATACCTACTCCTGCAGCGTTTTCCATCGGGACCATAACCTTCATATCGCCTATGGGCATACGCATTACATAGTACGACTGCTGTTTTCCCAAAATTTCTTTCTGCTCAATATCCTCAATGACTCCTGCGCCATGCATAGGATACACAACGCTGTCACCAATTTTGTACATGGTACGCCTCCGTCCTCGATACATTCTGCCATAAAACTACAATATTATTATAACACTTTCTGAAATTTTTGTCAAAGAGTTATTTTCAATTTTTTACAGGGCTTTCCACCATCTATTTTCTAAGAGCCTTGTATTCGCGTGCATCTTCAAAATATTTGTTGACCTCTGCACCGATATAAAGGATATAAATACATACAAAAAGCCACAGCATAAAGAACACAAGAATAGACAGTGTACTGTAAATGGAAAAGTCTGCCACGCTTTCAAAATACCATGAGAACACATCGGAAAATCCTACCCACCCGATACCGCCTATGAGAGCACCCGGAATCTGCATTGACAGTTTTGTTTTTCTGTTGGGAATAATTTTGAACATCCCCAAAAAGATAGCAGATAAAACCAGAATACCGATTATCAGCTTAAGAATTCTGATAAGGGGAGTTATTCTGAACAGCCACGGCACATAGCCTGCAATCCACTCAGTAATAGTATTGCCAAAAACAAAGAATGTCAAACATAAAATAAAAAGTGCCATCAGAAGAAGGGTGTAGAACATACTTACAATCCGCACGATTATGAAATTTCGCGTTTCATCAGCACAGAAAACACGGTTTAATCCCCGCACCAATGAAAAAACACCTATGGATGCTGCCCAAAGAGTGGTTACAGCAGTTATAGACATCAATGCGGTATCGCTTTTCGAGTAGGTGTCGGTTATCAATGCTTCTACTAATACTTGTGAGCTTTTTGGAAATACTGACACAATTTCCTCAAGCAGTTTACCCTCCTCTATCGGGACAAATTTAATCATACTGATAAGGAGCATCAGAAACGGGACAAAGGAAACTGTTACGAAAAAGGCGGCATGTGCCGTCTGTGCCCCGATACGGTCCTTTGAAATGCGCCCGAGAATATCCGCAATAAATTTAATTGCCTTTTTAATAACATTCCCCCCCTTTGTTGGTAAAAAAGGGAAAAATACAGTGTATTTTTCCCTTTCTCTATTACTCTTCTTCTGTTTCTTCAGGTTTTGGGAAAACCTGCACCACCGCTTCCATAACACGGTTACTGTCCGTTTTGGTAATGGTGTTTTTAAGGTTTTCGTGTTCGAATATATCACCCTCATCAGGGATTTTTTCAAGGTTATGCGCCGCAAATCCGCTGACGGTAGTTATGTCTGAATCGTCGTCCTCTTCCTCAAGCTCAAGCTCAAAGGTTTCGAGGAATTTATCAATGCTTGTACTACCAAGAACGCGGTACTTATCGTCGGAAATCTTTATAATATCCTCCACAACCTCGTCGTGCTCGTCGTAAATCTCACCCACAAGGGATTCTATAACGTCTTCTAAAGTTACAATACCCTCTGTTCCGCCATATTCGTCATTTACGACCACCATATGGCACTTGCTTTCCTGAAAAAGACGGAGAAGTCTTGAAATTTTCATTGATGAGAAAATAAACTTTACGGGCTTTACCAGCTGACTTACAGCCGTATCTCCATGATTGGAAAAATCCTTATGATACAGTATGCCCACAATATTGTCTATCGAGTCTTCATAAACAGGCAGTCTTGAAAATTCTGTATCTGCAAAAACCTGAGCAATGCGCTCTCTGTCCCAGCTGATATCGACTGCCGCCACATCAACACGAGGGGTGAGAATATCGTTTACATCAAGGTCGCTGAATTTAATGACATTTTTGATAAGCTCGCTTTCCTGCTCGTCAATCTCGCCATCCTCTGCCGCTTCTTCAACGACAGTAATAATTTCATCCTCTGTTACGGAAACCTCTTCCCCTTTGACAAAGCTCATAACAAACTTCTGCCATAAATTAAATATTGCCGTAAGAGGTGTAAAAACAGCCATAAGGGCCTCAAAAATCCCTGCTACTTTCTTGGAAAAGCTGTCTGCAGTACGTTTCGCAATGGTCTTGGGTGTAATTTCGCCAAAGGTCAATACAGCCAATGTCATTACTGCAGTTGATACTGTTGTCGCCAATGCCTTATCCGCAATAAGACTTGTAAAAAGAAGTGTGGCAACAGATGTTGCTACAATATTTACAATATTATTTCCGATAAGTATTGTAGATATCAGTTTCTCATAATTTTCGCCGATTTCAAGAACTCGGCGGGCTTTTTTACCTTTTTTATCCTCTGCCTCACTTTTCATCTTCGCCTTGTTGTAGGATGAAAGCGCTGTTTCAGATGCGCTGAAAAATGCGCTGAGTGCAACAAGCACAAGGATTACTAATACGAATACCGGTGTGTTACTACTCCCGTTACTCCCGTCCATTAGGACAATCACTCCTTTAAAAGTTATGTAGATATCTGTAAAACACAAAGTTTTACAGGTACATTATAGCATATTTTTTTATTTTGTCAAGCGGAGGGGATTTGAAAACGGAGCGCACTGCGCTCCGTTTTATTATTTGATTTCTGTAATGTCAAAAGGTGTGCTCTGATAAACAAAGTAGTTGGGCCAATTGGAATAGATAAGGTTTGCGTGACCTCTCCATGTTACTATCGGGTCCCTTGCAGGGTCATCATCGGGAAAATAGTTTTCGGGAACTTTGGGATTCATTCCTGCCGCCTCGTCACGGAGATATTCTTTTTTTAAGGTGTCACGGTCATACTCACTATGTCCCGTTATGAAAATCTGCTTTCCTTTTTCCGTTGCAGCGGCGTAAAGTCCTGCCTTATCGGAAACAGAAAGGATTTTTATATCCTTGCATTTTTTTACATCCTCAATACGCACGGTGGTATGTCTTGAATGAGGAACCATAAACTCATCGTCAAACCCGCGCATAAGCATCGGGTTTTTATACACAACCTTATGACGGTATACGCCCGAGAGCTTCTCTTCCAACGGATATTTCTTAATACCATAGTGGTAGTAAAGAGCCGCCTGTGCACCCCAACAGATATGGAATGTAGAGTGTACATTGGTCTTTGTCCATTCCATAATGGTGCAAAGCTCTTCCCAATAGTCCACCTCTTCAAATTCCATCTTTTCAACGGGTGCCCCCGTTATTACAAAACCGTCAAATTTCTGGTCCTTTATCTCATCAAAGGTTTTGTAGAAAGCAAGCATATGCTCCTCAGAGGTATTTTTCGACTTATGCGAGCTTACCTGCACAAGTTCCACCTCAACCTGCAGGGGGGTATTTCCCAGAAGACGGGCAAGCTGTGTTTCGGTTTCAATTTTTGTAGGCATCAGATTCAGAATTCCTATACGAAGGGGACGGATATCCTGAGTGGATGCGCGTTTTTCGTCCATTACGAATATATTTTCATCGGCAAGCACCTTTGCCGCAGGGAGTTTATTAGGGATTTTTATAGGCATTATGCCACCTCAATTCAGATAGTTTCAAGTGCCTGAGCAATGTCGGCAATTATGTCGTCTCTATCCTCGATACCGCAGGAGAAACGGATAAGGTCGGGAGATACACCTGCTGCACGAAGCTCGTCATCATTCATCTGACGGTGTGTTGCACTTGCAGGATGAAGACAGCAGGTCTTTGAATCTGCTACATGGGTTTCAATGGATGCAAGACGGAGATTCTTCATAAACTTTTCTGCTGCAGCTCTTCCGCCTTTTACACCAAAGGAGATTACACCGCAGGAGCCACCCGAAAGATATTTCTTTCCAAGCTCGTAGTTCTTGTCACCCTCAAGTCCGCAGTAACGTACCCACTCGATTTTTTCGTGGTCCTTTACAAAGTTTGCAACTGCCTCGGCATTGTCGCAATGACGCTTCATACGAAGCTGAAGACTTTCAAGGCCTAAGTTTATAAGGTATGCGTTCTGAGGTGACTGAATTGAGCCAAGGTCACGCATAAGCTGAACGGTTGCGTTGGTAATATATGCGCCCTCAAGTCCGAATCTTTCAGTATAAGTTACTCCGTGGTAACTGTCATCGGGAGTGCAAAGTCCAGGGAATTTGTCGGGATATTTTGTCCAATCAAACCTGCCGCTGTCCACGATACATCCGCCGACACCGCTTGCGTGACCGTCCATATATTTGGTGGTAGAATGTGTAACAATATCTGCTCCCCATTCAAAAGGTCTGCAGTTGATGGGTGTTGCAAAAGTATTGTCTACAATCAGCGGAACACCGTGGGCGTGGGCTGCATTTGCAAATCTTTCAATATCAAGAACATCAAGGGCAGGGTTTGCAATTGTTTCGCCGAACACTGCCTTTGTATTAGGACGGAAAGCCGCTTCCAGCTCCTCGTCACTGCAATCGGGAGCAACAAATGTGAACTCAATTCCCATACGTTTCATCGTTACGGCAAACAGGTTGTATGTTCCGCCGTAAATCGCAGAAGAAGAAACGATGTGGTCACCGCATGATGCGATGTTGAATACACTGTAAAAAGATGCCGCCTGACCGCTGGAGGTAAGCATAGCAGCCGTGCCGCCCTCAAGTGCCGCGATTCTTGCCGCTACGCAGTCGTTTGTGGGATTCTGCAATCTGCTGTAAAAGTAACCGGAAGCTTCCAAATCGAAAAGCTTGCCCATTTCTTCGCTTGTATCATATTTAAATGTAGTACTCTGATAAATAGGAATCTGACGGGGTTCTCCGTTTCCGGGAGTGTAGCCTGTCTGAATACATTTTGTACCGATTTTGTAATCTTTCATATTTATGACCTCTTTCCAAAAACAAAATTCTTTCCATTATATTATTGTTAGTATAACACCTTGGGAATTGGTTTGTCAATTGAAATGAAAAAAACACCCACCAAAAAGTGAGTGTTCTTCCTTTAATATGGCGTGCTTGAAGGGATTCTACCCGTTTGCGGTCCCCGACCTTTCTCACGCCGTTTTGGCGTGACCTCTGTCGACCGCTGCACATCTCTGCGCCTTCGCTGTATCTTCCACAGGAAGCGCTCAGGCTCGATTCCCCCTCAGGGGTTCAAATCCTTTTTAAAAAACAAAAAATACAGATACCCATAAATGAGGATATCTGTATTCTTATGGCGTGCTTGAAGGGATTCGAACCCCTGACCCTTTGGTTCGTAGCCAAATACTCTATCCAACTGAGCTACAAGCACATCTTGTTAAACGCAACAATTATATTAACATAGGTTTTCAGGAAATGCAAGCATTATTTTTTATTTTTTTCAAAAAGATATACTGTTGTTTGGTTTGCTGTCATACCCGCCACAAAACGGTTGACTAAAATACTATATATATGATATAATGTAAAATAATTATGGGTTATTATACCCTATCACAAGCAGAATGGAGTTTTTCCTATGATAAAAAGTATGACAGGATATGGCAGCGGAAAGGCTGAGGCAGGCACGAAAACCTTTACCGTTGAGGTTAAATCGGTTAATTCAAGATACAGCGATTTTTCTATAAAGATGCCCCGTATCTATACATTTATGGAGGATGCCATCAGAAAAACCGCATCGGCAAGAATCAACCGCGGAAAAGTGGACATATATGTAAATGTAGAAACAAACGGTGAAGATGACAGTGTTGTCAAGGTTAACACGGCTCTTGCCCGTGAGTATCTTGCAGGGCTTAAAACCCTTTCCGAGGAGCTTGAAGTTTCCACTAATACGACGGCTGAAACATTTCTCCGTATTCCCGATGTATTTACCGTTGACAAGGCGGATGTGGACGAGGAGGTTATTTCCAAGGCGATTATATCTGCACTTTCCGAAGCTCTTGACGGATTTGATACAATGCGTATTGCCGAGGGTGAAAAGCTTGTATGTGACCTTAAAGAACACCTTGGTTTTATTGCCAATGCAACGGCCGAGGTTGAGAAGCGTTCCCCCGAAATCGTTACTGAATACAGACAGAGAATTGAGGAAAGAATGCGCGACATTTTAGGAAGTGCTACATATGACGAAACAAGGCTTCTTACAGAGGTTGCAATTTTCTCGGACAAGGTGAATGTAAATGAAGAAACAGTGAGACTCAGAAGCCACGTTGACCAATTTACAAAGATGCTTGACGAGGGCGGCAGTGTAGGGAGAAAGATTGATTTCCTTATACAGGAAATGAACAGAGAAATCAACACCATTGGATCTAAATCAAACGACCTTGATATTGCAAGAATTGTAATTGATGTAAAGGCGGAAATAGAGAAGCTCCGCGAACAAATCCAGAATGTGGAGTAATTGATATGAAACTAATCAATATAGGCTTTGGAAACCTCGTTTCCGACGAGAGAATTATCAGCATAGCTCTTCCCGAAAGTGCCCCCGTGAAAAGAATTGCACAGGAGGCAAGGGAAAAGGGAATGCTTATAGATGCAACCTATGGTAGAAAAACAAAAAGCGTTATCGTTATGGACAGCGAACACGTTGTGCTTTCAGCATTGACACCTGAAGCAATTGCTGTTCGTCACGGTAGCTATACAGAAATAACGGAAGAAGATGATATGAATGACTAAAAAAGGTTTGCTCCTTGTAGTTTCCGGTCCCTCGGGCGTAGGAAAGGGAACTATCTGCAAGGAATATTTGAGCAAATACGACGATTGTGCTCTGTCTGTATCGGCAACCACCCGTGCTCCCCGTGACGGAGAAGTGGACGGTGTCAGCTACTTTTTCCTCTCCCACGACGAGTTTAGGAAAAAGATTGACGAGGGCGGATTTTTAGAGCACGCAGTATTTTGTGACAATTACTACGGCACACCCAAGGATGCCGTTATGCAGCAGCTTGAGGAAGGCAAAAATGTAATCCTGGAAATTGAGGTGCAGGGGGCCCTTCAGGTGCGTTCCCACTATCCCGAGGCAGTATTTGTTTTCGTTATCCCTCCGTCTGTGGAAGTCCTTGAAGAAAGACTCCGCGGAAGAGGAACGGAAACCGATGAGGTTATTAAAAAACGTCTTGAAAGAGCGAAAGCTGAATTTAAGTATATAGACAAATATAACTATGTTCTCGTAAACGATACCGTTCCCGAGGCGGTGTTCCGTCTTCACAGTATTATCGAGGCGGAAAAATGCGTGATGGCACGCAACTATAATTTTATTAAAGAAGAATTTATTAAATAAAGGAAGGTAATTATTATGTTGTATCCCGAAATTTCCAAACTTATGGAGGGACTTGATTCCCGTTATTCTCTTGTTATTATGACTGCAAAGCGTGCTCGTCAGCTTCAGTCAGATTCAACCAATGACAAGACTGTTTCCCGTGCAATCAATGAAATTGCAAACGGAAAAATCAAATGTGTAAAAGGCAGTGCAGCTCAGAGATTTTCCGATGCTGTTGCTGAATATGAAGCTACAAAGGAAGCTATTGAGGAATAATTATGATTGCTCAGGTTTATGTTAATACTACAAACCTGAATATTGACAAGCCCTTTGACTATATGGTCCCCCCCGAAATGGAAGACAAAATTGTACCGGGGGTAAGGGTAAAGGTTTCTTTCGGCGGAGGAAATATGCCCAAAGAGGCTTTTGTTACGGCTGTTAAGGAGAAGAGTGACTTTGACTCTCTTAAGCCCATACGCTGTGTAACGGATGAGTTGCCCGTTCTCACAAAAAATGGTATTGATTTGTGCTTTTTTATGCGCGAGAGGTACTTTTGTACGTTTTCGGAGGCGGCACAGCTGTGCATCCCTCCCGGAACAGATGCCAAATTTGAAGAATGGATTTCACTTACTCATAAATATTATGATCTCAGGGAATCCGTAACGGGAACAGGTCATAAACGCCTTATAATGTTTCTGGAGCAGAGTGAGGGCAGCGCAGAAATGTCCCAGATAAAAAGCGTTATAGGACGAGGTGCAAGAGCTACGGTCAACGCACTCATAAAAAAAGGCGTGTGTGAAAAAAGCTTTTGTGACAAGCGGCGCGCAGGGGAGAAAACAGTGCGTGTAGCTTATTACAGCGGTGAGGAGGATATTTCCTACACCATTGAAAAGCTCCGCAAGTCCGCCCCCAAACAGGCGGCAGTTCTTGATGCGCTTATGAAATTCGGGGAAATGAGTATCCCCGACCTTTTGTCAGTGGCAAACACAACGAGAAATGCCGTAGAATCACTTCATGTAAAAGGATTTATAGCCTATAAAGAGGTTGAGGTACTCCGAAACCCTCTTGAGGGGAAGGTGCAAAAGAATACTGCACCTCTCGATCTTTCCGATGCACAGAAAAAAGCTGTAAAAACCGTTACAGACAATAAAAACGGCACATTTTTAATACACGGTGTTACCGGCAGCGGTAAGACCGAGGTATATATGAAAATTGCGATGGACGTACTTGAAAAAGGGAAGCAGGTTATTATTCTTGTACCTGAAATTGCCCTGACGCCACAAATGACAGGACGGTTTTTCAACCGATTCGGTGACAATGTGGCGGTGCTTCACAGTGCCCTTTCTCTTGGAGAGCGTCTTGATGAATGGCGCAGAATCAGAAGAAAGGATGCAAATATCATTATAGGGGCGAGAAGTGCAATTTTTGCACCCTGCGATAAGGTGGGTGCCATCATCATTGACGAGGAGCACGAACAGTCCTATAAGTCCGAATCCTCTCCCCGATACCACGCAAGGGACATTGCACATTTTCTTGCAAAAAAGCACGGATGTCCTCTTATTCTGGGCAGTGCTACCCCATCTGTTGAAAGCTATTACAAAGCAAAATGCGGTGAGTATACTCTTATAGAGCTGCTTGACCGTTTTAATAAAAAACCGCTTCCCGAAGTTTTTATTTCCGATATGCGGAAAGAACTTAGGGAGGGAAACAAAACCGTACTCAGCAGGCTTCTTGCCGCCGAAATGACGGAAAATATAAATAAAAAAGAAAAGACCATTCTGTTTCTTAACAGGCGCGGTTATTCCACATTCGTTTCCTGCCGTGACTGTGGCTTTGTATTCACCTGCCCCAACTGTAATGTGTCGCTGACATATCACAAATCGGGGGACGTGCTTAGTTGTCACTATTGCGGTCATATGGAAAAGGTGCGTTCACTTTGCCCCAATTGTCAGAGTACAAGAGTAAAAGATTTTGGCAAGGGAACACAGAAAGCCGAGGAGCAGATTGAATCCATTTTCCGGGGTGCAAAAATTCTCCGTATGGATGCAGACACCACAAGCGGAAAACGGGGACATGAAAAACTTCTTGATAAATTTACAGACGAAAACATTGATATTCTTCTGGGCACGCAGATGGTTACAAAGGGCCTTGATTTTGAGGACGTAACCTTAGTAGGCGTTTTGGCGGCAGATGCATCGCTGAATATTGACGATTTCCGCGCTCAGGAGCGTACATTTAACCTTATAACGCAGGTTTGCGGAAGAGCCGGCAGAGGAAAAAAAGAGGGAAGATGTGTCATTCAGACATATTCGCCCGAGAATCCCACCCTGCTCCTTGCCGCAAGGCAAGATTACAAGGCATTTTTTGAGGAAGAAATCGGTTACAGACGGGAATTTTTCTATCCGCCTTTCTGTGACATTGTAAATATTACCGTTTCTTCCACGGACAAGGATGCGGCAGAGAAAAGAGCTTCGGAAATCGCAATGAAATTAAGAGTTGCTCTGCGTTCATACGAAAACTGTTCATTCTACGGACCTGCACCTGCACCCCTCAGCCGTATTCAGGGCCGTTACAGAGTAAGGCTGTGGCTTAAGTGCAAGGCTGACGAGGGCTTTATATCTGCACTCCGCGAGGTATTGCACCAAAATCCGTCAAAACGTAACGGAGATTTAACAGTGGTTACCGATATAAACCCATACAGTATGACATAAAAGTATTTTTGGAGGAAAAATTATGGCTATAAGAAAAATAAGGGAAATAGGAGATTCCTGTCTTAAAAAGAAATGCCGTGAGGTAGAAAAATTTGACAGTAAGCTCCATGACCTTTTAGACGATATGCAGGATACCATGCTTCTTGCAAACGGTGTCGGTCTTGCCGCACCGCAGGTAGGAATTTTAAGAAGAGTTGTTGTTATCGACCTTGGCGAGGAAGATGGTATATTAGAGCTTATAAACCCCGTTATTACCCATACAGAGGGAAGTGTTACTGACACAGAGGGATGCCTTAGTGTCCCCGGCAAGGCAGGTGAAGTTACCCGTCCCCAGAAAGCTACTGTCCGTGCTTTTGACCGTGACGGTAACGAATTTGAGTTTACAGGAGAAGACCTTTATGCTCGTTGCATCTGTCACGAATGTGACCACCTTGACGGCATTTTGTATGTTGAAAAAGCGGATAATGTATTTGATCTGAGCAAAGAGGAGTAATTTTATGCGCATATTATTTATGGGAACTCCCGAATTTGCGGAGGTTTCGTTAAAAACACTTGCAGAGGATAACCGCAATGTTGTCTGTGTAATCACACAGCCCGACAAACCAAAGGGCAGGGGTTACGAGATGGCAATGCCCGAGGTTAAGGTATATGCTCTGGAAAAAAACATTCCTGTATATCAGCCCGAAACACTTAAAGATGGAGCAATTCTTCCGCTTCTGGAAGAATATAAGCCTGATGTTATCATTGTTGTGGCATACGGAAAAATTCTGCCTGAGTATATTCTTAACTATCCCAAATACGGTTGCATCAACATCCACGGCTCTCTGCTTCCCAAATACCGTGGTGCGGCTCCCATTCAGCGTGCCGTAATTGACGGTGAAAAGGTAAGCGGTGTTACAAGTATGTATATGGAGAAAGGACTTGACACGGGAGATATGCTCATTAAAAGAGAGCTTCCCATCGGCAGGGAAACAACTGCAGGCGAATATCACGATGCCCTTGCTGTTTTAGGCGGAGAGGTGCTTCTTGAAACCCTTGACAAATTAAAAGAGGGTACTCTTACCCCCGAAAAGCAGGATGATTCACTTTCCACCTACGCGTCTCAGCTTTCCAAGGCAGAGGGTGAAATTGATTGGAATAAAACAAGCACAGAGATTTATAATAAAGTAAGGGGACTTAACCCCTGGCCCAAGGCTTTCAGCTTCATAAACGGAAAACGATTTGTAATTGATTTTGTTTTTGAATGCGACGAGGAGGGAACTCCCGGCGAAGTTCTCCGTGCTGATGCAGACGGAATCCTTGTTGCAACGGGAAAAGGCTCTGTTCTTATAAAAGAACTTAAAGTTGAGGGCAAAAAGAAAATGTCTGCCGAGGATTATCTCCGCGGACACAAAATTGAAAAGGGGACTCTTTTAGGAGGTATATAAAATGTTTGGTTATTATCCCTATTTCTACGGTTTTGATACAGGATATATTCTTGTTCTTATTACTGCAATTTTATCTATGGTTGCATCGGCAAGAGTATCCTCTACATTTAAAAAGTTTTCACAAAAGCCTACCTCCCGTTCAATTACAGGCAAGCAGGCGGCAAGAAAAATTCTCGACGAAAACGGACTTCACGATGTTCGTGTAGAAAGGGTTTCGGGAAATCTTACAGACCATTATGACCCCAGAGCAAAGGTTATCAGACTTTCCGACTCTGTTCACAGTTCCACTTCTGTTGCGGCAGTAGGTGTTGCGGCACATGAGGCAGGTCATGCCGTTCAGCACGCAGTAGGCTACGCTCCTATAAAGCTTCGCAACACTATTGTACCCATCGCAAATATCGGCTCTATGGCAGGACCGTACCTTATTATCATAGGTCTTTTGCTTTCGGGAGCAATGAGCGATGTTCTGCTTAATTTAGGCGTATGGTTTTTCTCTGCGGCAGTTTTGTTCCAGCTTGTTACACTCCCCGTGGAATTCAATGCATCAAACAGAGCAATCGCAACACTTAAAAACGGAATGTATCTGTATGAGGATGAAGTTCCTGCCGTGAAAAAGGTTCTCACTGCGGCGGCAATGACATATGTTGCAGCAGCGGCAGTTTCCATTGCAAACCTTTTAAGATTTATAATGCTCATAGGCGGCAGAAGGCGGAATGATTGATGAGTAATCTTTCAAAACCAAGGGAAGCGGCACTGAAAGCACTTGTTTCGTGGGAGAAAGACGGTGCGTATCTTAACATTGCGCTTCGTTCTATTCTCTCAGAGGCAGGGATGGATGCAAGGGACAACGCTCTTGCCACAACCATTGCTTTCGGTGTAATGAAAAATTCCCTTTATCTTGATAATATTATAAAAAATCTGTCCTCGGTAAAGTTAAAAAAACTTTCCGTATGGATTCATAATATCCTGAGAATCGGCGTATTCTGCCTGAGATTTTTAGACAGAATTCCCGTTTCTGCAACAGTTAATGAGTGTGTACGTCTTGCCAGACGGTACGGTCACAGGGCATCGGCAGGCTATGTCAATGCAGTTCTCCGTGCTTCAGCTTCATCGGGAGATTTTCTGCCTACTGATAAGGGAAGCGGAGAATACATAAGTATCAGGTATTCTTTCCCCTTGTGGCTTGTTGAAATGTGGAAAAAGCAGGGCTACGGCGAGGATTTCTTTGCCGCAATGAACACAGAGCCTCCCGTAACGGTAAGGCTTAACACTCTTAAAACAGATTCACTTCCCGAGGGATTTCAGAAAATTGATTTTCTTCCCCACGGTTATAATTACGTCGGTGGGGGAAGTGTGGAAAATCACCCCCTTTTTACAGACGGAGCCATCACGGTGCAGGACGGTGCTTCACAGAAAGCAATATCCTCTTTCCGTATAAAACAGGATATGAAAATTCTTGACCTTTGCAGTGCTCCGGGCGGAAAAACTGCATATATGGCACAGCTTACAAATAACACGGGGGAGATTATCTCCTGCGACATTCACGAGCATAAGCTTGCACTTATAGAAAACAATCTCAAAAGGCTTGGAGTCACCAATACAAAAGTGCTTCTTAACGATGCAACTGTCTTTTGCAGGGAGTTTGAAAACGGATTTGACAGAGTTTTAGCAGATGTTCCCTGCTCGGGGCTTGGTGTTCTCCGCAGAAAGCCCGATATAAAGTGGGCAAAAACGGAGGCGGACACCCGTGAACTTGCAGAAATTCAGCAGAAAATATTTGAAAATGCGGCTCTTTATGTGAAAAAAGGCGGAATGCTGATGTATTCCACCTGCACGGTAAACCGCATTGAAAACGAGGACAGAGTGGAAGAGTTTCTTTCCCGCCATCCCGAATTTACCCTTTTGGAGGAAAAACAGCTTCTTCCAAATAAAGATAACACAGACGGATTTTTCTATGCAGTACTTGAAAGGAAGTAACCTTATGAATTTAGGGGACCTTACTAAATCCGAATTAAAAGAATATATTACCTCTATCGGGCAGAAAGCCTTTCGTGTGGGGCAGATTTTCAGTTGGGTACACGTCGGAATTGAAACTCCTGATGAAATGACAAACATTCCCATTTCCCTCAGGCAAAAGCTTTCCGAGGATTTTGAAATCTTTCTTCCCGCAGTCTATAAAAAGCTTGTAAGCAAGCTTGACGGCACGGTAAAATACCTTTTCAAACTCTCCGACGGCAATATTATTGAAAGCGTTGTAATGGACTATCATCACGGCAAGAGCATCTGCATCTCAAGTCAGGTGGGTTGCCGTATGGGTTGCAGTTTCTGTGCCTCCACCCTCCACGGATTAGAGAGAAATCTTTCCCCCTTTGAAATTGAGGGGCAGATTCTCCGTGCACAAAAAGATTTGGGTGAAAAAATCAGCAATGTGGTTATTATGGGTATCGGAGAACCTTTTGATAACTATGATAATATAATAAAATTCCTTAAAAACATTAATGATGAATCGGGATTGAATATGGGGTACAGACACATTACCCTCTCCACCTGCGGACTTGCGGACAGAATCCGTGATTTTGCCGATGAAGAAATTCCCGTAAATCTGGCAATTTCTCTCCACGCACCCACCGATGAGGTGAGGAAAGGCCTGATGCCCGTGGCAAAGGCATACTCTCTTGAAAAGCTTTTGAGTGCGTGCGACTATTACTTTGAAAAGACACACAGACGAATTACCTTTGAATATGCCCTTGTAAAGGGACAGAATGCCTCTTTTGGCGAGGCAAAAAGATTGGCAGAGCTTCTTCGGGGCAGGAACTGCCACGTGAATTTAATCCCCGTAAACCCCGTAACAGAGCGCAATAACGTGCGTACCAATGAAAAAGAAACCCGTGACTTTCAGAAAGCACTTGAAAGCATGGGGATAAATGCAACTATCCGCAGAGAGCTTGGTGCAGATATAAATGCCTCCTGCGGACAGCTTAGAAACAATGAATTATAAAAGGTGGTGGTAAAATGCAGTTTTATTCATTAACTGACCGCGGAATGCTCCGTGAAAACAACGAGGACCGCTGTTATTCGGGAGAATTTGGCGACTATACACTCCTTATCGTAGCTGACGGTATGGGCGGACATCTGGGCGGTGAAACCGCCAGCAGAAAAGCAATCGAAACGGTAGTATCTGGGCTTGAAAATGCTCTCAGCAAAAGAATGCTTCCCGGACAGATAATGCTTCTCCTTTCTGAAGTCCTTGAAAAAGCGAACCATGAAATTATAGCCCTTTCCAAAAAGGATTCGGCACTTGTGGGAATGGGTACAACCTGTGATATATGCCTTATTGCGAAAAATACTGCATATATAGCCCACATAGGCGACAGCAGAATATACAAGTTAAGCAAAAAGGATAATCTGAAAAGGCTTACAAAAGACCATTCTCTTGTAGAATATATGATTGAAACAGGCACAATCACAAAGGAAGAAGCTCTAAACCATCCGCAAAAGAACATTATTTTACGGGCACTCGGAACATCCCCCGAAGCCGAAGCTGATATATCTTACGAAAAATTATCCCCCGGTGACACTCTTCTTATGTGCAGCGACGGACTTACCAATATGCTGACGGAAGAGGTCATCTGTGAAATCATTTCATCGAAAAACACCCCTGAAGAGAAGGCGAAAGAGCTGGTTCGGCGTGCTAACGAAGCCGGCGGTGCAGACAATATTACAGTTGTTATCGCGGTAATATGATTGGTTTTTAGGTATGGAGGAAATATGATGGAAGCTAAAATTTTAGGAAGCAGATATGAACTGCTTGAACGCATCGGTATGGGCGGTATGGCAGTAGTATATAAAGCAACTGATAAAATGCTCGGACGAAACGTCGCAATAAAAATCCTCAGAGAGGAATTTAAAGAAAATGAAGAATTTATCCGCCGGTTCAAGGTTGAATCACAGGCGGCGGCAAGTCTTTCTCATCAAAACATTGTGCAGATATACGATGTTGGCGAGGAGGACGGTCTTCATTATATTGTTATGGAGCTTTTGGAGGGTGTAACTCTTAAAAACTACATAAAATCCAAAGGGGGACTTCTTCCAAGACGTGAAGCAATGAACTTTGCCATGCAGATTTGCCGTGCCCTTGAGCACGCTCATTCGAAGCATGTGGTACACAGAGATATTAAGCCCCAGAATATTGTCTTAACCGACAGCGGAAAAATCAAGGTTGCCGATTTCGGTATTGCAAGGGCGGCTAACAATACAACTACTGTCAATTCAGGCCAGTATGCGGTGGGTAGTGCCCACTACCTCTCTCCCGAGCAGGCAAGAGGCGGTTATACGGACCACAGAAGTGATATTTATTCTTTCGGCGTTGTGATGTATGAGCTTTTCACAGGGAAGCTTCCTTTCGATGCAGAAGAAAGCATCTCTGTTGTAATGCAGCATGTTCATGAAGAGCCAACTCTCCCATCCGAAGTAAATCCCGACATCACTCCGGGGATTGAAGCTATCATTATGCGTGCGATGTGTAAGGAGCAAAGGCTTCGTTACGCCTCTGCCACAGAAATTCTCGAGGACCTTGTGACGGTCTATCAGGACCCCTCGATAAATGTAGCTTCTCTTAATGCCTACGACGGAGAGGCTCCCTCTCATACAGAAAAGAAAACATCCCGTCATGCGGCTGCAACCCGCCGCACTGCCAGACAGAGGAAGAAAGATCCTCATAAAAATCTTCTTATTGCGGCAATATCACTGTTTTCGGTATTTATACTTTCTATAATTCTTGTAATATATGTCTTTTTCGGCGGAACGGGAAAAGAATATGCTATTCCTGATTTTAAAGGTATGACCTTTGAAGAAGCAGCACTTGAAGCTGAAAGAAAATCCAACAAGGATGTAACTTTCACCGTTTCAATTGCAGGGGAAGTCTTCTCCGACGAGGAAAAAGGCAAAATTATAGACCAGAATCCCGACGGTGGCTTCAAAATAAAAACAAAAAGAGAAATCAAGCTTACTGTAAGCCGCGGTCCCGTACTCATAAAGCTTGCCGATTATACGGGCAAGGAATGTGCGGAAATTCAGGAAATGCTTGAGGAAAAAGGTCTTACTGTGGTTATCGAGCAGGAGGACAGCAGTACCTATGAAGAGGGAAGAATAATCAAGCATCTTCCATCCAAGGATACACAGATGGGTGAGGGTGACGAGATAACCCTCTTTGTGTCAAAGGGTGCTGAAAACACATATGTTCCCGATGTGGTAGGCTCTCCTCAGCAGGAGGCAATAGTTGAAATCGAAAGAAACAACTTAGAGGTAAAGGTTATTGAGGAGGACAGCTCCACCGTAATCAAAGGTGAGGTTATCCGCCAGGGTAAAAAGCCCAATTCCGTAGTTCCCACAGGCACGGTTATTGAAATATACGTTTCTACGGGAAAAGCCAAGGCAGATGAGATACAGGATTCTGATAAAACCTCATCATCTGCAACAGAAAAGCCCAAAAAGGTCAGCCTTTCCCTTTCTTCTCTCAGTAAATCAGCTCCTACCAAGGTAAAGATTATGCTTGACGGGAAAAAAGTGTATGAGGCAGACGTTACCACAGCCTCGGGAACTGCAACCGTAACCTTTGATGTTGCAGCAGGTGTTGACACCACCAACGGAGCAGACATTTATTATAACGATACCTATATAGCCACGAAAGAGGTAAAATAGTGACAAACAATAATAAAATCTGTGCCGACGGCACAATCACAAAGGGAATCGGGGGATTCTATTATGTCAGAACCGAAAATGATACGATAGAATGTCACGCCCGCGGAAAATTCCGCAAAAATGAGCTTTCCCCCATTGTAGGTGACAAAGTAACAATTGAGTTTAATAACGACGTCACGGGGCATATTGTGAAAATTCATCCCAGAAAAAATTTTCTCATTCGTCCCGGGGTCAGCAACGTAGATGTTCTAGTCCTCGTATCCGCGGCAAAATCTCCGCTTCCCGATTTTATGCTTATTGATAAGCTTCTTGTCATTGCGGAAAGTAAAGGGATTAAGGCTATAATATGCCTTAATAAAACTGATTTGGCTGAAAACGACGAGATAAAGGATTTTATATCAGTCTATGAAAAAGCATCATACCCCTGCATTTCGGCAAGTGCAAAAACGGGGGAGGGTACAGACATAATCCGTGAAGCAATTAAGGGAAAGACCGTTGCTTTTGCAGGGCTTTCGGGTGTTGGTAAATCAAGTCTTCTTAAAAGAATTACAGGCGTTTCCTTAAAAACGGGGGATGTCAGTAAGATTCAGAGAGGAAAGCACACAACCCGTCATGTAGAGCTTATGGAAACAGAGGGTGGTTTTGTCTTTGACACACCAGGATTTTCAAGGCTTGAGGCAGATGAAATCCGCGCAGGAGATTTGTGGCAATATTTTCCCGAAATTGCAGAAAGACAAGGCATGTGTAAATTCCGCACCTGTAACCACATCGGTGAAAAGGGTTGCACAGTAAAAGATGCCGCAGAAGAAGGCGTTATTGCAAAAAGCCGATATGAAAACTATATTTCACTGTATAACAAATTGAAGGAAATCAAGGATTGGGAAAGAAAGGATTAAAACTTATGATAAAGATAGCACCTTCACTACTTGCATCGGATTTCGGTGCACTGAGAGAGGATGTTCTTGCAATAGAAAAGGCAGGGGCAGAGTGGGCACACATCGACATTATGGACGGACATTTCGTACCCAATCTTTCTATGGGTCCCGATATTGTAAAATCCATAAGAGAAGCTTCGGGACTTTTCTTCGACTGCCATCTGATGGTGGAAAATCCCCGTATGTTTGTAGAGCCTTTCGTAAAGGCAGGGGCAGAGCTTATCACTTTTCATCAGGAATGTGCACCGGATATGGACGAGCTTATAGACTACATCCATTCATTTGGCGTGAAAGCTGCAGCAGCAATTAAACCTGCTACAAGCGAGGAAACACTTTTCCCCGTACTTCACAAGCTTGATATGGTGCTTGTAATGAGCGTTGTTCCCGGCTTTGGTGGGCAGAAGTTTATGCCCGAGGTGCTGGATAAGGTAAAAAATATCCGTGCCCACAAGGACGGAAAGAATATAGATATACAGATGGATGGCGGCATAAATGCCGAAACTGCGGTACTTGCGGCAAAGGCCGGAGTAAATATTCTCGTTGCAGGAAGTGCCGTATTTGCAAATCCCCCCTACACAGAAACAATTGCCCAAATCCGTAAAAATGCAGATGAAAATTACAATGGGTAACAGAAAGAAAGTTCTCCGAAAAGAGCTTCTTTCCCGTCGCAAAAGCATTGTACCGCCGAAGTTAAGTATGAAAATGCTTGAAAAATATCCTGAATTCACAGAGGCAGAGACAGTTTTTTGCTATATTTCTGCCCACGGTGAAGTTGATACATTCGGTGTAATACAGGAGCTTTTAAAGGATAAAAAAGTATTGGTGCCTTACTGTATCGATGAAGAGGGAGATATGATTGCCTGCCCCATAAATTCTCTGGAGGATTTAAAAGAGGGTAAGTTTAAAATTCCCGAACCCAAATTCCCTGAAGAATTTCCGAAAGACAAAATTGACTTTGTGATAGTTCCCGGAATAGCCTTTGACAAAAACGGTTATCGCCTTGGGTACGGCAAAGGGTATTATGACAGATTTTTGGAGGAAATTACACCTTTCAAGCTGGGAATTTGTCAAAAAGATTTTTTCCTTGAAGACATCCCTCAT
The DNA here is from genome assembly GCA_045661145.1 of Clostridia bacterium. Taxonomy (GTDB): domain Bacteria; phylum Bacillota; class Clostridia; order UMGS1883; family UMGS1883; genus UMGS1883. Next base: position 846 of record JAZRFC010000081.1, on the reverse strand, counting down.
GAAAAATTTGATATAAAAATGGATGATATTCTTGTAATATGAAAACTCCTCAAAGGAAACTTTCCTTTGAGGAGTTTTCATATTATATATTTTTAAGAGCTTCTGCCAGAGCATTTGCAACCTGGTCAGGACAGCTTGTGCCCCTGCCGTTGCAGTCAATACCCTTTAATCTGAGGATTGCATCACGGGCATTCATCCCCTTAAGAAGCTTTGCAAGTCCGTTTGTGTTTCCGTTACAACCTCCTACAATGGAGATATCATTAATCGTTCCGTCAGGAGAAAGGTCAACAACCGTTTTACGGGAACATACACCACGGTTTGTATATTCTGTTATCATACTGTTACCTCTTTATTTTTCTGCCTTTTTCTCTGCCGCTTTATCCTGCTCAATTCCGTCAACGAAAACATTAACTGTCACATTATCAATACCTGCATATGCTTCAACGGCATTCTTTACCGCTTTTTGCAAATTGTATGCAACCTCGTTGATTTTTACACCGAACTCGACACTTACATGCACATCGATTGTTGCAGAATCCTCTAGAAGCTCAACCTTGATACCCTTTTCCTGATTAACCTTTCCAAGGAACTCCGCAAATCCGCCTGATGTACCCAAGCCTGATACACCCTCTACCTCACGGGCGGAAATAGCACTGATACGAATTATAACTTCGGGGGAAATTTTTATATTACCGTTTTCTGTAGCGATGAAATTCTCAGCCACACTAAACACTTCCTTTCGTGCGTTTATATAGGTATTTTATCACCAAAGTGAAAAATAATCAAGATATTTTATCAGTTCATTTCCATTATCTTTATTTTTTCCTGTGCAATACCGCTTTGCTG